>CP080408.1:2575083-2896968 GCA_019448215.1 Thalassovita mediterranea | reverse complement strand
GGCATGGCGGCTTCATCGAGGGTGAGCAGGGCCGGGAAATAATCGAACAGCCAGAAATCCTTATGGCCAGCATCGAAGGTCAGGAAGACTGCTGGACCGCGCGTGACCCGGCGCATCTCGGCGCAGCCCTTCGCCTGATCGCTCCAGTGATGGATCGTTAGTACGGCCATCGAGGCGTCGAAGCTCTTGTCGGTGAAGGGGAGGGCCTCGGCTGAGCCTTGTATCGCGACCGCATCAGAAAGCGGGCGCTGGGCGATCATTTCTGCCGAAGGCTCAATCGCTGTCAGCTCGCGCCCTTGCGGTTCGTATGAGCCGCTTCCTGCGCCGACATTCAGGATAGTTCGGGCGTCACCAAGTGCGGCATGTATCTGGCGCGCAATCCGCAGATCGGGCTTGCGAAGCTGGGCGTAGTCGACGCCGATGGTGTCATAGAGCGCTGTCATGGCCGCGCTCATAGCACTGCTTTTCGGATCAGTCTCGCCAGATCAGATCAGCGCCCTCGACGCTTGGCGATGGATAGGCGGCATCGTGGGCGAAGGGCAGGTCCTCGCCTCGGCGAAGAGCATTGAGCATGGCCGCAAAGTCTGTCTGGAACTTGAAGCCAAGGTCGCGCTGAAACGCAGATGCGTCGTACACCCGGCCAATTGAGGTGGGCAGCTTCCAGCCGCGCGCGGTATAGAGATCAGCTGCGTCAGGAAAGTAATGAGCAATGACGTCTGGTGCTGCGGCTTTCAGGGCCGCGCAATCCTGCCGCGAGAAAGGTGTCGGGGCAGAGACAATATAGACGCCGAAGCCGATGTCCGGCGCTTTCTCAAGCGCGGCCAGATGTGCACGGGCCGCGTCCTCGACCGTCAGCCGGCGGTTCAGAAATTCGTTTGCTTTCAGGTTTTCGGGCGGCGGGTCGGTCAGCGTGTCGTCTTCTTCGGGGAAGAAGCGGGATGTGCGAAGGACCAGGCAGGCGAGCCCTGTCTGCTGATGGACCTCACGACAAAGGTTTTCGGCCGCGAGCTTGGTGACGCCATAGATATTACGCGGCGCAAGCGGGGCGTGGCTTTCATCCAGCCATGTCGCCTGATCGCTCAATTCTGAGCGGATCGCCTGCGAGATCATCAGGGACGTCGTCGAGGTGAAGACCAATCGTTCGTGGCCAGCAGCAGCGGCGGCTTCGAGCAGGTTCAGCGTACCCGTTACATTGACGTCGATGAAGGCCTGTCTCGGGAAGCGTGCAATGTCCGGCTTGTGAAGGCCGCCAGCATGTATGATCGCTTCGATCCCGTGATCTGAAATGACGCGGTTTACGAAAGGCCGGTCGGCGATCGTGCCGATCTCGCTGGTGTACGCTCCCGGTGCGACGTCGAGGCCGGTGACCTTGTGGCCGCTTCTCTCAAGCAAGGGCGCGAGGTAGCGGCCCAGCCAGCCAGAAGACCCGGTCAGCAGAACCCGCATGGCAGGCTACTCGGCCGCAACCGGCTCTCGCTGAGCTGCCAGCCAGGCGTCGATATCCTGCAGCGCGCGAACGGCCTGCACGCCCTTCTTGGCGCGGCCCTTGGCCTTGCCGCGCAGGCGTCGGCCTTCCTCATCCTTTTTCGGGATGGTTTCAGGGTCCGGGTCAGGGAAGAGGCCGAAATTGATGTTCATCGGCTGGAAGCTCTGCTTGCCCTCAAGGTGGCCGCCCGTGATGTGACCTACAAGAGCGCCGAGCGCAGTCGTTGGTGGTGGCGGCGCGAGCTCTTGGCCGAGCCGCTCTGCGGCAGCGAACCTGCCAGCCAGCAGGCCCATGGCGGCGCTTTCGACATAGCCTTCAACGCCTGTCACCTGTCCGGCGAAGCGAAGGCGTGGCATCGATTTCATGCGCAGCTGGCTGTCGAGCAGCTTTGGAGAATTGAGGAAGGTGTTGCGGTGAATGCCGCCGAGGCGGGCGAACTGGGCGTTTTCCAGCCCCGGGATCATCCGGAAGATGTCCGCCTGCGCGCCGTACTTCAGCTTTGTCTGGAAACCGACCATGTTCCAGAGCGTGCCGAGCGCATTGTCCTGGCGGAGCTGGACGACAGCATAGGATTTCACGTCCGGATCGTGCGGATTGGTCAGACCAACCGGCTTCATCGGGCCGAAACGCAGCGTTTCGCGGCCGCGTTCGGCCATGACTTCGATCGGAAGACAGCCCTCAAAGTATGGCGTGTCTTTTTCCCAGTCCTTGAACTCGGTTTTCTCACCAGCGATTAGCGCGTCGATGAAGGCGTTATACTGCTCCTCATTCATCCCGCAGTTGATGTAGGCGGCTTTTTCCCCGTGCGGGCCGGGCTTGTCGTAACGGCTCTGGCGCCACGCCTTGTTCATGTCGATGCTGTCGAAATAGACGATGGGTGCGATGGCGTCGAAGAAGGCGAGATCTTCCTCCCCCGTATGTGCGCGGATGGCTTCTGCGAGCTTGATCGAGGTGAGCGGACCCGTCGCGATGATGACGCTGTCCCAGTCTTCGGGCGGGATGTCGTCGATAGCTTCGCGTACGATCGTGATGTTGGGGTGGGATTCGAGCGTCGCGGTGACGTCTTCAGAGAAACCTTCACGGTCGACCGCCAGCGCGCTGCCGGCCGGCACAGAGTGCTCGCCGCCCTTGGTGATGATCAGGCCATTGGCGCGGCGCATCTCCTCGTGAAGGACACCGACCGCGTTCGAGGTGTGATCGTCCGACCGGAAAGAGTTCGAGCAGACGAGTTCTGCCAGCTTGTCAGTCTGGTGTGCTTCGGTGCCGCGTACGCCGCGCATCTCATGGATGATGACGGGGACACCCATATTCGCAGCCTGCCAGGCCGCTTCGGACCCGGCCATGCCGCCGCCAATGATGTGGATCGGTTTGATGCTCATGTCCCGCGATGTGCTGCTTCATGGCCGCAAGGTCAAGCTGACGCGGGCATCATCGCTGGACGCGGCAGCGCGGCGTCATAGCTCCGCTGCGGTGCCTGCCGGTCGCTGCAGGCCGAAACGACGTTCGAAAGGCAGGCTCTTGCAACTTACCGACGGCTCCGTGCGCGCATCCTTTTCGAAGATCTGGATTCCGATGATATCGGGCGTTCTGGCCGTGAAAGCGATCGGCGTTTCCGATGCCTATTTTGTCGGGCAGCTTGGTGAGGAGAAGCTGGCGGCGATCTCCTACACCTTTCCGATTGTGATGACACTGATCAGCCTGGCCATCGGTCTCAGCGCGGGTGCCTCATCTGTCCTTTCCCGAATGATCGGCGCCGACGCGTCAATCGAAGAACAGGCAGAGCTCACGACAGGCGCTATCGGCATGGCGGTCATCATTTCCGTTGCGCTGTCTGTCTTCGGATTTCTCTTTATAGGGCCGATCCTTAGCCTTCTCGGTGCTGAGGGGCAGATCCATGAAGATGCCAAGGCCTTCATGATGATATGGTTCGCGGGCGTAGTTTTCCTCGTCGTCCCGGTCGCAACCAATGGATTGCTGCGCGCGACGGGAGATGGAGTAAGCCCGGCAATCCTGATGAGCTCGATCGCGGTGCTGAACATTGCGATCAATCCAGTTTTCATTTTCGGACTCGGCCCGGTCCCCGAATTCGGGATGCAAGGTGCAGCCGTCGCAACAATCACGGCGCGAGGTGTGTCCACGATCGGTGCGTTCTATCTGCTTTGGCGAAAAGATTTGCTCGCAGCCTCAATCGGGTCGTTGAAAAGAGGGCTTGCTCGCTGGCAGCAGGTGGCCCGCATTGGTTTGCCGGCCTCGCTCTCTACTTCGGTTAATCCGATTGCCCTTTCGATTGCCACGGCAGCTGTTTCAACGATTGGTTCTGCAGAAGTCGCCGCTTTCGGTCTCGTGACGAAGATCCAGTCTTTCTCAGTCGTTCCTCTGCTCGCCCTGTCTGCGGCCTCAGCGCCATTTATCGGACAGAATAGCGGCGCTGGTAAAACAGAGCGTTCACGCGAAAGCCTCTGGTTCTCCGCGCAGGTCTCCATTGTGTGGGCAGTCGTTCTCGCCGTTTTCTTCTATTTCGGGGGTGAGTGGCTCGTTTCCTTCTTCACCGAGTCTGAGGCGACACGAGAGGTGGCCGCGCTCTACCTCGCTATCGTTCCGCTGTCCTATGCAGGCTATGGGGTCATCATTTCGCTGACGGCGGCGCTCAACGGTCTCGGGCGTTCGGTGAGCGGCCTATTTATCGGGGCGGGCCGGGCGATCGGCTTGCTGGCGAGCGGTGCCTGGATCGGCGTCCTGACCGGTGGGTTCCTGGGCCTTGCGATTGCGACCTTCATAGCCAACGCAGTGTCCGGACTGATCGGTCTTTTCATTATCCGGCGGCATGAGCTGAAAGAACTTGATGCGGACCGCGGCACATCACCTGATTGCTATGAGAGCGACTAGAGACGAGTGAGTGGCTTCGTCCCATTCCAATCCATGGATGATGATTTGACCGACTTTCACGCAAAAGCCTCCCTTGAACCTGAGGACTGGACTGATTTCAGGCGCCGGGCTCATGAGACGTTGGACCGTGCGCTGGACAAGCTTGAGCAGGCCGGGACCGGAAGGGTCTGGACGCCCGTGCCTGAGAGCGTGGACGCGCAGATTGAGAGGGCCCTAGGCGCTTCGCCCCTCGGGCCAGAAGGAGTGGACGCGGCGCTGGCGTCGCTCTTGCCTTACGGGGTTGGAAATACGCATCCGCGCTTCCTCGGCTGGGTGCATGGTAGCGGCACGCCGTTTGGCCTGCTGCCCTCAATGATCGAAGCTGCAATCAACGCCAATTGTGGCGGGCGCGATCATGTTGGCCTGAGAGTGGAGCGCGCGCTGTCCGACTGGGTCGCTCAGCAGTTTGGCTTTCCGAAGACGGCGAGCGGCCTAGTGGTAACTGGAACGTCCATGGCGACAGTCGTTGCCCTGAAGGTGGCGCGGGACGCGGCGCTTGGCTTTGCGTCTCGAGAGGCTGGAGTCGGTGGCTCGAAGCTCGTCGCCTACAGTTCGGCAGAGGCGCATGCATGCAATGCCCGCGCGCTGGATATTCTGGGTCTTGGGACTTCTGCGCTGCGCAAAGTGCCGGTGAACGATGCGTTCCAAATTGATCTTTCGGCGCTTAAGGCGGCCATCGCAGAGGACCGGGCCGCGGGCCTTGTTCCCTTCGCCATCATCGGGACTGCCGGTACGGTGAATACAGGTGCAATCGATGAGCTGAACGGCATTGCGGATATCGCTGAGGCCGAAGGTCTCTGGTTCCACATTGATGGTGCGTTTGCGGCTTCCGGGATTTTGAGTGAAGACGTCGCCTCCAAGCTGCGCGGCATCGATAGGGCAGACTCGATCGCTTTCGATTTCCATAAATGGCTGCACGTGAACTATGACGCGGGCTTCGTTCTGGTGCGGGACGAGGCGTTGCACGGCCAAGCCTTCTCAACACGGCCGGACTATCTGAAGGCGACTGAGCGAGGCCTCGCTGCTGGAAACCCGTGGCCGGTAGAGTACGGACCGGAGCTCTCGCGGGGCTTCCGGGCGTTGAAGGTCTGGGCACATATTGCAGAGTTTGGCCCAGAGCGACTGGGCGCCGCCATCTCTGGCAATTGCCAGCTTGTCCGCACGCTGGCCGCTCTCGTCGATGCCGCCCCCTCATTCGAACGACTGGCACCTATTGAGACGTCTATCTGCTGCTTCCGCTACGTGGCCGAGGATCTGTCTGATGCCGACCTCGACGCGTTGAACGAGGAAATCGTCATCAGGCTACAGGAGACGGGTGCTGCAGCACCTTCGACAACGCGGGTAAACGGCAAACTGGCCATTCGGGTGAACATCACAAATCACCGCACACGCGAAACTGACCTTCATCTGCTCCTGAACGCCATCAAGGCGCTCGCGCCAGAGGCATTGGAAAAGCTTGGTAAGGCATAAGCGCGCCGTTACTTGCAATCTCGCCTGCAAAAGCTGTCAGCTTGGACGTTGCCGCTCACTCAAGAGAGGGTTACCTCAACCAGCATGAAATCAAGCTTCATAACGCCCCCGCAGGACATTCTCGCCAAGCTGATCGACCAGTGTCTCGCTGCCGGTGCGACGGCGGCCGATTGCTCTCTCGCCGTATCGGACGGCGTGAACGTCGATGTGCGGGACGGCAAACTGGAAAACGTTGAGCGTAGCGAGTCGCAGGGCGTGTCGCTTCGCGCGCTGTTCGGGCAGCGACAGGCGCATGTGTCGGGCTCTGACCTTTCAGACGACGCCCTGAAGACGATGGCAGAGCGCTGCGTCGCAATGGCGAAAGCTGTACCGGAGGACAAGTTCGCGGGGCTTCCTGATGCGGAGCTGCTGGAGACAAACCCACCCGAGCTCGATCTCGAAGGTGACGGTGAAATTCCGCTCGAGCGCCTTGAGGCAGATGCGATCGAGGCAGAGGCTGCAGCACTGGCCGTGAAGGGCGTGAAGACGGTCGCAGGCTGCGGCAATGGCTGGAGCCGGTCAGAGCGTTGGGTCGCCGCAAGCAACGGGTTCTCGTCCTATCTGGCAGGCGGTTCCACCGGTCTTGGACTGGCGGCCGTTGCCATGCGCGATGACGCGATGGAGCGCGACTATGACAGCTGGAGCGTGCGCAAGATGGCCCATCGGCCGTCACCAGCAGAGATTGGCCGCACGGCCGGCGAACGGGCTGTCGCGAGGCTCGGCCCGCGGAAGGTGAAGACGCAGAAGACGGCGGTCATCTATGACAAGCGCGTTTCTTCCAGCCTTATCGGTGCGTTCCTGTCAGCGATTTCCGGCCCGTCCGTCGCGCGGGGCGTAAGCTTCCTGAAGGATCGCATGGACCAGAAGGTCTTTGCCGATGGCCTGAACATCATCGATGACCCCTTCCTTGAGCGAGCCCTCGGTTGCCGCAATCATGATGGCGAGGGTCTGCCGGTCGCAAAGTCGGCACTGGTTGAGGACGGCGTTCTTACGCGGTGGCTGCTTAACACATCTTCGGCGCGCCAGCTTGGGCTGCAGCCGAATGGCTTTGCGGCAGGCGGCTTTGGCAACCCGCCGGGCGTTGGCACGTCTAACACGCATATCGAAGCGGGGGCGAAGTCGCCTGAAACGCTGATGTCAGAAGCGGGCAAAGGCCTGCTGGTGACCGATATGTTCGGCCCGTCGATCAATCCGAATACAGGTGACTATTCTGTCGGTGTGGCCGGCTTCTGGTTCGAGAATGGAGAGATCCAGCATCCGGTATCAGAGGTGACGATCGCCGGGGATCTGCCTGCTATCTTTGCGAGGCTCATTCCGGCATCAGACCTGGAATTCCGCGGCCGCATCAACGCGCCGAGCCTTCTGGTTGAGGACATGTCGATTGCAGGCAACTGACACGCCCTTCAGTGATGATTTCATGCTTCTGCAGGAAGCCGTGATCGAGGCTGGAAACATGGCGCTTGCCCGCTTTGAGCGGGGCGACACCAAGGCCTGGGAAAAGACGCCGGGTCATCCGGTTACCAATGCCGACCTTGAAGCCAACCGAATTATCAAGCGCCACCTGACCGGCAACCGTCCGGACTATGGCTGGCTGTCGGAAGAGACCGCGCTCTCACGCGACACCCATCTCAGCGATGTTGTGTGGTGCGTCGACCCAATCGACGGCACGCGCGCTTTCATGGGCGGCGAGCCTTACTGGGCGATTGCGGGTGCGCTGGTGAAAGATGGCCGGGCGGTCTGCGGCGTGGTTCATGCGCCTGCGTTGGGTGAGACCTATGCGGCTGAGCGGGGCAAGGGCGCCTGGCTCAATGGCCAGAGACTGCTGACCAGCAGCTGCGATGAAGAAACCGGCTGCAAGATGATCGCCTCCGAATCGATGCTGACACATCCAGCCTGGCGCGTGCCCTGGCCAGATATGAAACTTGCCCGGCCAAAGCCCAATGCGACGCTCTTGCGGATGTGCTGGGTTGCAACCGGCGAGTGGGACGCGACGCTCGCGCTCTGGCGCAAATCTGACTGGGACCTTGCCGCTGGGACAGTGATCGTCGAAGAGGCTGGCGGCGTTGCGTCAACTCATCTTGGTGAGAGCTTCAGATTCAATCGCAGTGAACCAGCCCAGCGTAGTCTCATTGCGGCTGGAAAGCGCCTGCATCCTCTGTTAGTGGAGCGCGTCAAAGGCGTCCGACTGCCTGATCCGAACTGGACGGTCAGGCCATATGACAGGGCGAACGATACGGAGCAGACGAAAATGGCCGGCACACCAGATACCAAGCAACTTCTTCACCTTGTCATCGGCGGTGAGCTGAAAGACGTTCGCGGCATCGAGTTCGAGGACCTTTCCAAGCTGGACTTTGTCGGGGCCTTCCCGAGCTACAAAGCGGCCTATGATGCATGGAAGAATGCGGCGCAGCGCACCGTGGACCATGCGGAGATGCGCTACTTCATCCTGCACGCGCACAGGCTGCTCGACCCTGAAACGGGCTCCCACCATCACGTCTGATATGGCGAGCGGGCCAGAGCGCAGCCACAGCCTTTTCAGGCTGATCAAGGAGCGGTTCAGGCCTCACCTGAAGTGGTTCGTTATCGGTACGGCCTGCGCGGCCGTGACGGCAATCGCGGCTGCTTCATACGGCTATCTTCTCAAGCTGGTGGTCGAAGGTCTTGAAGACCTGGCGGGGCCAGAGAGCGTGACTGTGCCATCCAGCCTCTGGTGGCTGATCGGCATTATCGGGTTTGCGGCGGCCATCAGGTCACTCTCGCTCTACGGCATGACGCTCGCCAACAATACCGGCGTGCAGCGTGCCATCGTCGACATTCAGGCAGACCAGTTCAATTCTCTGACCGAGGGGGACTTCGCGCGCCTGTCTGCGGACCGGTCTGGCGGCTTCGTCTCGCGTTTCATCAATGATGTGAATGCGCTCCGCGATGCGGGCCTGCGCCTTGCGAACAACCTTACCAAGGGCGTGCTCACGGTTATTGGTGTGCTGATCACCATGTTCATCATGGACTGGAAGCTGACGCTGATCCTGATCCTCGTCTATCCGATAGCGTTCGGGCCGGTGATCAGCCTTGGCAACCGCGTGCGCCGCCGCTCCAAGCAGGCGCAGAAGCAGATTGGAGAAGTCGCTTCGCTCCTGTCTGAGAGCTTTCAGTCTGCCCGTGTGGTCAAGGCTTATGGACTTGAGGAGTACCAGAAGGGCAGGGCGAAGCGTGGCTTTGTCGAGCGCTCCCGGCTCTTCCTGAAGGTTCTCACCGACAGAGCAGCCGTGGACCCGATTCTTGAGATCACCGGTGGGCTTGCTCTGGTTGGAATACTGGCACTGACCGCATGGCGGATCGCTGACGGTGATACTTCGCTCGGCAATTTCGTCGGCGTCATTGGCGCGGTCGCTGTCGCGGCACCGGAAGTGCGTGCGCTCGGTACGCTCAACGCGGTCGCACAGGAAGGCGGCGCCGCAGCAGACCGTGTGTTCGAAATCATCGATGCTGAGCCGCAGATCAAGGACAGGTCTGACGCCCGCACGCTCGAGAATGCGCGGGGCAGCGTCGAATTTCAGGATGTGCATTTTGCGTACCCTGACGGATCACAGGCGCTTAAGGGCCTCAGCTTTTCAGCCAATCCGGGCGAAACGGTTGCGCTGGTCGGCCCATCCGGGGCCGGAAAGTCCACCGTTTTCAACTTGTTATTGCGGCTTTATGAGCCGGTTTCCGGCTCGGTCATGGTCGATGGTTCGGACGTCCGCGCCTATACGGGCGCGAGCCTGCGCAGGTCCACGGCTCTCGTCGCTCAGGAAGCGCTGCTGTTTGATGACACAGTTGCCGCCAACATCGCGCTTGGCCGGATGGGCGCGAGCCGCGAAGAGATCAAGGACGCCGCCCGCGCAGCAAGCGCGCATGAGTTTATTCTGGGGCTGCCGGGCGGCTATGAAGCGCCGTGCGGCGAGATGGGGCGCAACCTCTCGGGCGGCCAGCGTCAGCGTATTTCTCTGGCCCGCGCCATCATCCGGCAGGCTCCGATCCTGCTGCTGGATGAAGCGACATCAGCGCTCGACGCTGAGAGCGAAGCCAAAGTTCAGGCTGCGCTCTCTGAATATGCGAAAGACCGCACAACGCTCGTCATTGCCCATAGGCTTTCGACGGTGCGTTCAGCCGACCGCATTATCGTGCTGGATGACGGGAAGGTGGCCGAGGAAGGCACCCACCAGGAGCTGCTGCGCCAGGGCGGTCTCTACAAGCAGCTGGTCGAGCTTCAGCTTAGCTAGCCGTAGCTGCGTTGTTGCGGCATCTGTTTCGCCGACGCACTCAGGAATTTCGCAAGCTTCTCTGCGCTCTCGGCGCCCTGGACGGCAATACGGCGCATGGCGATGTAAGTCGGCACGCCGCCAATCCCCATTTCGCGGAAAAGGTTTTCCTCGTCGCGGGTCGCTTGGGCATCAGCGTCAGAGTCGAGCAGGCCAGTGATAATCTCGCGGTCGAGGCCAATCGACTCGCCTATGTCGGCAAGTACCTCATGGTCACCGATATCACGGGCTTGTTCGAAATAGGCAGAGAAGAGCGCTTCCTTGGCCTCGATGCCTTTGCCCTGGCCCTGTGCCCAGCGAACGAGGCGGTGCGCGTCGAAGCTGTTCGGCCTGTGCCGAAGCTCACCGAAATTGAACGGAATGCCTTCTTCTTCGCCATACTGGACGAGCGCTTCGCGCATGGAGGCCCAGCGATTGTCTTCTGTCTCGGGGCCGAACTTGCTGGCCATGTAGTCACGGTAATTGACGCCGCCTTGCGGAATGGTCGGATCGAGTTCGAAGGGCCGGAAGATCAGCTCAACATCGACATCATCGACGAGGTCGATTGCGCTGCGGATGCGCCGGAGGCCCAACCAGCACCACGGGCAGACGAGGTCCGATACCATTTCTATGGTTAGCTTGGTCATCTCTTCCTCCTTGGGTTGGCGCTGCGCCTAGATGATGGCGGAGAGCGTAAAGCCTGCCACCAGTATCAGCGCGGCCCATGCGTTCGACTTGAACACCATCAGCGCATGGTCGTCGTCCTGGTTCATCTTGTACACCTGCCAGATGGCATGAGCGAAGAAGCCGATCACGGCCAGCACGCCAAGAGGCATGCCGCCATTTGCGGCAACTGCGCCGCCGAAAAATGCCGTGGCGGCGAGATAGAAACAGAACGCGCCAAGAATAGTCTGCTCGCCCAGAAGGCGCGCCGTCGAGCGGACGCCGATGAGGGCGTCGTCTTCGCGGTCCTGCATCGCGTAGATAGTGTCATAGCCGACGGTCCAGGCCGCAAAGCCGAGATAGAGAAGGATAGTGCCGAATGAGACATGCGTTGCCATCGCAGCCGCCACCAGCACGCCCCAATTGATGGTAAAGCCGAGCCAGACCTGCGGCCACCAGGTGACACGCTTCATAAATGGATAGGCGGCAATCAGGGGCAGGGCGAGCAGGGAGACGATCTTTGCGTCGGTCGGAATGCATAGCCATGCAATGAAGGCGATCGCGACCTGAATGCCGAGGAATATGTAAGCCTGGGTGACAGTGACATCGCCAGCCGGTAAGGGCCGGTTAGCTGTGCGAGCAACAGCGCCGTCAAAATCCTTGTCCGTGATATCGTTCCAGGTGCAGGCCGCACCCCGCATGGTCACTGCGCCGACAATGATCAGGACATCCCACCAGATATCGATCCATGCGAAGCCTGTCTCCATGCGGGTATACGCCAAGGAGGCCAGTGCCGGGAGCATGACCAGCCAGGTGCCGATAGGGCGATCCAGACGCGCGAGCGCCGCATAGGGGCGCAGCGTGTCTGGAAGGGATGTCAGCCAGTCAGGCAGTGCGCTGTCTGCGGGCGCGTTGGCGCGAGCGCTCTCTGCGCTATCAGCGGCCTCTGGCTGCGCGCCGGTTTCCGGGGTTTCAGGGGTCGTATCTGATGTCGTCGGATCGTTCATGGGCCCGGTATAACCGTAATCGTGCGTCAGGCGATAGACACGGTTTTGCGATGAATGAAGGCGCGAATGCCATCGCTGGCGAGTTCGCGGCCATACCCTGATGACTTCACGCCGCCGAATGGCAGGCGCGGATCGCTTGCGACCTTTGCATTCACGAAAGTCGAGCCAGCATCGAGATCCCGTATTGCTGTTTCGATCTCTGTCTTCTCCGTCGTGCAAATGGACGAGCCGAGGCCGAAAGGGCTGTCATTTGCGCGGTCGATGGCCTGCGAAAGGCTGGAAACCTTCCAGAGGGAGGCGACGGGGCCGAACATTTCCTCGTGGGCTGCAGGTGCGCTTTCCGGAGCTTCATCGAGGATCTGCGGGGCGTACCACCAGCCCTTGTCCGGTAGTGACGGTGTCTCGAGTAAGGGTTTGGCGCCTGCTGCGACTGACTTGTCGACCTGTTCGGCGAGGTCATCGCGAAGTGACTTCATGGCGAGCGGCCCGATCTTCGTATCGTCTGCCAGAGGATCGCCAATCTTGAGGGCTTTCATTCCTTCCACGAAGCGGTCGCGGAACTCGTCATAAATGTCTTCATGCACGAAGAAGCGCTTGGCCGCGATGCAGGACTGGCCATTGTTCTGTACGCGGGCATCGATGGCGGTCTCGACGGCGCTTTCGATATCGGCCGATGGCATAACAATGAACGCATCGGTGCCGCCAAGCTCCAGCACGGTCGGCTTGATCTCGTCTCCGGATATCGAGGCGACAGAAGCGCCTGCCGGACCAGAACCGGTCAGCGTCGCTGCACGTACGCGCCGGTCACGCAGAACATTCTCGACGTCATCCGAGCCGATAAGCAGTGTCTGGAAGCAGCCATCCGGAAAGCCTGCTTCCCGGAACACATCCTCGATATTGAGGGCGCAGCGCCATACATTCGAGGCGTGCTTCAAGAGGCCGACATTGCCCGCCATAAGCGCTGGTGCGGCAAAGCGGAAAACCTGCCAGTACGGGAAGTTCCACGGCATGACGGCGAGGACGGGCCCGATTGGGAGGTGACGCACGAAGGACTGGCTCGCGTCCGTCTTGATCTTTTCGTCCTTGAGATAGGCTTCGGCGTGCTCGGCATAGTGGCGGCAGACCCAGGCGCATTTCTTTAGTTCGCCTTCAGCCTGCGCCAGTGGTTTGCCCATCTCGCGGCTCATGGCCGGGGCCCAGTCGCCAACGCGGCTCTCCAGCACGTCGGCCGCCTTTTCCATCAGCTTTGCGCGCTCATCAAAGTTCGTCAGACGCCAGTGGGCGTATCGTTCATCTGCCTTGGCAAGCGCAGCATCCACGTCGACCTGACTGTGCGGTTCGAATGTTTCGATGATTTCTTCGGTGGCGGGATTGATGGAGCTGACACTCATCGCGCGGCCTCGCTGGTTTTGGCTTAACTCTCTGACAACAGAAGCCTATATGGTCCCCATGAGTTCCGTTCCCAGACTGTTCATCGACGCAGGCCTGTCTTCCGGAGAGAAGGTCTCGCTTAGCGACAATCAGGCAAACTATATCCTGCGGGTCATGCGGCTAGGTGAAGGCGCGCCTGTGCGGGTCTTCAACGGGCGCGACGGCGAGTGGATTGCCGCCGTTGTTCCGGAAAGCGGCAAGCGGGCGTCTATTGTCCCTGAGAGGCAGACGAGGCCGCAGGTCGAGACGCCGGATCTCACGCTTTTCTTCGCGCCGCTGAAAAAGGCGAGGACCGATTTCGTTGTCGAGAAGGCTTGTGAACTTGGCGTGCGACGTATCCAGCCCGTGATGACCGAGCGTACCCAGTCGAGCCGCGTACGCCGCGACAGGCTGCAGTCGGTTGTCATCGAAGCAGCTGAGCAGACAGAGCGGATGGATGTGCCGGAGGTCTTTGACGATGTGTCGCTTCAGGACGCGCTTCAGGACTGGCCGGCCGAAAAGCCGCTCTATTATTGCGATGAGGCTGGCGATGCGCGGCCGATGCGCGAGGTACTGACGGGCGCGGTTGGCAATGCAGCGGGTATTCTCATCGGACCTGAGGGTGGTTTCTCTCCGAAGGAACGCGATTGGCTCCGGAAAATTGAGCATATTCAACCGGTAACGCTCGGTCCTCGTATCCTCAGGGCAGAGACGGCGGTGGTCGCTGCGCTCACCCTGTGGCAATCTTGTGTTGGCGACTGGCAGGAACATCCCTATCTGCCTGAAACCGAAAACGGCTAGAGGGGCCGGCATGACGACACCTACGTCAGACATCGACGAGAACGCCCCGCGTATCGAGTCAAAATCAGAGCTCGTCGAATGGATGGAGCAGGGCTGCGCGCCCAAATCCGACTGGCGGATTGGCACCGAACACGAGAAGTTCGGCTTCATTCGCGACGGGTTGAAACCGCTTCCATATGATGGCGACGTCTCGATCCGTGCCATGCTCGAAGGCCTGGCCGACAAGTTCGGATGGGAGCCGATTTCCGAATCGGGGCTGCTCATCGGTCTCAAGAAGGACGGTGCCAGTGTCAGCCTGGAGCCAGGCGGTCAGTTCGAGCTTTCGGGTGCGCCGCTGGAGCACATCCACCAGACCTGCAACGAGGTCGGCGACCATCTGAAAGAAGTGCGCGAGATCGCAGACCCGCTCGGTATCGGCTTTCTGGGCATGGGCTCGTCACCGCTGTGGACGATGGCCGAAACGCCCATGATGCCAAAAGGCCGTTACGCCATCATGCGGGACTATATGCTCAAGGTCGGGCGCCTCGGCCGTGAGATGATGTTCCGCACCTGCACCGTTCAGGTGAACCTGGATTTCGCCTCAGAGGCGGACATGCTGAAGAAATTCCGCGTGTCGCTGGCTCTGCAGCCGCTGGGCACGGCACTTTTTGCGAATTCGCCCTTCACCGAGGGGCGTCCAAACGGCTTCCTGTCCTATCGCTCTCATATCTGGACCGACACCGACCCGGACCGGTCCGGCATGCTCCCCTTCATGTTTGAGGATGGCGCAGGCTTTGAGAGGTATGTGGATTACGCCCTTGATGTGCCGATGTATTTTGTCCGCCGCGGCGGCAAGTATCTCGATGCCTCTGGCAAGAGCTTCCGCGACTTCATGCATGGCAAGCTGGACCTGTTGCCCGGCGAGAAGCCGGCCATCGACGATTTCGTCGACCACCTCTCCACCATTTTCCCGGAAGTGCGCCTGAAACGCTTCCTTGAGATGCGCGGCTCTGATTCCGGCCCATGGAGCCGGCTCTGCGCATTCTCCGGCTTCTGGACGGGTATCCTGTATGAGCAAAGCTCGCTCGACGCGGCATGGGACTTGGTGAAGGACTGGACCGCTGCAGAACGCGAAGCCATGCGTCAGTCCGTTCGGGTCCTTGGCCTTCGCACTCCGGTGCCTGGCGGCGGAACGCTTCAGGACCTCGCCAAGCAGGTTCTGGCTATCAGCCGGAATGGTCTCAAGGCGCGCGCCAAGTACAATAGCTCTGGCGACGACGAGACTGGCTTCATTGCGGAGCTGGACGAGATTGCAGAAAGCGGGCTGACGCCAGCTGATCGACTGCTTGAGCTCTATCATGGTGAATGGGGCAGGCGGGTCGAACCAGCCTTCGAAACGCTGGCCTACTAGCGGGCCTTTGCGTCTTTCTGATTACAAATGGCACATCATTGCTTGAGCCAGACCAAACTGCGTGATCAAAGTGTGCGCTGACGAGGCGTGCGATCACGCGTGGAGAGGTTGAGGGTCTAGCTGATGTTTTCTGTTCTATTGTCGCTGCTGGCGGTGCCGCCACTCGGTTTCACGATGTGGCAGCTCAGGAAACATCCCAAGGGTCTCTACATCCTGTTCTTCGCAGAGATGTGGGAGCGTTTTTCCTATTACGGGATGCGCGCGCTCCTCATCTTCTATCTCACCTGGCACTTCCTGTTCGAAAGCAGCTTCTCGCTGACACTCTATGGCGCCTATGTGGCGCTGGTCTATCTCGGGCCTCTCCTCGGCGGCTGGCTTGCTGACAAGTATATCGGGTTCAGGAAGGCTGTGACCTTCGGTGCGATCCTGCTTGTGGCAGGTCACGGCTTGATGGGCCTGCACGGTCCGGCAGCGACTGAGACGCTCAATGTTGACGGCACCGTCTATGAGCTGGAGCGCCCGGAATACAGCGAGACGCGCGACCGTTTCATCGTCATCGACGGCGAGGAAATCGCCATTGATGGCTTCGTGCAGCCTGAAGAAGGCTCGACGACACGCATTGTCACCTTCCAGCAGGACGGCGCTGAAACGACGCTCACCGGTACGCTTGAAGAAGAGCGTAACCCGCTTTTCGCGACCATCCTGTTTGCCGCTCTCGCGCTGATCGTGGCCGGTGTTGGCTTCCTCAAGCCGAACATCTCGACCTGCGTTGGGGCCCTCTATGACCAGGGTGACCGCCGGCGCGATTCGGGCTTCACGCTTTACTATATGGGCATCAATCTCGGCTCATTCCTGTCGGGTATCTTCTGTGCACTTGCTGCCGCGACGCTCGGCTGGTGGGCAGGCTTTGGTCTTGCCGCTGTCGGCATGCTGGCTGGCCTCCTCGTCTTCGTCTGGGGCCAGGGCTGGCTGGAAGGCCGCGCAGATCCGCCGGCAGATGTCGACCTGAAGACCCCGGTGTTTGCAGGCCTCAACCGCGAATGGCTGGTCTATGCGGCAGGTCTTGGCTTTGCGCTCGCAGCTTTCTTCCTGCTGCAGATTGCCAGCATCATGACACTCGCCATGCACGTCGTTTTCCTCGTCGTGACGCTCGGTATTGTCATCTATATGCTCATCAAGCTGGAGTCCGACACCCGGAATGCGATGATCGGCCTCCTCATACTGACGGTGTCGTCGGTTCTGTTCTGGGCGCTCTTCGACCAAGGGCCGACATCGCTGAACCTCTTCGCAGCGGCGCACGTCGACAACCAGGTTGGGGGCGAGCCTTTCCCGGCGCCGATCCTTCAATCAGCCAACCCGCTCTACATTATGTATTTTGCTCCGCTGATCGCGGTTCTCTGGACCTGGCTCGGCAATCGCGGGATTGAGCCGAACAGCTTCATCAAGTTCGGTCTCGCCATGGTGCAGATTGGTGCAGGTTTCTTCGTGCTCAATCTGGGCATCCAGACCGCTGTGCCGGACACCGACGGTGCGCTTCGCATCTCGGTGCTGTTCATCATGCTGATGTACCTGCTTCACACGACGGGTGAGATCTTCCTGTCGCCCGTTGGCCTCTCTGCTGTGACCAAGCTGTCGGCCAAGCAGATCGTCGGCTTCATGATGGGCTACTGGTTCCTCGCTTCCTCTTACGCGAACGTGATCGCAGCGGGTATCGCCCAAGCGACACAAGTACCTGAAGGCGCACCAGCTGAAGAAAGCCTTGCAGCATACAACGCGGTTTACCTTCAACTCGGCGGCGCGGCCGTCGGTCTCGGTGTTGTACTGATCCTGCTCAGCCCATGGCTTCGCAACCTGACCAAGCATGCAGAGCGCAGCCACGGCCCAGGCGACAAGGAACGCCGCGCCGAAGTGGATCCGTCTGGTGTCTCAATGGACCGGACGCAAAGCTAGGCGACAAGACTAGCTAGCCTTTTTGGATATCCCCGCGAGGCGCAACTTCGCGGGGATATTTCTTATAAAGTCGATCTTTCTGCGTCTTGCCAGCTCAACCCCAGGGTCATAGCCTGCGCAGGTATCAGGAGGGCGATGGGATGATCAGAGGTGCTTTGTTAGCAATGAGTGTCGTTGCCCTGGGTGCAACTGTTCACGCTCAAAGCGATGCTGATGGGGACGCGCAGCCCATATTGCCGCCCGTGCCAAGCTACCCACCCATGGCTCAGATGCTCGGCATCGAGGGCTATTGCGAGGTCAGGTTTTCCGTCGACGAAAACGGCTACACATTTAGCCTTACAACTTCCTGCACCCAGCCGATCTTTTGCTACCAGTCCAAAAGGGCCGTTTCACTTGCTCGGTTCGAGCCCAAACGGGTCGGCGGCCGTGCTATGCCGCGGTTCAACGTGGTCTATCCGCTGATGTATATGCTGGGAGAAGAGCACGATGGCGTCGATACGAGTGGTCTCAACCCTTGCGACGAGCGCGCCGTTTCCTAGCCTGCACCGCCCACTGTAAGCGCATCGACTTTGAGCGTCGGCTGGCCGACGCCAACCGGGACGCTCTGCCCGGCCTTGCCGCAGGTGCCGACACCGTCATCCATGGCGAAGTCATTGCCGATCATGGACACTTTGTTGAGTGCTGTCGGGCCGTGGCCGATCAGGGTCGCGTTCTTCACCGGTGCGATCACCTCGCCATTCTCGACGAGATAGGCTTCGGTGCACTGGAATACGAAATTGCCTGACGTGATGTCGACCTGGCCACCGCCGAAGTCGACAGCCCAGATACCACGCTTGATGGATTTGACGATCTCGTCCGGATCATCCTTGCCGCCAAGCATGACTGTATTTGTCATACGCGGCATGATGCCAGCGTCATAGCTTTCGCGACGTCCATTGCCCGTGGGCGCCATGCCCATCAGGCGGGCGTTCTGGCGGTCCTGCATGTAGCCTTTCAGGATGCCGTCCTCGATAAGGACGTTGCGCTGGGTTGGCGTGCCTTCATCATCGAAAGAGAGTGACCCGCGCCGCGCATCGAGCGTGCCGTCATCGACGACGGTGACCCCCTTGGCCGCAACCTGTTGGCCGATCTTGCCGGAATAGACGCTGGTCTGTTTGCGATTAAAGTCGCCTTCAAGGCCGTGGCCAACAGCTTCGTGCAGCAGCACGGCTGGCCAACCCGGGCCGAGGACGACTTCCATCTCGCCTGCAGGAGCAGGGATAGAATCGAGGTTTATTTCCGCCTTTCGAAGCGCGCGTTCAGCCATTGCCTGCCAGCGCTCCGGTTTGATCCACTCTTCATATTCGGCGCGGCCGCCCGCACCAGACGTCGCCGATTCGCGGCGACCATTCTTTTCCAGGGTGACAGCGATGTTCAGGCGGACGAGGGGGCGGACGTCATGGAAGGTTTCACCCGCAGGCCGCAGGATATCGATTTCCTGATGACTGCCAGCGAGAGAGACCGACACCTGAACGACGCGTGGGTCTCTCGCGCGAACCCAGGCGTCGATTTCGGCGAGCAGGCCGGTCTTCACCGTGAAGCCGGGCGCTTCCGTCGGGTCGATAGGCTGGTAGAGCTTTCGGTTCGTCGGAACTGGCCCTGCTGCGAGGGAGCCAGAGTAGCCGCGCTTGGCCGCCGAGGCAGTCTGCGCAGCGCGGCGAATCGCGTCGAGCGTCAGTTCGCCAGCATGTGCATTGCCGCTGGCTTCTGCGGCGACCACCCTCAGGCCGAACCCCTGCGATGTATCGAAGGCAGCAGACTTCAGCCGGCCATCGTCGAACATGAAGCTTTCAGAGCGCGCGCGCTGGACATAGATGTCGCCGTCATCAGCCCCTTCGCAGGCCTCTGCCAGGATACGGGTCGCTTCTGAGCGGTCGAACGGAAGATCTGTTTCAAGCATATGAAGACAATGGCCATTCGCCGCTCAGCCTGCAAGCGGGCAGGGGAGAGTTACTGCTCCTGAACCTCAAATCGGCTCAACTGGCGCTGTGCAAGGTCCCAGCCGGGTTTCAGCTCCAGCGACCGCTGAAAGTCGAAATAGGCGCCGGGAACATCGCCCGTGTTTTCCCGCGCAATGGCTCGATTATAATAAGCTGCGAACATGTCATTTGTGTTCAGCTCGATCGCGCGGTTCAGTGAGACGAGCGCATCGGAGAAGTTGCGCTGATAGATATGTGCGGCGCCTTCGTTCAGATATGCCGCCCCAAGGTCTGGCAGGATTGATGTTGCGTTCGCATAATCGCTGAGCGCTTCTTCGTATTCGCCCTCACGCATGCGCAGGACGCCGCGGTTTACATAGGTCGCCGCGCGGTTTTCCCGCGTGAGCGTTTCTTCACGCAAGGCGCGTGAACAGGTTTGCTCTGCAATGCGGAACACATAATTGCCGCTCTGGGCCTCGTCGTAGCATTCACGGGCCAGGCCACCGCCTACGACGAAGACCTGCGCGCTTGCTGTCGCGGCTGCGAACATGGCGACTGAGCCGGTTAGAAAGATACGTAACATGCCGGATACCTCCCTTTAGATGACAGCCAATATAGCGCTGCGTGAAGACAAAGCGAAGCTGCTGCGACATATTTGATTTTGCTGAAGGGGCGGGTGGACGCGGCTCCTGACGGGGGGTATTGCAAGGCTCGAATAATTACCAAGGAGTCGGGTTGTGCGTTTTCTCGTCGCTCTTCTTTCGATCCTTCCTTTCAGCGCTGCAGCTTACGCCGCTGTACCTGAGGAAGGCGGAATAAATCTTCAGGCTGCCGCGACGCGAATCATGGAGCGTCTGCACTGGTTTCACAATTACCTGCTGGTGATCATCACGCTGATTACCCTGTTTGTGCTGGCGCTGATCGTCTGGGTCTGCATCAAGTACAACAAGCGGGCCAATCCGGTTGCCCGGAAATTCAGCCACAATACGCCGATTGAGATCGTCTGGACTGTCGTTCCTGTGCTGATCCTCGTTGCGATTGCTGGGCCGTCTTTCTCGAACCTGTTCTATCAGGAAAACCAGCCAGACCTTGAGGCGATCGCGACTGCAGAAGGCGACGATCCGAACATCTATCCTGACGCAGCAGCGAAAGGCTGGATCACGGTCAAGGCCCAAGGCAATCAGTGGAACTGGACCTATTCCTTCCCGGATGAGCTCGACGGTGGTGGTTACCCGGTAGAGTTCGTGTCGAACCCGCTGCAGCGTGGTCTGTCTTCAGACCAGGACACGGAGGCTTCTCGCGGCCCACGTAACCTGTCGACTGACTATCCGCTCGTGCTGCCGGTCAACCGCTACATTCGTTATCAGACCGCCGCGTCAGACGTCATCCACTCCTGGACTGTTCCGGCCTTCGGCGTGAAGACCGATGCCGTGCCCGGCCGTCTGAATGAAGGCTGGTTCCTGGTGGAGGAAGAAGGCACCTATTACGGCCAGTGCTCCGAGCTTTGCGGCAAGGACCATGCCTATATGCCGATCGAAGTCCGCGTTGTTGATCAGGCGACTTACGACACTTGGATTTCGACCCTTCGCTCTGGTGATTTTGAAGGCGCATTCGGTGCGCTGGACCAGGCTCAAGTTGCAAGCAATTCCGACCGAGCAGGCGCTGAAACGCGTCTTGCCCGCGCCGAGTAGAACCCAAGAGGATTTCTGACATGGCAATGGATCAAGTTTCGACCGTCCATGACGATCACGCCCACGACCACAAGCCGGGCTTCTTTACGCGCTGGTTCCTGTCGACCAACCACAAGGACATCGGTACGCTCTACCTCGTCTTTGCGATCATAGCAGGCATTGTTGGCTACACCCTTTCTGGCATTATCCGTCTTGAGCTGGCGCAGCCGGGCATCGGCCCGCTCACCAGCCTGATGGAATTCTTTGGCTACTCAGGCGATCAGGCCATTGAGCATGCCAAGCATTTCTACAATGTCGTGATCACCTATCACGGCCTGATCATGATCTTCTTCATGGTGATGCCGGCGCTTATCGGTGGTTTCGGCAACTGGTTCGTGCCGCTCATGATCGGCGCGCCGGACATGGCGTTCCCGCGCATGAACAATATTTCGTTCTGGCTCACCGTGGCCGCCTTCGTCATGGCGTGCATTTCCATGCTGATCCCGGGCACCGGCGAGTTCCTTGGTTTTGGTGGTGGTTGGGTTCTCTATCCGCCGCTGTCCAGTGCAACCGGTCACCCTGGTCCTTCGATGGACCTGCTGATCCTGTCGCTGCACACCGCGGGTATCGCTTCCATCCTTGGCGCCATCAACTTCATCGTGACCATTCTGAACATGCGTGCGCCGGGCATGACCCTGCACAAGATGCCTCTGTTCGCCTGGTCGATGCTGGTTACCGCTGTCCTGCTGCTCCTGGCCCTGCCGGTGCTCGCTGGCGCACTCACAATGCTTCTGACCGACCGTAACTTCGGTTCGCAATTCTTCGACCCGTCCGGCGGCGGCGACCCGATCATGTTCCAGCACCTGTTCTGGTTCTTCGGTCACCCGGAAGTGTACATCATGATCCTGCCGGCCTTCGGCATCATCAGCCACATCGTGTCGACCTTCTCGAACAAGCCGGTCTTTGGCTATCTCGGCATGGCCTACGCAATGGTCTCGATTGGTGCGATCGGCTTCATCGTGTGGGCTCACCACATGTACACTGTCGGTATGCCTGCTGACATGAAGGCCTACTTCGTGGCTGCGACCATGGTCATCGCGGTGCCGACCGGCATCAAGATCTTCTCCTGGATCGCAACGATGTGGGGCGGCTCGATCGATTTCTCCGTACCTATGGTCTGGGCGATCGGCTTTATTTTCCTCTTCACCGTTGGTGGTGTGACCGGTGTTGTGCTCGCAAACGCAGGCATCGACCACATCCTTCACGACACCTACTACGTGGTTGCCCACTTCCACTATGTGCTGTCGCTCGGTGCCGTGTTTGGTCTCTTCGCTGGCTGGTACTACTGGTTCGAGAAGATGTTCGGCGTGAAGTACAATAAGGGCATCGGTTACGCGCACTTCTGGACGATGTTCATTGGCTCGAACCTGCTCTTTTTCCCGCAGCACTTCCTCGGCCTGAACGGCATGCCACGCCGCTATATCGACTATGCCGACGCCTTCTCGACCTGGCATTTCTGGTCGTCGATGGGCTACGCAGTGACCCTCGTCGCGACGCTGATCTTCTTCGTTGGCGTGATTGAGGCCGCTGTCCGTCGCCGCAAAGGTGTCAGCAATCCGTGGGGCGAAGGTGCCACGACGCTGGAATGGACGCTGCCTTCGCCGCCACCATTCCACCAGTTCAACGAGCTGCCGGAAGTGAAGCCGCAAGGCCACCACTAAAGGGCCGTTGAAGGACTGAAACAGAGCGGCCCTTCGCGTTCAGTGTCGCGAGGGGCCGTTTCCATCTTGATGGAGCACATGAAACCGATGTCGCATGTCGATACAGTTGATATGACCCCTGACGCGCCGCGCTATGCGACCGCGGGTGATTATGTGCAGCTGATGAAGCCGCGCATCATGATGCTTGTGGTCTTTACCGGACTTGCCGGTCTCGTCAGCGCGGTCGGCGTGACGGGCGAAGCGATCAATCCGTTCATGGCTGCCATCGCCACCCTTGCTATTGCGCTTGGATCCGGCGCCGCTGGCGCCATCAATATGTGGTACGACGCCGATATCGACGCGATTATGAAGCGGACGTCCACACGTCCCATTCCGTCTGGTGCTGTGCCGCGTGACGAAGCAATTGCGCTCGGCCTGGTAATGAGCGGTGTTTCCGTTCTCCTGATGTGGCTGGCCTCGAATGCCGTAGCCGCTGCGCTGCTTGCGCTTTCAATCGCCTATTATGGCTGGTTCTACACGATGCTGCTCAAGCGTCGCACACCTCAGAACATTGTCATTGGTGGTGCTGCGGGTGCGTTCCCGCCGGTCATTGGATGGGCCATTGTGACGGGCAGTGCACCGCTTGATGCATGGCTTCTGTTCGCAATCATCTTCTTCTGGACGCCGCCGCATTTCTGGGCGCTCAGCCTGCTCGCGCATGGTGAGTACAAGAAGGCGAATGTTCCGATGCTGCCTGTGACCCATGGCGCAAAGGTGACCCGTAACCAGATCATGGCTTACACGCTTCTTCTGGCGCCGCTGGCCCTCGCGCCAGTGCTGACCGGCCTGGGTGGTCTTGTTTACGCTGTGGCCGCGCTTGTTCTTGGCGTTGTTTTCGTCAAGCTGGCACTTGATGTCTGGCGCAGCGATGCTGGTGCAGTGCCGGTGCAGCCAGAGGGTGCGAAAGCAGCCAAGCGTCTATTCGCTTTCTCCATCCTGTATCTCTTCCTGCTTTTTGCTGCGCTGATCATTGAGCATGGCTTCGGGGCTTATATGGCGGTGCCGGGACTATCATGACCGAACAACAGCAAACCCCGCCACCTCCGCTGGATGATGAAGCCCGCCAGGCGCAGAAGCGCCGCAACTGGTGGCTGGCGCTTGCCCTGTTTGCCTTTGTCATTCTCGTCGGCGTAACCACTGTTGTGCGGCTCGCGGACTCCGAGCTCGGCCCGGATGGCGGCTTTTACTGGAGCAATCCTCCGCAAAGCAACAGTCAGCCAATGCCTGATCTGCCTGCGGGTGATGACGCTCGCTCTGAAGAAGAGGGGAGTGAACAATGAACAACCGGACAATCGCTCTTGGCGCCGGTGTCGCTGCGCTCGGCATGCTGGGGCTCGCCTTCGCGTCGAAGCCGCTCTACGACACCTTCTGCCGCGTAACGGGCTTTGGCGGAACGACGCAGGTAGCCGAAGCTGCACCCGAAGAAATCCTGGACCGGACGGTCAATGTGCGTTTCGATTCAAACGTGATGAATGCGCCCGTCCTGTTTCGTCCGCTGCAGACTGGCATGGATGTGCACCTCGGCGAGCACGGCCTCGCCTTTTTCGAGGTCACGAACACGTCGGATCATGATGTGAGCCTTATGGCGTCCTACAATGTGACGCCGCACAGGGCTGGCATCTACTACAACAAGCTGGAATGCTTCTGCTTTGAGGAACGCATCGTCAAAGCGGGCGAGACCAAGAAGCTGCCAGTTGTCTATTTCGTCTCACCGGAAATGGACGCAGACTCCAATCTCGCAGATGTGCGGACAATCACCCTGTCCTACACCTTCTACGAGACGGACAATTTTCAGGGTGCGGCGAAATCGGCGGCACTTAACTAGACGGTTGCGACTCCATTGGCCTGCGGGCTAAAAGGCGCGAAGAATTTGATGGATGATAGGGATTCCGGGCAATGGCACATGATGAAGTGAAACATGACTATCACCTCGTGAACCCATCTCCCTGGCCGCTGCTGGGGTCGATGGCGATGATCGTGCTGGCGATTGGCGCCGTTGGTTACATGAAGGGCCTGTTTGGTATCCCGGAAGGCTCACCATGGCTGATGCTGATCGGCCTCGGTTTCGTCGGCTATGTCATGTTTGGCTGGTGGAGCCAGGTCATCAAGGAGAGCAAGGAAGGCGATCATACGCCTGTCGTCTCCATTGGCCTGAAATATGGTATGGTTCTGTTCATCGCGTCGGAGATCATGTTCTTCGTCGCATGGTTCTGGAGCTTCTTCGAGTTCGCGATTTTCCACGGCGCCCGGGTTGGCGAGACCTTCGACGTCGCGAACCCGCTATATGCCGAGGCCCTTCAGGCTGTTGGCGGCCAGTGGCCACCGGCAGGCGTCGAGCTCTTCGATCCGTTCCACCTGCCGCTGATGAACACGCTCGTCCTGCTGCTTTCGGGTACGACGGTTACGGCTGCTCACCACGCCTTGCAGCACGACAACCGCAAGACGGCTATTAACATGCTGGCGATCACGGTCCTCCTGGGGCTCTTCTTCACGGGCCTTCAGGTTCTCGAATACTCGCATGCTGGCTTCAGCTATGACGGCACGCTCTACGGCTCAGCCTTCTTCATGGCGACCGGTTTCCATGGTGCGCACGTCGTCATCGGAACGATCTTCCTTGCGGTCTGCCTCATTCGTCTGATGACGGGCGGCATGTCGGCCAAGAAGCATCTCGGCTTCGAGTTCGCGGCCTGGTACTGGCACTTCGTTGACGTCGTGTGGCTGTTCCTCTTCGCCTTTGTCTACGTCATTCCTTACCTGGTGCTTGGCCACTAGGAGGTTTGCTTGGCTGGCAATGTTTCACCGATTAAGGCCGGGCTCGCCTGTCGATGCCCGGCTTGCGGTGAAGGCCCGGTCTTCAAATCCTTTCTGGAAATAGCGCCGCGCTGCACAGCTTGCGGCGCGGACATCTCCAAGGCCGATGCCGGTGACGGCCCGGCATTTTTTGTCATGTTCATCCTGGCAATCATCATCATGCCTCCGGTCCTGCTGGTGCAGATCGTTTTTGCGCCGCCTTTCTGGGTCCATGCCATTGTCTGGACGCCGCTGATTGTTCTGCTTGGGGCCTGGCTGTTGCGACCCTTCAAGTCGATCATGTTCGCGCTGCAATGGAAGCATAATGCTGAAGAGGTCAGGTGGACCGGTTCAGACGGACACTCCTCATGACTTTTCGACCTATGCCGCTCCTGACGGTCCTCACGATCGTGAGCCTTGTGATCCTCGTTCTGCTCGGGAACTGGCAGTATGCGCGCTACAGCGAGAAGAAGGCGCAAGGGCAGGTCGAGAACGATCCCTTCGAGAAAATCAGCGTTGAGGTCGACACGGCCAATCCTGGCAATGCGCAGCAGGTCTACGGCATCGTTGATGGCGAAGCGATCTGGCGGCGATATGTGCCGGGACGCATCAATGGCGAAGGGCCAGTTGTGCTCCTCCTTTGGGATGCAGTCGCAGGAACGGATCCCGTACCGCTTAGAATTGCAGGCCTCTCCGACTTTGAGGGGCGTGCAAATGCTTTTGAGCGCCCGGCCCAGACACGCGGTTTGGCCGGTTCCAGCAAGCCGGAGCGTGATCTCTGGTACGGGTTCAACGCAGCCTCCATGCTGGCCAATCTCGGCTACACGCAGGAAGATAGCCGCGTCGTCGAGCCGGATACGATGCGAGTCGTACTCGCCACGGACACGTCTCGTTCGCGGACAACAGAAAATCCTTATGCCATGCTGACCGGGCGGGACCCATTGCCGCCCGAACGCCACTTCGGCTATGCGCTCACCTGGTGGGGAATGGCGGTCGGCCTGATCGGGGTCTACATCGCCTTCCATCGCGCCCAGGGGCGGCTGAAGTTCGGAGGCAAATCGTGAAATTCATCTCCACGCGTGGACAGGCGCAGCCGGTAGGTTTCGTAGACGCATGCCTTTCGGGACTGGCGCCCGATGGCGGTCTCTATGTGCCTGAAAGCTGGCCGGCCATCGCGCCCGCAATCGCCGACGAGAGTTATGTTTCTGTCGCCAGCCGTGTGATCGCTGCATTCGCCGGCGATGAGCTTTCAAAAACGACCATCGAAGGCATTTGCGAACGGGCCTATTCGGGGTTCTCGCACAAGAGCGTCGCCCCGCTCGTTCAGTGGGGTTCGAACCGCTTCATCATGGAGCTTCATCACGGGCCGACGCTTGCGTTCAAGGATGTCGCCATGCAGTTGATCGCTCAGCTGTTCGATGAGGTTCTTTCTGCCCGTGGCCTTCGCATGAGCGTCACTTGCGCCACATCAGGCGATACGGGCGGTGCCGCGGCTGCAGCCTTTGCAGGGGCTTCACAGGTCGACCTCTTCATCCTTCACCCGTATGAGCGCGTCTCTCCGGTTCAGCGCCTGTTTATGACGACGACAGGCGCGGACAATGTCCACAACATTGCGATCGATGACGATTTCGATGTCTGTCAGGCTATCGTCAAATCCCTGTTCGCCGATCGTGATTTCGTCAATCAGACCTACCTGTCAGGGGTAAACTCTATCAACTGGTCGCGGATCGCGGCGCAAGCCGTCTATTATGCGACAACGCAGGCGGCTGTGGGTGCCGACCGCTCGCTCCGGTTCATTGTGCCAAGCGGGAATATGGGCGACGCTCTGGCCGGCTATGTGGCTTCACGCTGCGGTCTTCTTTCAGGGTTTGAGGCAGTGTGCGCCGTCAATGGCAACGACACGCTGCGCGTCCTGTTCGAGGAGGGGCGCATGCTGCGCAAGCCCGCGCTCGCAACGCCAAGCCCGGCCATGGACATCTCTGTGCCAAGCAATTTCGAACGGCTTGCCTTTGAGGTGAGTGGCCGTGATCCGGAGCTGATCCGGGGGCTTTATGATAGTTTCGCCCAATCCGGGGCAGTTGATCTTCCCGACCGTATCTCCGGCCCGTTGGGCTGTAGTGGTCTCTCTGCGGCTGCTGTTTCTGATGCAGAGACGCTGGAAGAGATGAACAAGGTTCATAACGAGACGGGCTGGCTTATCTGTCCGCACACAGCGGTCGGCACGCACGTCGCCCGGCGCAAGCCCGTCAGAGGAGACGTGACTGACGTGGTCCTGGCAACGGCGCACCCGGCCAAATTTCCTGAAACTGTGAAGGACGCCGTTGGCCGGGCTTGTCCGCTTCCAGACCGGGTCGCGGGCCTCGCAGACCGTGTAGAACGCTTCGAGCGTCTCTCTTCCGACGTCTCGGACGTCCGTCGTTACATCCTTGAAAATCGCCGCGACTGACGCTCGCCAGCGTCTGCGAATGAGGCTAGGTTCCGTCCAATGTTGTCGGCCGACCCTCTTACGCTAGGCGAATGGTCCTGGGATGCGCAGTCCATGCGCCTCTCTATCGATGTTGATGCGTCAGCAGGGTACCAGGAAATAGACGGCGTATGGACGCTCCAGTCCATTTCGAAGGTGCTGGTCGGTCTCAGCCATCAGAGGCTTCATCAGCTTTTTACCGACCCGACACCGATTGATGAGCCGGTGTCCTGCCGCCTCAAATTGTCGACAGGCAAATCGCTGACGCTGACTGGCCGGTTCCATGCGGATGGATCGGCAGCAGGCGTTCTGATGCGCCGGGGCGAGGCAGAAGAATGGCTGGCCGATCCGTCAGGTGCAGAGCTTGAGGCCGCATTCCAGCCAATCGTATCGCTGAAATCAGGTGAGATCGGCGGTTTCGAAGCGCTGGCGCGATGGCCACGGGCGAGTGCTGGCCATCCCTACAGCCCCGAAGACAGGGGGCTTGCGACCTCCATGTTGATGCGGGCGAGCGAAGCCCTGTCGTCATGGATCAGGGAGAGCGGACGCCGTGACCTTTTCGTGAACGTCAACGTGACCGCACCAGACCTTGCCGAAGAATCACTTGTCGCGCTGGTCGGTGACCTTATCGCCGGACATGACTTTGCGCCCGGCCAGTTAAGGGTAGAGCTGACGGAACAGGCAGCGCTTCGTGATCCGGAGACGGCTCTGCGAACGGTTGAAGCCCTCAAGGATGCCGGGGCGGGCGTCGTGCTTGATGATTTCGGCACTGGGCATTCGTCATTTGAATGGCTGGAAGCTCTGCCTGCGGATGGTCTGAAGGTGGATGCGGACCTCATCAGAAAGCTTGAGCGCCCGCGGATGCAGACCATTCTGAAGTCAGTAACCGGACTTGCCCATGAACTTGGCTTGAGCACGACGGCTGAAGGCGTTGAAGATCTGGAGACCGTTGGACTTCTTAAGTCGCTTGGTTTCGACTTCGTGCAGGGCTTTGCTTTCTCAAGGCCGCTTCCGGCGGTGCAGGCCGGCAAGCTCCTGAAAGCCTAGCCGGCTAGGCGTTACCGCCTGCGCTGTGCAGCCGCGCGACATCAATGCCAATCAGTTTGAGCGCTGTTGACCATTTGGAGTCGTGGCTTGGCCCGAAGACAAGATCCGGGATCGGCTCGCTGACGATCCAGGCATTTTCCGCAATTTCGGTCTCGAGCTGTCCAGCCCCCCAGCCGGAATAGCCGAGTGCCATGATCGATTCGCGTGGTGCATCATCCGACGCGATGGCGACGAGCACATCTCGCGTCGCCGTCAGGCAGAAGTCGTGATTGATGGCCAGCGTGGCCCCCTCACAATGGAAGTCATCCGTGTGAACGACAAAGCCCCGATCAGTCCCGACTGGGCCGCCATTCAGCACGGCGCTGTCAGGGATCTTGATATCCTGCTCGATGCCAAGCTGCGACAGGAGCTGGGGCAGCGTGAGGTCATCAATCGGCTTGTTTAGGACAATACCCATCGCATATTCAGGTTCGTGCGCGCAGACGAGCACCACCGACCGTGAAAATCGCGAGTCTCCGATTGAGGGCATGGCAATCAGTAGCTTGCCAGTCAGATCGCTCATCATGATCTGGTCACCTTTCCTTGGCTGAAAGCTGACTCAGGCCCGGTGATTTATCAAGGTTCGATTGAAAGCTTGCCCGCACTTGCATAAGAAGCGAGCAGTTTCGCAAGGAGAAATTCAATGACGATCAAGCAAGGCGATAAACTTCCGGACGCGGTCCTGATGGAAATGACGGGCAATGGTCCCGAGCCCCGCAAGACCGACGACATCTTCAAGGGCAAGACCGTCGCGCTCTTCGCCGTTCCAGGTGCTTTCACACCAACCTGTTCAGCCAAGCACCTGCCAGGCTTCGTGGAGAAAGCCGAAGAGCTGCACGGCAAGGGCGTCGATGACATTGTCTGCACGTCGGTCAACGACGTCTTCGTCATGAACGCCTGGGGCGAGTCAGCCAAGACAGGCGGCAAGGTCCGTATGCTGGCAGACGGCAATGGCGCTTTCGCAAAAGCCATGGGCCTCGAGATGGACGCCAGCGGCTTTGGCATGGGTGAGCGGTCCAAGCGCTATTCCATGCTGGTCAAGGACGGCGTCGTTGAGCAGCTCAATGTCGAAGATGGCGGCGAGTTCAAAGTGTCTTCGGCCGACTATCTTCTCGGCCAGCTCTGAACCGAATTTAGATCAGCAAGACAGCTGACTCGGTCTATAAGCGGCGCATACCTTCGAGGTGTGCGCCGTTTTGAATTTATTCTTATTGAAAAACGATGAAAACGCCCCGATATCAGTCCTAGGTTAAGGAGGAGAGCCTGGATGGAACCATCTGTCATCGTCGTCATCGTCATTGCCGCAGTCGCGCTCATCGTGCTGGTCTCGGCCATCAAGGTCGTGCCGCAAGGATATAATTTCACGGTCGAGAATTTTGGTCGCTATACCAATACCTTATCGCCCGGACTTCACTTCATCATTCCATTCTATCAGCGCGTTGGCCGCAAGATGAACATGATGGAAAGCGTGCTCGACATTCCAACCCAGGAAGTGATCACCAAGGACAATGCGATGGTGTCATGTGATGCTGTCGTCTTCATTCAGGTGATCGACCCGGTTTCGGCGGCCTATGAGGTCAACAATCTCCAGAATGCTATCCAGAACCTGTCCCTGACGAACATCCGGACGGTGGTCGGCTCGATGGATCTCGATGAAGTCCTGTCGAACCGGGATGAGATCAATGCGCGGCTTCTTTCAGTTGTTGATGCCGCGACGAACCCGTGGGGCGTAAAGGTGACGCGGATTGAGATTGCCGACCTGACGCCGCCGGCTGACATCACTGAGGCCATGGCCCGCCAGATGAAAGCCGAGCGCCTGAAGCGCGCAGAGATCCTTACTGCGGAAGGTGACAAGCAGTCTGCCATTCTCAAGGCCGAAGGCGCCAAGCAGTCCCAAATCCTTGAGGCCGAGGGCCGCCGCGAAGCCGCCTTCCGCGACGCTGAAGCACGTGAGCGCGAAGCCGAAGCGGAGGCAAAAGCGACTGCCATGGTTTCTGAAGCTATCGCCAAGGGCGATGTGAACGCGATCAATTACTTCCTCGGCCAGCAATACGTGATGGCCTTCGAGAAGCTTGCAACGTCCCAGAGCAACAAGACCGTGATCATCCCGGCCGAGTTCAGCTCCATCCTCGGCACAATTGAGGGGATCCGCGGCCTCACCGAGAGCGCGGGCAAGTCGCTTGCCGCCAACTCAGGCGGCGCTGTCCCAACTACCCGCAGGCGGGAGGAGTAGTCGTGGACGCACTCATCGACCTGATCTGGCCTCTCAGCGCCTGGCATTGGCTTGTCCTGGCGCTGGTCCTCCTCGCGATCGAGACGATGCTTGGCACGTTCGACCTGCTCTGGGTCTCGATTGCGGCCGGTGCTACGGCAGTGTTCTCGGCGTTCGCAATCATTGGTAGCCATAGCTGGCAGGGGCAGTTCCTGTTCTTTGCCGTCGCGGCTGTTGGGCTTGTCGTGCTTGGACGGAAAGTCTTTGCCAACATGCGCAAGAAGGTTGCCGAACATCCAACCCTGAACCGGCTGATGAGCCGCACGCTTGGTCAGCGCGCCACCGTGATCGCTGCTTTTGCGAATGGGCAGGGTAGGGTGCGGCTTGGCGACACTGAGTGGCCTGCCGAGACGACTGACGGCAGCAATCCGGACACGGGTGCGTCCGTCATCGTCGATGGGACTGAAGGCAACGGCCTCAAGGTGAAGCCAGCCAGCGCCTAGCCCCTAAAAGAGATCGCCCTGCGGCGGTTCCTTGGCAGGCTTTGAAGGTGTTGGAGGGGACTTCGGTTTGGCGGCGCTTGGCTCGGACTTCCTGGCCGACTTTGTCTCGCCTTCGATCACCGAAGCGTCGACCGAGCCGTCGCTCAGCGTGATGCTGAGATGGTCGCCGGTTGAGACGGTTTTCGACGTCCGTAGAATTGCGCCGTCTGCATTCCTCACGACGGAAAAGCCTCGGGCCAGCGTCGCCTGATAGGAGAGTGCTTCCAGCAAATTCGCGCCAGCCGTGAGTCGTTGCTTTCGCGTATCGATCAGGCGTTCCAGTGCGGGGCGGGCGCGCTTGGCCGTGTCCAGAAGGCGACGGCGGGCATCGCGCGCATCCTTGCTAAGCGGATCAGTGCGCAGGCGGCTTCCTGTACGCGCGAGTTCGATGTGCTTTGACTTGATGGCGCTAGAGAGCCCGCCGCGTAGGCCTGCGTCCAGATAGTCGAGGCTCTGGCGCTTTTGCGCGATGAGGGTTTCAAGCCTCGGCAGGCGTGAGGCCCTTAGCCGGTCAGCGTCATGGCGAACCCGGCGCGACAGGGCCCGGGTCAGGCTTTGCGCGCGCTCTTCAATCGCCATCATCAGATCAGAGCGCACCGGCACCGCAATCTCTGCCGCGCCCGTAGGGGTCGGCGCGCGCGCATCGGACACGAAGTCGATGAGGGTGGTATCGGTCTCATGGCCGACTGCGGAGATAAGAGGGATCTTACTCTCGAATGCCGCGCGAACGACGTTTTCTTCGTTGAAGGGCCAGAGGTCTTCTATGGAGCCGCCGCCACGACCGACAATCAGCACGTCGGGACGATCGCCCTCTGGCATAGCGTTGAATCCCCGAATACCCGCTTCAATCTGCGCGGCGGCGCGGTCGCCCTGCACCAGAGCTGGCCAGAGAATGACACGCACCGGAAAACGCTCCCGGATACGGTGCAGGATATCGCGGATGACAGCGCCCGTAGGGCTGGTCACCACGCCGACCGTTCTTGGCAGGAAGGGAAGTGGCTTCTTGTGCCGCTCATCGAACAGGCCTTCAGAGGCGAGCTTCTTCTTGCGCTCTTCGAGAAGCGCCATGAGCGCGCCAGCGCCAGCTGGGCGCATGAAGTCGGCGATGAGCTGATAGTTGGATCGCCCTGGATAGGTCGAGAGCCGACCTTCCGCGACGACCTCCAGTCCTTCCTCCGGCTTGAACGGAAGGCGCTGCACGGAGCCCTTCCACATCACCGTATTCAGGACAGCCTTGTCGTCCTTGATGTCGGCATACATGTGGCCCGAGCGCGCAATCGTGACGCGACCGAGCTCACCGCGCACACGCACATGATCATAGGTCGTTTCAATGGTGCGCTTGAGCGCCCCTGCGAGTTCGGAGACAGAAAGCTCAACGACGTTTGACGGGGGTGTTTCGCTCACGCCTGATCAGTCCTCGGTGTTGCGGCCGATCTGGCTCTCGCTGGCAGCTGCTGGCTGGATGGCCGCTTTCAGGGCGCCAGAGATGCGGGTCATCATGAATGTGCCGGAGCTTTCTGCCGGATCATCAAAGAACCAGACGCCGCTGATAACGCAGCATTCGGGATCCGTATCGCCCTGATAGCGGAGCAGCTCCAGGCTGCCGTCCGGTCCTGCCGTTTCGATCTTGGTGAAGCGAACGTCCAGCCCGCGCCGTTCGCCGATGATCTCAGAGGTGCATTCGCCGTCCGGTTCCATGCTGGTGATATCATCCTCAAGCACAGAGCCTGTGATGGTGCCCTCATCCTCGGAAATCCACGCCGTAAAAGGAACGGCGTCATCAGTGAGGTCATAGGCGTAGAAGCCGGTCCAGAGGCCGCTTAGATCGTGGCTGGGCGTGCGGGCGGAATAGGGTTTGGTCATCTATCCTGAGCTTGCCTTGCGACAGGCGCTATCATCAAGGGCTGATCTCCAGTCAGCCCACAATTATTTGTCGCGGGCTTTCCACCGGTCGCCGCCGTCAGTCAGGCAGGCAAGAAGCCTTGATCCATCGGGAAATCGCGTTCATCACCCCTGCCATGAAAATTCTCATTCTTGGTTCTGGCGGACGCGAACATGCGTTGGCCTGGAAAATCGCACAGTCGCCTCTGGTGGACGAAGTTTTCTCAGCGCCCGGAAACCCCGGCATGGACAAGATCGGCCCGTGTTTCGATCTCGATCCAACCGATCTGCACGCGGTTCAGGAACTGGCGCTGCAAATTACGCCAGACCTCATCATCATCGGCCCTGAAGCGCCGCTGGCGGCAGGGGCGTCAGACGCGCTGCGGGCTCGCGGCTTCGATGTGTTCGGGCCAAGCCAGCAGGCTGCGCAGCTCGAAAGCTCCAAGGGTTTCGCCAAGGACCTGATGCAGAAGTATGGCGTACCCACTGCTGCGTACGGTCGCTTTAGCGATCTGACAGAGGCGCTCGATTACCTTGAGACGGTCGAAGGCCCCTATGTGATCAAGGCGGATGGGCTGGCGTCCGGCAAAGGCGTCGTCATCGTCGAGTCGCAGGAAGATGCGGAGAATACGGTCGAGGAATTCATGACCGGCAAGTTCGGTGAAGCGTCTGCCGAAATCGTCATCGAAGAGTTCATGACCGGCGAGGAGGCTTCCATCTTCGTCATGACGGATGGGGAGGGCGCCATCTACCTTCCCGCCGCGCAGGACCATAAGCGGGTCGGCGACGGCGACGTGGGTCCGAATACGGGCGGTATGGGCGCCTATGCGCCTGCACCTGTCGTTGATGCGCGTATCATGGAACTCGTCCAGACGCTGATCGTGGAGCCCATGCTGTCTGGCATGGCAGAAGACGGCATGCCGTATCAGGGCGTGCTCTATGTCGGCATCATGGTGACCGAGAGCGGCCCGAAAGTCGTCGAGTTCAACGCACGCTTCGGTGACCCTGAGTGTCAGGCCCTCATGGCGGGTCTGCCGGGGGACATTGTGCCGGCGCTACTCGTCTGTTCAACGGGCGGGCTCGTCGGCAGCCACGCATCGCTTTGCGAGATGATGGGCCTCTCTGACTTCACCCCCAGCGCGACTGTCGTGATGGCGGCTGAAGGCTATCCAGACAAGCCTTTGAAGGGCACCGTCATCAAAGGCGTCGACGCTGCGGATGCGATTGAAGGCGTCACTGTCTTCCACGCTGGCACCGACATCAACGACAAGAATGAGATGATTGGGACTGGCGGACGAGTGCTTGGCGTGACCGCGACGGGCGAAAGTCTGAAGGCCGCCATCGACAAGGCCTATGAGGGTGTCGCAGCCATTGATTGGCCGGGCGGTTTCTTCCGTAAGGACATCGGGTACCGCGCACTCAAATAGCGGGCTTTCTGCAGAGGCTGGGCAACTGCAGGTTGGCATCCATCGTTATTCTCCTGTTCGCCACAAAGGAGATGACAGAATGTCGAACCCCAATATTGAAGTGCTGAATGACGTGACCAAAACCCTGATCGATAGCCAGAAAGGCTATGAGAAGGTTTGCGAGGTTGCGGATGAGAACCACGGTCTGCGCAACAAGTTCAAGACGCTTGCCTATGAGCGCAGTGAACTCGTGACCGCATTCCAGGCCAGGGTCCGTGACCTTGGCGGAGAGCCGGAAACCGAGGGCGGTACTGCAGGTACGCTGCACCGCGGCTGGGCCGACTTCACGTCGCTGTTCATGAGCGATGAAAAGGCGGCCCTCGAAGCGGTCGATGACGGTGAAGACTATCTTGGTGACCGTATCGATTCGAAGCTCGAGAAGACTGACCTTGATCCGGAAACCGTTGAGCTGCTCAAGCGGGCCAAGAATTCGGCCCGGCAGGGCGAGAATTTTGCCGACGCACTGAGCTAGTTCGGCCAGCGCTTTCCAACCACCTTATTGAAGGGGCCGACCAAGTGTCGGCCCTTTTTATATGTCGGGGCGCAACTCTTCTCAGGATTACCCTGCGAGACGCTTGTTCAGCGCCCCGGTTTCGCTAGGTTGCGGCCAGACAAAATGATCAGGGAGCAGTGGCATGTCAGAAGCCGACAATGCGCAGGAAATGTTCAGCGGCACAAAAGAGGTCGCTGAATCTCACAGGTTCAACGAAGCGAACCTCGCCGCCTGGATGGAAGCGAATGTCGAAGGCTATGAAGGCCCTCTGACGGTCAAGCAATTCAAGGGTGGCCAGTCCAACCCGACCTATAAGCTCTTCACGCCAAACAAGACCTACGTCATGCGGCGCAAGCCTCCCGGCAAGCTCCTGCCGTCGGCACATGCCGTGGACCGTGAGTTCAAGGTCATTAATGCGCTCTATCCCACCGGCTTCCCTGTCGCTCGCCCGTACGGGCTCTGCATGGATGAAGACGTCATCGGCACGATCTTCTACATCATGGACAATGTCGACGGCCGCATCCTCTGGGACCAGACCCTGCCGGACTATGAGCCAGCACAGCGCCGCGCGATCTATGAGGCCAAGGTCAAGACGTTCGCGGATCTGCACAACACCGATTATAAGAAGGTCGGACTGCAGGATTTCGGCAAGGAAGGCGACTATTGCGCCCGCCAGATCCATCGCTGGACGAAGCAGTACAAGGCGTCCGAAACGATGCATATTCCGGAGATGGAGCAGCTGATCGACTGGCTGCCGAAGAACCTTCCGAAGAACGAGGACGTCACGATCGTCCACGGCGACTATCGGCTGGACAATATGGTCCTTCACCCGACGGACCCGAAAGTCATCGCCGTGCTCGACTGGGAACTATCGACGCTTGGCGACCCGCTCGCAGACTTCTCCTACCACCTGATGAACTGGGTGATGCCGGGCAATGACGAATCGCGTGGCTCGATTGCGAATATCAAGGACCTGAAGGCCTGGGGCATTCCCACGCTTGAGGAATATGTCGATATGTACTGCCAGCATACCGGGCGCGACGGGATGCCGGATCTCAACTACTACTTCTCCTACAACGCCTTCCGTTTGGCCGGCATTCTTCAGGGGATCGTCGGACGCGTGCGTGACGGAACTGCTTCAAATGCGAATGCGGCTTCCAATGCAGAGCGTGTCATCCCTCTCGCCAGGTTCGCTGCAGAGCGGGCACGCATGGCCGGGATGCAAGGGTAGGGGCACTAATGACGAAGGTGATTGAGGGCCCCTTGCGCAAACCAGCCCAGATGCTGGCTGACCAGTCCTATGATGGGCACAGCTCCATTCATGACGATGCCGAAGCCGAGAAGCTCGGCATTCGGGCCGGGCCCATCGAAGGGCCGACCCATTTTAGCCAGTTCTCACCCTACCTGGTCGATCTATTCGGGAAGGAATGGTTTGAGCGTGGATGTTTCTCGACCCACTTCCAGAACATGGTCGTCGAGGGCGAAGAGGTGCGCGTCTTAATTGAGCCGAAGACCGACACCTATGCCTACTGCCGCGCCGAAAAGGCGGATGGCACGCCGGTGCTCGAAGCGAGCGCGACACTGGGCCCGAATCACGGCGAAACACTGCTGGCGGCCCGGATGGCGAAGCTGCGGCCTGCGGGCGACCTCGTCATCCTGGCCGATATGAAAACGGGCATGACCGGGCCAGACAATGAGCTGGTCAAGATGGATCCTGACCAGCATATGGGCGACCTCTATCCTTTCTCACTGAACGAGAAGCTGGAGAAGATCACCGAGCCGATGGACTGGTACAGTGACGCGTCTGCTTCTCCGTGGGGCAGGACGATCGTTCCGACAGAAATGGTGTCGGTGCTCGGCAACTATACGGGCGGCATGGTGAAGTGGCCGGTCAAGCGACCTTCAATTGGCCTGTTTGCAGATCTCGAGATCAAGATGGTCAACGGGCCACTCTTTGTCGGGGAGACCTACCGGCTGAAGCGTGAAGTCGTTGCGCTCTCGCAGAGCCGCCGCGTTGAGAATTACTGGGTGCTGACGAGCTTTTACGATGAAAGTGGGTCGGAGCTGAAAGCACAGATGCTGCTCAATCATGGTGTCATGAAAGCCAGCTATCCCGACTATCCTAAGGAACTGCTCGCCTGAGGCACCTTATTCGCAGGCGGTATAGTCGGAATCGAAGATATAGGTCTGCGAGCCGATCGGCGTCGTGATGTCCTTGTAGATATTGTTCGCCGGATCGTCCCAGGACTGGATGAAACGCTCCATATGCGTGATCCGGTCGCCGAGATATTTCTGTAGGTGAGCTGCGTCGATCATGCCCCAATATTCGTCTGGGTCGACGCGGCAGCCATGGGCCTTCGCATCTGCGTACATTCTGTCGTGCACTGTCTGGATATAGTCGCGATCCACATTCTGTCCTTCGAGATGCCCGGTCATGTGATCCTGTCCGCTCCGATGCATCGTGTACGGAAAGTTGTAGCCCATGGCGGCAGTCATCAGGTCTGTCTGCCCCGGCTCTTCACCATTGCGCTGCCAGCCATACCATTCAGGAAAGCTAAGCATCACCATTCCGTGTACGGAAATATGCGCTGTATTGTCGATTCGGAGGTCATCGATGCCTGGCACAAGTACCATCGCGCAGGCGGACATGCATTGGCCTGCAATGGTCACAGGCTCGCCGCGCTCATCCAGTATTCGGCTCATGATACGGGCTGTCGCGACATTGCCGCCAGGGCTCGAGATGATGATCTGATCGGCGGGTGGAAGCTCTGCTAGCGCCAGAAACTCGGCCGGGAATATTGCGGCGTTATAGCAGATAGTCTGGCTGCCTTCGATAAAGCCAACGCCTTCCATCCCCAGGCAAGCTTCAACGAGCTTGTCGAGTTCCGCATCATTTTCGTCAAAAGCTGGAGCTTCCGGTCCACCCTGCGCGTTGGCAACCAGACTGATGCAGACTGCACCGATAGAAAGCGCGATACAGCGTGGTTTGAAATTTGCCATAGCGTCCGGCGTCTTCCTATTTGCAGTGTGCCCGAAGCTGGGAGAGTAGAACAAATGCAGCGACCGACAATACGATTGAGCATGGCTTCTGGCGTCTTCGCCCTCGGGCTTGCCGCCTGTGATGGCGCAGTGATGGGGGAAGCGGGACCGCAGCTCAACGCGCCGAGCGCTTGTGTCGAGCTCGCAGAGGGGACTTACCAGTTCGCGGATGGGCTTTTCATTCCGGCATCGGGTATTCCCGAAGAGGACAGTGCGAGTGAAGGTCAGCAAGCGTCGCCGCTGCAATGGGCAGGACGTTTGCAGGATGATTTGCGCCAGGACGGCTATGACTGGATATTGTTGCGAACCCGAAGGGGTATTGCGCTTATCGGAGGCACCGCTTCTGACGAAGATCAGAGGCTTGCCGGGCTAGAAGCGGCGATCTCGGCAATTGAAGCCGACGTCATCGCAGAAGATGCCACTCGCGTCATTGTCGATAATATCGTTGTCGAGGGAGAACCGGCCCCGGTTGGGGCGCCAGTTGCCAGCCTGCCAGCCACTCCATCTGCAGCAGCCTGTACCGAGGCGTTCGAAGGCGTACTTGATGGCCGCACGATTGAGTTTTCAGCCAGCAATCGCGCAATTTCAGACGAGACGATGCCTGTCGCAGCTGCAATCGCAGGAACGGCACTGCTTTGCGATCAATATCAGATCGAGATTGGAGCTCACACCGATGCGCGCGGCGCCGAGTCTTTTAACCAGCGGCTCTCCCAGACAAGAGCGAATACCATTCGCGACTATCTGATCGAGGTGGGCACGGCGTCAGCATCGCTCAGCGCGGTTGGCTATGGCGAGAGCCAGCCAATTGATACGTCCGAGACGACCGAAGCCTATGCCCGCAATCGACGGATCGAGTTCAGCGTCAGCGACGCTGGACCCGCGGCCGACAATGCAGACGACTAGAACTTGTAGCGCACCGGAATGGATTTTGGCCCGCCCACAAAGTTGGCGCGGATGAAGCTTGGCTCACCTGCAAGCTCAATCGACTTGATGCGGGAGAAAAGCTCCTCATAGATCGCTTGCATCTCAAGACGGGCGAGGTGCATGCCAAGGCACATATGGCCGCCGTGACCGAAGGAGATGATCTTGTTCGGGCTGCGATCAACGCGGAAGTCGAACGGGTCGTCAAACACATCCTCGTCGCGGTTGCCGGAAGGGTAGCAGAGTAGCAGGCTCTCGCCCTTGAGGATCTTGCGTCCACGCAGCTCATAATCGTGCTGGGCCGTGCGCATGAAGTGTTTCACCGGTGTCGTCCAGCGGATGGCTTCGTCGACGGCTGTACGGGACATACCCTTCGGATCATCCATCATTTTCTTGAGCTGTGCCGGATTGTTCAGCATGCCCAGCACGCCGCCGCCTGTAGACGCGCTGGTCGTATCGTGGCCGGCTGCCGCGACGATGATGTAATAGCTCATCGCTTCAAGCTGACCGATTGGTTCGCCATCGACCGTACCGTTCGCGATGACGGTTGAGACATCGTCTTTCGGGTTCGCACGGCGGTCCTGCGTGATGTTCGTGAAGTACATGAAGAACTGGGCGAGCGTTTCCTGAATGGAGGAGAGGCCCTTGTCGGCGTCAGCACCCTCTTCGGAAAGGCTCTTGTCGCGCATCAGGTCAGGGTCCTGCGCGCCAAAGATTTCCTGCGTCAGCTTCAGCATCATGGGCTCATCTTCGACCGGGACGCCGAGGATCTGCATGATGACGCGAAGTGGGTAGTGGAGCGCGATATCCTGCTGGAAGTCGCACTCGCCGCCCATGTCTTCCATGCGGTCGACAAATTCCTTGGCGATCGTGCGGATAGCTTCCTCGCGCGTCTTTACCTTGTGCGGCATGAACCAGTCCTGCGTCAGGTGGCGCAGCTTGTAGTGCATCGGGTCGTCGAGCTGGACGAGCGTCTTGAGAAGGTGCGGTCCGCCAGTCTGGGCATACACGCGCTCCTCGGCCTGTTGGTAGGAAAGCATCTCGCGCTCGCCATTTGTGAACAGCTTGTTCTGGCGACTGACTTCCATGATGTCGGCGTGTTTGGTGACAGCCCAGAATGGGCGGAAGGCTTCAGGCTCACACCAGGCGACAGGGTCTTCGGCGCGAAGACGCGCGAACGCAGCATCAAGCTGCTCCATATGAGCGTAGACGTCCGGGCTCACGATCAAGTCGCTCGTGGCACGCGCCGCTTCGCTCATCTGGCGAGATGGGTCTTTCTTGGTCTCAGGCGGCTGGGCAACAGCAGTGTCGGACATGAGGGCCTCCCGTTCGTCGTCTGGTTCTGATGACCAGCATTATCCGACTAACGGCGTCTGTTAAGGCCTTTCTTAGCGTCAGGTCTCTGCTTCTTTTGCTCTGGCTTGCGCCGTGCGGGTTGTGCTGGAAGCATGGGGCCAAGCGTTTCCATCAGCGTCTGATAAGGCACTTCTTCGACAGCACCGGGCGCGAGATCACCCAGTTCGAAAGGCCCGTATTCGGTGCGGATGAGCCGGTTCACTTCCAGCCCGACCGATTCGAGGGCGCGGCGCACTTCGCGCTTCTTGCCTTCAGTCAGTTCCACCTTGATCCAGTTGTTCGTACCGGTCTCGCGCTCCAGCTCAGCGATGATCGGCGCATAGGTGACGCCGTCTACGGTGACGCCGTCTTTCAGCGCTTCGATCTTGTCAGGCGTGACCCGGCCGTGTGCCCGGGCACGGTAGCGACGGCGGAATGCATTGCGTGGCAGCTCAAGCGTACGCGCAAGCTCACCATCATTTGTCAGAAGCAGCAGGCCCTCGGTTGTCAGGTCAAGACGGCCAACAGTGACGGTGCGCGGCAAGTGTTTGGGTAGTTCTTCAAAGATGGTGCGCCGGCCGGCAGGGTCATGCGTCGTCGTGATGAGGCCGGACGGCTTGTGATAGCGCCACAGCCGCGTGCTTTCGGGGGCTTTGACCGGTTTGCCGTTGACCTTGATGGATTCCTTGCCAGTCACCTTGAAAGCGGGGGAGGTCAGCTTGCGTCCATTGACCGTGACCTTGCCTTCCTCGATCAGCGCTTCGCTCTCGCGGCGCGATGCAATGCCAGCACGCGCGAGCCATTTCGCTATGCGTTCGCCGCCCGACCAGTCGGGGTCGACATGCGATGAGGTGGGGTTTGGTTTGGTCCGTCTGCCGGGCCGGGGCGTCTCTCGACGATCCGTCATGTGCTGTTCCTCTAGAAAGGCATCAGCCTAGGTGAAGAACCGGCGACGCAATTGCAAGAGCCAGTGCGAACTCCACGGCAATCCATATCGGCATCATACCCGGCGCGCGGTTCTCTTTTGCGTCGGCCAGATAGGAAACAAGACGGCCGAGGCCTGCGCCAAACCAGCCTGCAGCGATAGGCATGATGGCGAGGAGCGCGAGAGGACCATTGAGCCGTAGCAAAATGACCAGCGCTGTGATGTGCAGCATGAAAAGAAGGCCGCCATACGTCGCGCGAAACTCTGAAAACCCACCGGGGCGGTCCGGATGCGGATCGGGAACGAGCCGCACGACGCCTTGCGCCCATTTCGGAGCGAAAAGTGCGCCCAGACCGATCAGGGCGCAGAAGACGAGAGCCGCCGCAGACAACAGAACGAGAGGTGACATGTGTTCTCCTTGGTGCCTTGCCGGCGAACTGAACGATACTGTTATGTGAGCTAGCTAGACGCCCGCTTTTTTCCAGGCGGATTTTGGCCATCTTCTGTGCTGCCAGAACCACTGATCTGGATGGTCGCGTACCTGCGCTTCGATGAAATCGGTTATCTGCTCGACGCAGTCTCGAACGGCGTCCTCGCCTTCCAGTCCGGCGCGAGGACGGATTGGCTCATGGATCGTCGTCTGGAATCTTGCCGGTCCGGTCCGCACAGTCGACACAGGAATAATGGGCACGTTGTATTTTAGCGCCAGACGTGACGGCCCGGGCGCCGTCATCGCTTCATGGCCGAAGAAGGGGACACTAAGCCCCTTGTTGAACTTCTGATCATTCATCAGCGCTACAGAGCGGCCTGCGGAAAGCGCCCGCATCAATTCGCGCGTGCCAAGACCCTTCGGAGTCAGGACGCCGATACCGTAATCATGGCGGACCTTGTTGATCCGCTGGTCGATATGGGGGTTGTTGAGGGCCCGATAGGTGACGAGGCAATCGACGGGCCGTCGGCATATGACGGCGGCCATCACCTCCCAGTTTGCAAAATGCCCGGAAATGAAAACGGCGCCGGTTTCGCTGGCTTCCACGGCATCGAGCCGTTCTGGATGAACGACGTCCACCCGGTCGCCTTCATAAGGATGAATTTTCGGCAGATGCGGCAGTTCGCCAGCGGTCCGACCGACGCTTTCCCAAGCGGCCTCCGCCACCTTGTCGATTTGTTCGTCGCTCCAATCAGGGAAAGCCATGCGGAGATTGCGTTTGACGGTCTTGTTCTGGCTAAGAAGCGGTGCAATGCGTTTTACCAGCCAGCCGGCGAAATTCGATGCGCGTTCAGGCCCCAGCGCTTTCATCGGCCACCAATAGATGAAATCCCATGCTATTGCTTCCAGCCGCCAGGCCAGGCGCTGGCGCCAGGTGGACCGATCATCAATATCTTTCGGTCGAACGTATTGGGTGTTGCTGTCGCTCATTTTGTCAGCCCGTCTGTAACAGGCTTGAGAAGTTTCGCCAGATCGTCCGCTTCTTCGAACTGAGCAGTGACGGGCAGGGTGACGATACCCCGCCTCTGCTCAGGCGACAGTCGAACAAGGTCTTTCTCTGTAGTGATGAGCTGCGCGTTGTGATCTGCAGCTAGCGCTCGAAGATATCTAAGGTCGCGGTCAGTGTAGACATGGTGATCGCCAAAGGGGACAGCGTCTATCGGAGGCGTCCCGCAGGCCTTCAGAGTATCGAAGAATTTTTCGGGTCGTCCGATGCCCGCAAAAGCGACATAGGTCCCGGGAGGCGGCGCGGATACGGGCCGGATGGAAGCGCGCATGACCGGGCCTTCAAAGCCATCGATACCAGCAGGTGGATTACCATCGCCCATGAGAATGATGGCGTCTGCTCGGGCAAGGCCTGCCTCAACAGGTTCGCGCAGCGGGCCTTTGGGAATGACGTGGCCGTTGCCGAAACCTGCTGCGCTGTCGACGACAATAATAGATAGCGACTTGTCCAACCCCGGATTCTGGAACCCGTCATCCATAATGATGACGTCAACACCATCAGCCTCCATCGCTTTTCCGGCAGCCGCGCGATCCGCGCCAATCCACGCTTCTCCCGATTGAGAGAGCATAAGGGCCTCGTCGCCGACCTGCGAGGCGTCATGGGTTTCAGGATCAACTCGAAGAGGATCTTTAAGCTTTCCCCCATAGCCGCGCGAAAGGCTGGCGGCGCGTATGCCGCGCGGTAGGCTCCCAAGATGCTGACGTATTGCAGCGACGACAGGGCTTTTCCCGCTGCCTCCCGCCGTCAGATTGCCCACGCAGATCACCGGGATGCCAAGCTTTAATGGAGTGGCATTCCTGATCCGCCGTGCCGTGACCTCTGCATAGATCGCTGCCAGAGGCGTCAGGAGCAGCCGCGTAACGGGTGCCCCCTCCCTGGACTTCGGATCGACGTCGCGGTCCCAGAAGCGTGGAGAGCGCATCATGGTGCGGACTGTGGCAGGAGGCTGTCGAGCGCCTCAAGCGTGACGCGCATCGGTTCCAGTGCGCGTGCCTCAAGCGAAATTCTCAGAGCCTGTGAGGGCGCCGGCAATGGGAATTCGCGTCTCAGAGTATCGACGTCTTTGACAATCCTGAAGCCCGGGTCGTCTTCCAGCGTGGCTGCGAGGTCGGAGAAGTTATGTATATGCGGACCGGTGAGAACGGGGCGCCCAAGACGCAGGATCTCGATGGGGTTGTGTCCGCCAACCCCCTCTGCATGCCCGCCGCCGAGATAAACGCTGTCGGCAACGCTCGCGAACAGACTGACCTCACCAAGCGTGTCGCAAAGAAGGACGTCATGGCTGGTCTCAGGAACTTCTTCGCGAGAGCGAACGGAGTGGCTGAGTCCACGTTCATTGAGCAGATTTATGATTTTCTCGCGGCGTTCGGGATGCCGGGGAATGATGACAAGAGCAGGTCGCGGCTCAATTCCTTCTACCGCATCAAGTATCCACGTTTCCTCGCCCTCATGAGTCGATACGGCGACAAGACACCGGCGGCCACCAATGAAGGTATTGCGAATGGCTTGAGCCTCCGCTTCGCTGGCTTCTGTGACCGAGAGCGAGAGTTTGAGGCTGCCGGGGCATGGGATCTTGCCGTCGGCCAGTCTTTCCAGCCCGTCCGCTGTTCGTTCGTCTGCAGCCACGATGGCGTCGAAGCTGGAAAAGACTTCGCGCGCGAAGCCTTGCCAGCTGGTCCAGCCCTTGAGTGACTTGGCCGTCATGCGGGCATTCACTAGGGCTAGCGGAATCTTGCGGCTGCTGGCTTCAAGTATGAGGTTCGGCCAGATTTCACCCTCAGCAAAGACACAAAGGATCGGCTGCCAGATGTCGAGAAAGCGGGCCGCAATGCTCGGTGTGTCAAGCGGCGCGACTTGATAGCGGCTGCGTCCGGCAAGCGTTTCAGAGCTTGCGAGGCGCCGACCTATCAGCTCAGCGGCCGTCTGCGTCTGGCTTGTAAAGAGAAAGTGGAGTTCGGGGTGTGTGGTACCCAGCCTTTCGGCAAGGTCGAGAAGCAATCTGGTCTCACCGATGCTGGCGCCATGCATCCAGACTAGGTGGGCCGGGGTCAGATCGACGTTCGAACGCGCAAAACGCTCCGGTATTCGCTGGGCATTTTCCTTGCCGCGTTTTGCCCGTCGGCGCAGCAGGGGGCCCAGAAAGGGCTGCGCGGCACGCGTCGTGGTTCTGTAAAGGATGCGGCCCATGCTCATCTGGTGAAGATAATCTGCTCTACAGGCTTCGCCAGACGCTGAACTGCTAGCGCTTTGCAATGATGGCAGCGGCTCGCTGATGTGCCGCACGCATAGCGTCTTCTATCTGGCGCAGTCTTTCTTCCTTACCGGCGTTCCTGCTCACGTTGAGAGGCGACCCGAGGATCATCGCCCCTTTTGTGAAGGGCAGAGGGATCATGAATCTGTCCCAGGTGTCCAGTCTGAACACGGGACGGCAATCGAGTGCATAAGGAATGATGAGCGCGTCGGTACGTTGCGCCATGATTAGTGTGCCTGCTTGCACCGTCTCAGCCGGACCGCGGGGGCCGTCTGGGGTAATGCAGACAACGCTACCAGAGCGAAGGCGACGGCTTGTTTCTGCGACGGCCGCGGCGCCGCCCTTATTCTTGTTCTTTTTCTTGTGAGAGGATGATCCTCGCACCGCTTCCAGTCCAAGATGCTCAATAGCCTTGGCGACCGCTTCACCGTCTTTCGACAGGGAGATGAGCATTGAGGTCGGGTACTTCTTCGCGGGGAGCTTGCGTGCGATCTTGCTCCAGATCACAGGCAGAAGAAGGACTCTCGAGTGCCAGCCAGCGACCAGCAGGCCGCTTTCGGTCGCCCAGGCCTGCTTGAAGGCATCCTCGCCCTCGACAGTCCAGCGGATCGTGCGCGCGCACAGGACCATATAGGCCCAGATGAGATAGCCGAGCGTAGCGGAAACGATTGGAGATCGAAGGAGCGACTTCATCTTGCAGGCCGTCTCCCGTTTCGGTCGCCTGGAGTTTGGATGGTGGGCGATACTGGGTTCGAACCAGTGACCCCTGCCGTGTGAAGGCAGTGCTCTACCACTGAGCTAATCGCCCGAAAACAGGAAGCGCGGTCTTATATCGGGGGCGTTGATGGGTCAACGCGCTAAGACATCAAGCGCTTAGGAAGGATGTTTTTCAGAATAATTGCGCAAATTAGATATGCATAATTGCAATCAGCTCACCTTGCGTCAGTCGGGTGCGACACATTGGTTCGATGCCGGATTTGCGATTGACCGAGGTGAAATTTGCCCGTGCCCACTCCAATAAGTCATCGAACAAGCATTTTAGTTGCATTTGAAATGGTTCAAGGGGCGCGATTTTGCGGGCGCTCCCCGAATATGAACAAGTGTTCAGTATGAACAGCCATTCATATTCAAAACTAAACCTAATTTCATAGTCCGAAAGGGTTGTGAATCGCCGCTCAAGTTGTCATTTAACCGACACGAACGGGGTCTGACATAGAGATGTCCCTCGTTGAATAAAACGAGCAACAAAGAAGGACAGACGGGCTGGAGCTAAGCCTCCGAGCCTCAATAAATAGTCTGGAGAGATTGAAATGAAAGATTGGTGCAACAACGAAGGTGCAAAACGTCTTCGTGAGAAAATTCGCGAGTATTGGGCAGAGCGCGGCTATGAAGTCGACGTTGACCTGGTCGATGCTGGTTTCGTTCCTGCCATGCGCAGCGCGCGTACCGACCTGCGCAGCAACATGGTGAACGGCATGCCACGCCGTCGCATTGCAAAGACGCAGGAAGAAGTTCGCACGACCTATCGTCCGAACGACGCTGTCGTCGAAGCTGCCTAAGGCATCGCGATCGACCGGATAGCGGACATTACCTCTTTATAGGATGATGCGCGAAATGCTGTGTCATCCCAGTTATCGGGTGATGGACCATATCCAAATGTAACGTACACGAAGGGCAGTCCGGCATTCCGGGCTGCCCTTTCGTCTGTCTGGCTGTCGCCAATCATAATTGCCTTTTCCGCCAGGCCCCCGGCGCGATCGACGGTATAAAGGATATGATCGCCGGACGGTTTCTTGTTCGGAACGCTGTCAGCGCCGCAGATCGTTGCAAAGCGGCTCGACAGTCCGAGCGCATCAATCAGCATCTCTGCGAGATGCTGGGTCTTGTTCGTGCAGATTGCGAGCTTTGCCCCTTTCGCTGCCAAGTCCTCGATAGACTTTAAGACGTCTTCGAACGGCGTACTGCGCTGACAAATATTCGCTTCATAGTACTGCAGGAATGACTTCCAGAGAGGTTCATGCTCTGCTGGCTCCTGAGTCACGCTCTGAAAGGCAAGTCCTTTCTCGATCATCGCTTTCGCGCCTTGGCCAATCATGTGGCGAATGCTCTCGAAAGGTACCGTCTCGAAACCCGCCTCGGACAGGCAATGGTTCAAGGCGAGATGAAGGTCGGGTGCGGTGTCGACCAGCGTGCCATCGAGGTCAAAGACAATCGTCCAGCCGGAAAGTGTGTCGGAAGTCATGCTTGCTTGTTCTATCCTCTCGCATCGAGTCGTTTGATGGTTTAGGCGACAAGGCAAGGCAGAACGAGACTTTTTGATCATGAAAGACCGGGCGGCGCTCATCCTGGCTGCGGGCCAGGGCACACGAATGAAGTCAGACCTTCCAAAGGTGCTCCATCAGGTTGGTGGCCGTGCCATGCTGGACTGGTCGATAGATCTGGCGCGCCGGTCCGGCTGTAGCCGCATCATCGTTGTTGTCAGCGCGGGCTCTCAGGTACTGCAGGATCACGTGACGAAAGTGCTGGGTGAAGGCGCCTTCGTCATTCAGGATCCGCCGATGGGGACTGGGCACGCGGTTCAGGCTGGCGAGCAGGCCCTTTCAGGCTTCGACGGTGATCTCATCGTGCTCTATGGCGATTGCCCTCTCATCCCTGAAACAGCTGTGAATGATCTGTTTGGCGAACTCGCGAACGGTGCCGATGTCGGCGTGCTCGGCTTTGAAGCCGAAGAGCCCGGTGCCTATGGTCGCCTGATCCAAAGTGCCGATGGCAGGCTGGAGGGCATCGTCGAAGCAAAAGAAGCGAGCGAAGAACAGCTCGCCATAAAGCTCTGCAATTCAGGCGTCATGGCCGGGGCGCGCAAGTTCGTGTTCGAGCTTCTCTCGAAGGTCACCAACGATAATGCAAAGGGTGAGTATTACCTCACTGATATCGTCGGGCTGGCGAATGAGGCAGGTCGTGTTTGCCGTGCGGTGACATGCGACGAGGAAGACGTTCTGGGCGTCAACTCACGCGTTGAGCTGGCGCAGGCCGAAGCGGTCTTCCAGAAGAAGCGCCGCGGCGCATTGCTGCGCGACGGGGTCACCATGACGGCGCCCGAAACGGTCTTCTTTTCTCACGATACGAAGATTGCAAACGACGTTGTGATCGAGCCAAACGTGGTTTTCGGCACTGGGGTCGAAGTGGAGACGGGCGCGCGCATCCGCGCTTTCTCGCATCTTGAGGGCGCCATCGTGCGAACGGGCGCTGAAGTCGGGCCGTATGCCCGCCTCCGTCCGGGCGCTGAAATTGGCGAAAAAGCGCGGATCGGCAACTTCGTGGAAGTGAAGAACACAAGCGTCGGAAAGGGCGCCAAGGCCAATCATCTTGCTTATTTGGGCGATGGCTCAGTCGGCGCTGGCGCCAATATCGGCGCCGGTACAATCTTCTGTAATTATGATGGCTTCCTGAAATATCGCACCGAGATCGGCGCTGATGCCTTTATCGGGTCTAACAGTGCGCTGGTTGCGCCAGTGACAATCGGAGAACGGGCGATCGTCGGCTCCGGCTCGGTCATCACAGACAATGTGTCGGACGATGCGCTGGCGCTCGGCCGCGGCAAGCAGGTCGAGAAGCCTGGCTGGAGCAAAGGCTTCAGAGAGCAGAAGCAGCGCGAAAAATCCTCGAAGCGTTAGGAGACTGAAAGTGGCATTTGAACGCGAGAAGGAAAACGCGGCGACGGCCGCGATCGAGTTTGTCGAAGACGGCATGACGATCGGCCTTGGCACGGGCTCCACAGCGAAGTTTTTCGTTGAGGCGCTGGCTGATGAGATTGCGGACGGTCTTGTCGTGCGCGGCGTGCCGACGAGTGAAGAAACCCGCCGTCTGGCTGAATCACTTGGCGTCCCACTTGTGCCGGTGGAGCAGGTTGACCGTATTCACCTCACCGTCGATGGCGCCGATGAAGTCGATGAGCATGCGCAGCTGATCAAGGGCGGCGGTGCTGCGCTTTTGCGCGAAAAGATCATAGCGAATGCCAGCGATCTAATGGTTGTCATCGCAGACCCTTCAAAGCAGGTCGAAGTGCTCGGCTCTTTCCCGCTACCGGTTGAAGTGACGCCGTTTGGTTTCACGATTACCGCCAAGAAGGTCTACGACGCGCTCAAGACGTCCGGCGTATCGCGGCCGCGTATCGACGTGCGCCGGGGCAGCGGCGACAAGCCTCTCGTGACCGATGGTGGCAACTATATTCTCGACTGCGCTTGCTCGGTCATCCCAGACCCGGCCTATGCCGCAGAACTCCTGTCCGTCATTCCGGGCGTCGTCGAGCATGGCCTCTTTATCGGGCTTGCCCGCACCGTGATCATTGGAAGCGATGAAGGTGCTTCAATATTTGAATATTGAGGCCACTGCCGCCACCTAGGCTGGCAGAGTTCAAAGTACCAAAAGGAATTTCTTGATGGCTGAAGCTGAATACGACTTCGACCTGTTCGTCATTGGTGCGGGGTCCGGCGGTGTTCGCGCCGCCCGGATTGCTGCCCAGGCAGGTGCGCGCGTGGCCATCGCTGAAGAGTACCGCGTGGGCGGCACCTGCGTCATCCGCGGCTGCGTCCCCAAGAAGTTCATGGTCTATGCGAGCGATTATGGCCGCAAGATCGAGGAAGCCCGCCAGTATGGTTGGCAGGTCGAAGAAAAGGGGTTTGATTTCCCCGCTTTCATGTCAGCGATGAATGCCGAGGTGGACCGTCTGTCCGCCATCTATCTGCGCAATCTTGCCAATGCTGGTGTTGATGTCTTCGAAGAACGCGCCGAACTCAAGGACGCCCATACTGTCGTCCTGAAAGAGAGCGGCAAGACGTTTACCGTCGATAAGGTCCTCATTGCGACAGGCGGCACGCCGTGGCGCCCGTCACCGGAGGAGCTTCCCGGTGTCGAGCATACGATGACGTCGAATGAAGTCTTCCTGCTGGACGAGCTTCCAAAGCACGTTGTCATTGCGGGCGGCGGCTACATTGCCTGCGAGTTTGCGCACATCTTTGCAGGTCTCGGTGTCGAAACCTGTCTCGTCTATCGCGGGGACACAGTCCTCAACGGATTTGACTGGGACGTTCGCACGGCTGTTCACGAAGGCCTCAAGGAAGCGGGCGTGCGCGTCATCACCTCGGCCATCTTCGAAGAGATCCGCGAAGTCGAAGGCGAAGAATGTCCGTACTGCATCAAGCTCAGCAATGGCATGGAGATCAACGCCGACAAGATTGTCATGGCGGTGGGCCGCCGCGCGGCAACTGACGGGCTAGGCTGCGACGCTGCTGGCGTGAAGCTGACCGACAAGGGCGCCGTCATCGTCGATGACACCTCGCGCACCAGCGTCCCGAACATCTTTGCCGTCGGTGATGTGACCGACCGTATCCAGCTTACACCTGTCGCCATTCGCGAAGGTCATGCCTTTGCCGACAGCATATTCGGCGACAAGGACTGGCACTTCGAGCATGACAATGTCGCCTCGGCTGTCTTTACGCAACCGGAAGTCGGCACCGTCGGCATGACAGAGGCCGAAGCGCGCAAGGCGCTCGACAATGTCGATATCTACAAAACGAAGTTCAGGCCCATGAAGACGATGCTGCTCGATGACCCGGAGCGGGTCATGATCAAGCTCGTTGTCGATGGCGACACTGATCGTGTCGTTGGCGTTCACATCGTCAGCCCGGATGCGGGTGAGATGATCCAGATGATCGGCGTCGCTGTGAAAATGGGCGCAACGAAAGCGCAATTTGATGCGACCTGCGCCGTTCACCCGACCATCGCAGAAGAGATCGTGACCCTTCGACAGAAATGGGTGCCGGAAACAGAACCGGCCTGATCGCGCGCGGTAAATTCTTGCGGGCTTCGCGCTGAGTTGGCCCGCCGACTGCAATGATTGCGATACAGCAGCCTCATCTGTGGTAAAACTTGCCCATTCGAACGGAGGCCGCTAATACGCCCCGCTCTGGAGATATGAATATGACCTGGACGCCAAACAGCTGGAGGGCTCGGCCCGCCAACCACATTCCGGATGACTATCCGGACGTTGACGCACTCGCGAATGTCGAGGCACGCCTGAAGGCGTTCCCGCCGCTTGTCTTTGCGGGCGAAGTTCGCAGGCTGAAACAGCAACTCGCTACGGTGTCAAAAGGTGAGGCATTCCTGCTTCAGGGCGGCGATTGCGCCGAAAGCTTCAAGGAATTCAGCGCCGACAATATTCGCGACACGCTACGCGTCATGTTGCAGATGGCGGTCGTTCTGACCTTCGCTGCATCCAAACCAGTCGTGAAAGTCGGCCGTCTTGCTGGCCAGTTCGGCAAGCCGCGTTCTGCACCGATTGAGACAATCGACGGTGTCACGCTGCCATCCTATCGCGGCGACAATATCAACGGCATGGACTTCACGCCCGAGGCCCGGATGCCGGACCCAGAGCGTCTGATCCAGAGCTACTCGCAATCTGCCTCCACGCTGAACCTCGTTCGCGCCTTCTCCCATGGTGGCTATGCGGACCTTGCAAACGTGCACCGCTGGATGCTGGGCTTCGTCGACCGCTCGCCTCAGGCAGAGCGCTACAAGGCGCTCGCAGAGCGTATCACTGATGCGCTCTCTTTCATGGAAGCGTGCGGCGTCAGCTCCAAGACCGTGCCGCAAATGGCGCAGGTTGATGTCTACACCTCGCATGAGGCGCTTCTGCTCGGCTTCGAAGAGGCGATGACACGCGTCGATTCAACGTCCGGCGACTGGTACGACACGTCAGCACACATGCTGTGGATCGGTCACCGCACACGCCAGGTCGATCATGCGCATGTTGAGTTCTGCAAGGGCATTCATAACCCGCTTGGCATCAAATGTGGTCCGGGCATGGAAACCGATGAGCTGCTTCGCCTGATCGAAACGCTCAATCCGAAGGACGAGGCCGGTCGCATTACGCTCATCTCGCGTTTCGGGTCTGAAGGTGTGAAGGAAGGTCTTCCGCCGCTCGTTCGCGCCGTCAAGAAGAGCGGTCGCAATGTGGTCTGGTCCTGTGACCCGATGCACGGGAACACGCTGAAAACCGATAGCGGTTTCAAGACCCGTCCGGTCGACCGGATCCTGTCCGAGGTGAGCCAGTTCATCGACATCGTGTCGAGCGAAGGCTGCTATCCGGGCGGTGTGCACTTCGAGATGACCGGTCAGGACGTCACCGAATGCATCGGCGGCGCACAGGCAATCTCCGAAGCAGACCTGTCATCGCGATACCACACTCATTGTGATCCTCGCCTGAATGGCGAACAGGCGCTTGAACTTGCCTTCCTGATCGCAGAGAAGCTCCAGCTCATGAAAGAGGCGGTAAACGCCGAGGCTCGCCAAGCGAGCTGACTGGGGAGAGATCGCCATGCGTCGCAGGCGGGTTTGGCCCGCCTGGGCGCGGCCATCGGACATTGCAGACCTGTTGCGGCTTTCAGGGCCGATTGCTGTCTCGCGCGCGGCGATGATGTTGATGGGCCTGACGGACGTCATCGTCCTTGGCCAGAATGCACCGGAAGAGGTCCCATTTGTCCTGAATTCCTGGCTGCCGATCGGTGTGTCGCTTGGACTGACCATGGGCCTTCTGATGGGGGTTTCGGTCCTGACGGCTGAACTTGCGGGCATAGGGCAGGGCAAGGACACCGGGCGCATATTCAGGCGCGGTATCCGCTTCTCGCTCTGGTTCGGGGCGATCCTGACAGTAGTCATCTTCTTGACGGCCGGGTCCATGTTCCGACTGTTCGGTTTCGATGACGAGGTCGCGGCCGGCACAGCGTCAGTCACCCGCATTCTCGCACTCGGACTGATCGGCCACATGCTGACCCATGTCGCCGGATCATATTTGGAGGCGCTCCGACGTCCGCTGATCGTCACCACGATCATGTATGCGGGCGTCTTGGTCAATCTGGTGATTGATCTTGCTGTCGTCGCTGGATGGTGGGGTATGCCCAAGCTCGGCGCCGACGGTGTTGCGATCGCGACCACCGGGACGCGCTGGTTTCTCGTCATACTCTTTCTGGTCGCCGTCTGGAAAATGACGCCCGCCTTCAGGCCGTCCAGCGACGCGCCAGCAGAGGAAGGCAAGCGCATGTTCTCTGTCGGATACGGTACAGCCGTCTCGAATGTCGCTGAGTGGGGCGGCTTCAATTCGACCTTCATTATCGCCACGCTGATCAGCACCGCCGTGAACACGGTTTACGGCATGGCAATCCACGTCATCGGTTTCTGCTTCATGGCTTTCCTCGGCCTTGGAACGGCGACCAGCGTTCGCGTTGCGGAGGCGTATGGACGCAAGAATGCAGATCAGGTCCGCGAAGCCTCGCGTCTCGGCATCGTGGCGACGGTGTTGATTGGGCTGTTGCTGGGTCTGCTTGTCTGGACGTTCCGCGAACAGCTGGCGTCAATCCTGATCCGGTCGGATGCAGAAGTGGCCGGTGTCGCGATCCATGCGGCGCTCGTGCCGATCATTGGCTTCACCTCGCTTGTGATCGTATTCGACGGGCTTCAGAACGTCGCCTCCATGGCGATGCGCGCACAGAATGTTATCTGGCCGCCGACCTTCATCCACCTTGGCTCATACTTCCTGCTGATGCTGCCGCTGACATGGTATCTGGGGATGGAGCGCGGCGGCGGAGCCATGGGCATGATGCAGGCAGTCCTGATCGCGTCATTCATCGCGGGGCTTGCACAGACAGCCCTGCTGGAATCGAAAGCGGCGCGCCAGCTGAAGCCAACGCGCCGCCCCGAATAGGTTCCTGACGGGACCTAGATGTCTTTCAGAGCCGAAGCAGGCTTGAAAGCACCAGACGTCTTTTCAGGGATCTGGATCGTTTCGCCGGTTGCCGGGTTACGGCCTTCACGAGCGCCGCGGGTCTTGGCGTGGAAGGTACCAAAACCAGCGATAGCGACCTGCTTGCGGTCTTTCACTGCGCCAGAGATGGTGTCGAAGACTGCGTCCACCGCTTTGCCGGCGTCTGCTTGTGACATGCCAGCAGATTCTGCGACGGCTTTCGTAAGTTCACCCTTATTCATTGGGCACTCCTCTTTGTTAACGGCGATTTTGTGCCGTATGAGTTTTCTACACGATTCGAATGGGGTGGATATGCTGTAAACCCAATAACCACGGGCTATTTCAGCAGAATCCACCCCTCTTCGCCCTCAATCTGTGCAATTTCTTCGCTTGAGAGGGCTTCGGGAGGACCGAACAGGGCGCCTAAGCGGCCTGCCTCGTCCAGACTGTAATAGTGACGGGCGAGTGCCTCGACCTGCGCCTGATCCATCACCTCGCCGGTGCGCGGCTTTGCATCGACGAGCGACGGATACACCTCAGCGAAAACAACATCGATGCCGTCGAGCGTCTCGGCGTCCATAGGCGCAAGCCCAGTTTCGAATGGCCAGATCTTGCTATTCGGCAAGGAGTGGCGAAGCGCATGCACTGTCGGAATACCGAGTAGCGACTGGCTTCCCACGGAGCCCGCACCATAAAGCTGCCAGCTCGACTTCGGCTTTGCCTTATGGTTCTCGCGGACCCAGCTTTCGACGCGCCGGTACTCGTTGAGCGCAATGTCCTCGAAATTACCCTTGGTGGAGGTAAGCGTCGTCAGCCGGTCACGCGCCGGTGCGCCCCAGAAGGGCAGCGGCCCCTTGCTCATGGCGTAGTTAAGGCTGGCCGCAACGGCAAAGCGCGTATTGCTGTTATCGTCAGTCTCTTTGACCTTCGATGCCAGGTGGTCATGCATGGCCTGCCAAGCTGGCTTGTCCGTCGACAGGCCGGCCAGCTCAGCCGTTCCTGCCGGATAGCCAAGACTGAAATCAAAGCCGACCAGAACCTTGTCGCCGCGCTTCACGAAACGCTCGACAAGACCGTGTATCAGCTCTCGCGCTTTCTTCCGCGTGGACGGGTTCGCGGCCTGAAACTGGAATTTCAGGCGCGCGTCACGTGCAAGAGCGCCGATCCAGACAGAATTGGCACCGAGCGCAGGTTTGCTTGACGCGCTCCAGTCCACGATGATGTAAGCGTCGAAGAGACGCGCCATGACTTACCTCCATTGGGGGGGCATGCTCAGGCGAGTTTGACGAGCATCTTCCCTGTATTGCGACCCTGGAAAAGGCCGAGAAACGCTTCAGGCGCCATCTCGATACCTTCCATAACAGTTTCCTCGAACTTCATGTCGCCATTCTTGATCCAGGCGGCCATGTCTTTCAGGAATTGGGGCTGCATATCTGCGTAGGTCGATACAATAAAGCCCTTGAGTGTCAGCTGTTTGCCAACGACCTGAATAATGTTGCTCGGGCCGGGCTGCACGTCCGTAGCGTTGTACTGGCTGATCATGCCGCAGATCGCAAAACGACCCATCGGACGGGCACATTCGATGGCCGCCTGAAGGTGATCGCCGCCAACATTGTCGAAGTACACATCAATGCCCTTAGGGGCCGCCTTCTTCAGCGCGCCAAGCAGGCCTTCATAGCTATCATGCGCCTTGTAATCGATCACATGATCGGCGCCGAGTTCCTTGACGAGATTGCATTTTTCGGCGCCGCCGGCAGAGCCGATGACGGTGCAATTCTTGATCTTTGCAATCTGGACAACGGTCGAGCCAACGGCGCCCGCTGCACCGGAAACGAAGACCGTGTCGCCTTCCTTGAGATCGGCCACGCGCAGGATCCCGGCATAGGCGGTAAGGCCTGGCATGCCCGCAACACCGAGAAGCGCAGAATCAGGAAGTCCTGTCTGTGGGACCTTGTTGACCATCAGGTCTTCCGGCTTGCCGGTCCACACGTCCCGCCAGCCTGCCATCGAGACGACGAGATCGCCTTCAGCGTAGTCGGGATGGCCTGATGCTTCGACGCGTCCGACAGCACTGCCGGTCAGCACCTCGCCGATCTGGAAGGGCGGCACATAGCTTTCGCGGTCGTACATCCGGCCGCGCATATAAGGGTCGACGGACATCCAGCTATTGCGCACCTGTATCTCGCCATCCTTCGGCGCAGGAGCAGAGATCTCGACCTTCTTGAAGTCGTCCATCTTCGGCATCCCAACTGGACGCTTGGCAAGGGCCCAGCCCGTTCCGTTCATATCTGACATGTCGCGATTCCTCATATTTTTGATAGGTATGTGGCCGCAACATGGGTCATGCCAAGGTCGCTGTGAAGGCGAGAGCGAAAGAATTCGCAAGACTCTTTGACCTCTCGACCTGTGCCACCAGCTTGCGTGTGAGCGCGCCTCAATGCGAAGGGGCAGCTAATCTGGAGTAAGTCATATGTCCCTCAAAACAGGCTTGATCGGCGCCGGCGTTTTCGGCGGCTATCATGCGGGCAAGATCGCAGAAGCGCAGACCACTGACTTTGTCGGTGTGTTTGATCCCGATGCCGCGCGCGCTGCTGAGCTTGCTGAAAAGCACGGCGTGAATGCGTTTGCCTCGCAGGCTGAGCTTTTCGCAGCTGCCGACGCTGTCCTTGTTGCGTGCCCTGCGATCTATCATGCCGCGACGGTTGAGGCCGCGCTGGCCGCAAACTGCCATGTGCTGGTCGAAAAGCCGCTCGCTCTCACAGGCGAGACTGCAAAAGCGCTCGCTGCGCAGGCAGATGCAGCCGGACTTGTTCTACAGGTCGGCCATCAGGAGCGCCTCGTCCTCAAGGAAATGGGCCTGTTCGACCTGCCTGAGACGCCGACCGAAATCGAAGCATGGCGCGAAAGCCCGCCAGCGCCAACCGGCCGCGCCGGCGACGTGTCAGTAATCTTCGATCTGATGATCCATGACCTCGACATGGTCGCGTGCCTGATGGGGCGCGCCGACACAATCGAAGGGCAGGGGGCTATCATCCATTCCGGCCACATCGACGAGGCCACAGCGACGCTCGGCTTCGCGAATGATCGAAGCGCCGTCGTCACATCCAGCCGCGCCGCAGAAGAACGCCGCCGCAAGATGCGCCTCGCCTTCAAGAGCGGCGAGATCGAAATCGACTTCCTGACGCGTGAAGTCCGCAATTCAACACCGTTTGAAGTCCGCGCAGATGTCTCGCAATCCCTTCCTGACCCACTCGGCGCTGCCGACCATGCCTTTTTCGCTGCTTGCCTCGGCAAAGGCCCTGTCCTTGTGCCGGGGCGCGAAGCAGTCGAAGCTGTACGCGTGGCCGAAGCCCTAGAAACGACAATAAAGACAACCACCGGAGCCTGACCCATGGCCGCTGCCGAAAAAATCACCCCATCTGGCGACGCGCCGATCCAGTTTTTCGACCTGAAGTCCCAGCAGGCCTCGATCCGCGGCGCGCTCGAAGAACGCTGGACGACCATTCTCGATCACGGCCGCTATATTGGCGGGCCGGAAGTTGATGAGTGCGAGCAGAAGCTCTGTGAGTTCACGGGTGCAGCTGACGCGGTCGTTGTTGGTTCGGGGACGCAGGCGCTCGTCATGCCGCTCATCGCGCTCGGCTATGGTCATGGCGATGCGGTCTTCATCCCCGGCTTCACCTATAACGCCACGGCGAACGCGGTCCTTCTCGCAGGTGCGACGCCGGTCCTGGTCGATATCGATCCGAAGTCGTTCAATATGGACGCTGAGGACCTTGAGCGGAAAATCCAGCGCGTGAAGGCCAACCGCAATCTTCGCGCCCGCGCTGTGATGCCTGTCGACCTCTACGGCCTGCCAGCTGACTACCCGGCCATTCAGGCAGTCGCTGATACGCATAACCTCCGCATGGTGGCCGATGCCGCACAGGCCTTTGGCGGCCGTCAGGATGGCAAGTGGATCGGGACGCTGGCGGAAATCACGGCAACCAGCTTCTACCCAACCAAGACACTTGGCGGATATGGCGATGGCGGCGCAATCCTTGTGCGGGACAAGGAAGTTGGCGACCTGCTTCGCTCGATCCGCTGGCACGGCACAGGCGACAATCGCAAGGAATCGATCCGCGTCGGCATCAATGGCCGCTGCGACTCGATCCAGTGCGCTGTCGTCTCCGAAAAGCTTGGCATCTTTGAAGATGAGCGCCAGCGCCGCATCGCTTCGGCGAAAATCTATGATGAGCGCCTTGCAGGGAAGGTCGAAGGCCAGATCGGCGCCGCGGGCGACGAGTCGGCCTACGGTCTCTACACTGTGCGCGTGCCAGAGCGTGATGCCATCCGGGCCGCGCTGCAGGAAAAGGGCGTACCGACGGCGATCTATTACGACACGCCGATCCACCAGATGCCGGCCTTCGAACAGTTCTCACCTCCGGGCGGTCTGCCGGAATGTGAGCGTGCCTCGAAGGAGGTTCTCAGCCTGCCAATGCACCCATACCTGTCGGAAGATCAGATCCACCGGGTTTGTGACGCACTCCTTGGTGCTTTGCAGCGCTGACAGTTTCTCTTAAGTGGGCGCCATGACAGACGTGCTCAAAATACTGGCGGTCCAGTTCAACCCCGTTGTCGGTGACATCAACGGCAATGCGAAGCTTGCACTCGAGGCGCTTGAGGCAGGCGCGCGCGATGGGGCTGATCTCGTCGTCTTCAGCGAGATGTTCATCCTCGGCTATCCGCCGGAAGATCTCGTCCTGAAGCCGAGCGCGGTTGAGCTCAGCATGAAAGCGGTCGCCGACCTCGCCAAGGGATCGGCCGACCTGCCAGCCTTCATCATCGGCTCGCCCTGGGCCGAAGATGGTGAGCTCTACAATTCAGAACTCTTCTGCCGCGATGGCGCCATTGAAGCGCGATACGACAAGCAGGAACTTCCCAATTACGGTGTCTTTGATGAGCAGCGTCTCTTCACCAAGGGTAAGTCGCCTGCCTGTATCGTTGAAGTGAAGGGCGTAAAGATCGGTCTCGCCATCTGTGAAGACGTCTGGTTCGACCGCGTCCCGAATGCGGCAAAGGCGGCTGGCGCCGAACTTCTCGTCATTCCCAATGGGTCGCCGTGGCGCCGTAGTATTCATAGCGAACGCGCCGAGGCTTTTGATCGCTGGAGCAGGCTCGGCTTGCCTTACATCTTCGTCAATCAGGTGGGCGGTCAGGATGAGCTTGTCTTCGACGGCGCCTCCTACGCAACGAACACCACCCATTCTCAGCGCTGTGGTCTCGTTGGCCAGTTCGACACCGGCATGTCCATGGTTGAGTTCGACCTTGAGACGCGCAAGCTGAAGCTCCCCGATGCGGGATGTGAGCTGGACCCAGATGGCTGGCACATGGAGTACCGCGCCGCCACGCTCGCGCTCGGCGACTATGTGAACAAGAACCGGTTTCCGGGTGTCGTCCTCGGCATGTCCGGCGGCATCGACAGTGCGCTGACAGCGGCAATAGCGGTAGATGCACTCGGGCCCGATAGGGTCTGGTGCGTGATGATGCCGTCGAAATACACCTCGTCGGAAAGCCTCGAAGACGCAAAAAAATGCGCAGAGCTGCTCGGCGTGCGCTATGACATCGTCAACATCGCGCCCGGTGTCGGCGCGATGGACGACATGCTTGGTGATCTCTTCGCCGGACGTGAAAGCGACACGACCGAAGAGAATATCCAGTCCCGCCTTCGCGGCCTGACCCTGATGGCGCTCTCCAACAAGTTCGGCCACATGGTTGTGACGACCGGCAACAAGTCTGAAATGGCGGTTGGTTACGCGACGCTCTATGGCGACATGTGCGGCGGCTACAATGCGCTGAAGGACTTCTACAAGACCGAAGTGTTTGAGTTGTCCCGCTGGCGCAATGCGAACCATCCAAAGGGCGCGCTTGGCCCACCCGGAGAAGTGATTCCCGAACGCATCATCGCCAAGCCGCCATCGGCAGAACTGCGCGAGGACCAGAAGGATGAGGACTCGCTTCCATCCTATGACGATCTCGATGACATCCTGCGCGGCCTCGTCGATGAAGAGGCTGATATCGACGACATTCTCGCCCGCGGGCACGATGAGGCAACTGTAAGACGTATCGAGCATCTCTTGTACATTGCCGAGTACAAGCGTAGGCAAGCGCCGCCCGGCGTCAAAGTCGGCGGCAAGAATTTCGGCCGCGACCGTCGCTATCCGATTACCAACCGTTTCAGGGATGATTGATGACCGCACCTGTCGTCCGTTTCGCGCCTTCGCCAACTGGCAAGCTTCATGTCGGCAATGTCCGCACAGCCCTCATCAACTGGCTCTTTGCTAAGGGGCAGACGGGAGGAGAGCAGGGTAAGTTCATCCTTCGTATCGATGACACCGATACCGAACGCTCGACGCAGGCCTATGAAGATGGCCTCAAGGCTGATCTGACCTGGCTCGGCCTCGTCTGGGATGACACGTTCAACCAGTCCAAACGGTTCGACCAGTACGATGCAGCTTCCGACAAGCTGCGCGGCATGGGCCTCCTCTATGCGTGCTATGAGACCGCTGACGAGCTTGACCGCAAGCGCAAGATCGCGCTCTCACGCGGCCGCCCGCCGGTCTATGATAGATCGGCGCTGAACCTCACGGATGAGGACAAGGCGAAGCTGGAAGCCGAAGGCCGGAAGCCGCACTGGCGCTTCAAGCTGTCCGGTGACCGCGTTGAATGGAATGACCTCGTTCGCGGTCCGCAAAGCATCGACACGTCCAGCGTTTCTGATCCGGTTCTGATCCGCGAGGACGGCTCGTATCTCTACACGCTGCCATCCGTTGTCGATGACATCGACGCCAAGATCACCCACGTCGTGCGCGGCGAGGACCACGTCACCAATTCGGGCGCCCAGATCGAAATCTTCAAGGCGCTTGGCGGTACCGCGCCCGATATGGCGCACACCCCGCTTCTGGTCGATGCAGAAGGCGGCGCATTCTCCAAGCGCCTCGGTTCGCTCAGCATGGACACGCTCGAGGCACGCGGCATCCTGCCGATGGCGATCCTGTCACTGCTCGCCAAGCTCGGCACCAGCGACAATATCGAAGTGCGCAGTGATCTGGCGACGCTCGCGGCAGAGTTCGACTTCTCGAAAATCGGCCGCGCACCCGCTAAGTTTGACGAGAAGGACCTTCTCGCCCTGAACGCGGTCCTCGTACACGACCTGTCATTCGAAGCGGTTCGCGCAGACCTTGAGCGCATCGCGCCTGATGCGGCCAACGAAGCCTTCTGGCTGGCCGTCCGCGAGAATTGTGAGACCGTTCACGACGCAAAGCCATTCGCTGACATCGCCTATGGCACGATTTCATCAGTCATTGATGACGAGGACGCCGACTTCATCGCAGAGGCGCGCAATCGCCTTCCGGAAGGTGAGCTCACCAGTGAAAGCTGGAAGGCTTGGACGACGGAGCTGAAAGAGGCGACCGGCCGCAAAGGCAAGGGGCTCTTCATGCCGCTTCGCAAGGCACTGACCGGTCAGGAGCACGGCCCGGATATGTCAGTAATTTTCCCGCTGATCGGGCGCGAGGCAGCCGAACGCCGGCTTTCCCGCGCCTGACGCAGAGACTGATCAGGAAATCGCTACAACCCGGTCGCGCAGGGCAGAAATCGCAAGCTCTGGCGTGCTCTCGTGCACCAGTGCGCTGCGGAAGCTTTCAGGCGTGAACTTGCCATCAATGATGTGGTTCATCAGCTCGAAGAACGGGGCCCAGAAACCGTCCTCATCGAGGAAGGCCATTGGCTTTGCGTGAAGGCCAAGGCGCGCCCAGCTCAGCATCTCGACAGCCTCTTCCAGCGTACCGATGCCGCCGGGCAGCACGATGAAAGCGTCTGACTCGTCGAACATCATCTGCTTGCGCGTGTGCATGTCATCGACGATGCGGTGTTCGACTTCATCGAAGACGCGTTCCTTCTGAAGCAGGAATTTCGGCATGATGCCCAGCACTTCGCCGCCAGCTTCGTGGGCAGCGCGCGCGCAAGCGCCCATCAGGCCGACACCGCCGCCGCCATAGACCAGCTTCAGGTCCTGATCCGCAAGCGCGCGGCCAAGATTGCGGGCAAGGGTCAGATAGCCGGGGCGTACATCGTCAGATGACCCGCAATAGACACAGATTGATTTCAGCTTCGCCATTTCAGTCTCATTCGTTTTCAAGCGCGTTTAGGCTACTGCGTGGATTCGTTCCAGCCTCGCCCTGTTCGCCGCGCACATTTCGTCCCATATGGCAGCCATGACCGCACCCACTTTTTCGCAGCCAGACCGCGACCGGATCGAGAGCGCCGATGGCGGTCTTGGTAGCGCGATCGTCAAGATCCTGAAACTCCTCGCCCGTCCGGAGATGAAGAAGTGGCGACCCATCATGGTGGTCGCCATTATCCTGACGCTTGGCGCAGCCGTGCTGGAAGTTGTCTCGCCCATCATCCTCGGCGATGCGATCAACCGGGTTGCGGGGGAAGACGGCGTGGAGGCTGCCCCGCTTGCAATTGCCATAGGCTGGATCGCGCTTGCGATCGGACTTCGCTTTCTGGCGGCCGCGCTACCGCAGGCGCGTGACGCGCTGTTCAGCCCGGTCAGCCAGGATGCTCAGCGCATCGCCTGCGTCGACGCCTTTGGTCACGCGCAATCGCTTTCCCTCGGCTTCCATCAGACGCGCCGCTCTGGCGCGCTTAACCGCGTCATTGAGCGGGGCGCGAGCGCGATCGATTACCTGATCCGCTTTCTCGCCTTCAATATCGGCCCGACTTTCGTCCGTCTCGCGCTCGCCTCCATCGCGCTTGGCGCGGCATATGACTATCGGCTCGCGCTGATCGCCGTCGTCACGATCATTCTCTACGTCATCGCGACTGTTATCATTACCGAATGGCGCGTGCGGCAGCGTCGGCGCATGAACAAGGCGGATACCGAGCTTCGCGCCGTCTCAATCGACACGCTGACAAACTTCGAAACGGTGAAAGCCTTCGCTGCCGAAAAGCGTGAGACAGGCCGCTATGACACCGCCATGCGTCGCTACAACAAGCGCTACGTTGAAGCGGTCCGCAGCATGTACCTGCTGAACGGCGTGCAGGCCTTCATCATGAATGCAGGCCTCTTGGCCGTGCTGGCGCTTTCAGCTTGGAATTACAGCCAGGGCACGATGCAGATTGGTGACCTCACCGCAGTCATGCTCGTCCTGCTCAGCCTCTATGCCCCGCTCAATATCCTCGGTTGGGCCTGGCGCGAGATCAAACAGGGCGCTGTCGATCTCGAAAAGCTTCACGGTCTTCTCGCCATGGTCCCTGAAGTACAGGACAGGGCAAAGGCGGTAGAGCTCGACAAGCCAGAAGGCGCGGTGAGCTTCGAAGACGTCAGCTTCACGCACGATGCCCGAACGGTTGGCGTCGCCGATATCAGCTTCGACGTCGCACCGGGGCGTAAGATCGCCTTTGTCGGCACATCCGGTGCAGGCAAATCGACACTGCTAAAGCTTCTCTTCCGCTTTTACGATGTACAGACTGGCAGCGTGCGCATCGACGGCACAGACGTTCGCGACATGACGCAGGCATCTCTGCGACAGGCGCTGGGCCTCGTCCCGCAGGATGTCGTCCTGTTCAACGACACGATCGCCGCAAACATCGCCTACGCCAATCCGGACGCTTCCATCGAAGCGCTCGAGGACGCCGCACGCCGTGCACAACTTCTGCCATTCATCGAAGCGCTGCCGGATGGCTGGCAGACCGAAGTCGGCGAACGCGGCCTGAAACTTTCTGGCGGCGAAAAGCAACGCGTCGGTATCGCCCGCGTCATCCTCGCTGACCCGGCTGTTCTCGTCCTCGATGAAGCGACTTCCGCTCTCGACAGCGCAACCGAGGCAGCTGTGCAGGATGCGCTCGATGAAGCGTCGCGCGGGCGCACAACGCTGATGGTCGCGCACCGCTTGTCGACCGTGCAGAACGCCGACGAAATCGTCGTTCTCGAGCAAGGACGAATACTGGAGCGCGGAACGCACGGCGAACTTTTGCGCTCTGATGGCAAGTATGCACAAATGTGGGCGCATCAGGTTGCGAGGGATCGCCTCGCAACTGCCGCCGAATAAGAGGAACTACCATGGCAGACCGTGACGCGTCACTTTCTCACAAGACCTTCCCCTGGTTCAGGAGCGGTTTTGACCTTGAGGGCGTTGTCGGATTCCTGGCGGCATGGTTGCTCGGCATCCTGCTCGCCATGCTGTGGGAGCCGCTTTTCTGGCTCGGCTTCATTCCGGGCGTCATCATCCTCTTTGCCACGCGCACGGCAGAACGGGTCACACCGCAGTCGGTCGACCATGTGACGTCGCCTTGCGACGGCGTCGTCGTTTCGGTTGGAGAGACTGAAGCGCCTGAGGGGCTGCGTATGGCAGGTCCGACCGTCCGCATCCGCATCGCATCGTCTCCCGTTTCTACCAACAACGTTCACGCGCCAATTGCGGGCGCCATTGACCGTATCGAGTGCACAGAGGGGGAGCCCAAGGCCGTGATCGCCATGAAGGCCGAATCCGAAGGGCTTGCGCGTCTCTCTGCGGTCTTCAGCAATGACAATATCCGCGCCGGTTTCGTCTTTGCATCCGGCGGTCTCGGCCCGCGCCTTGTTACCAAGTCTGACGCTGGTGACCGGGTCGCCAAGGGCAAGACGGTCGCAACGCGCCGGCTCGGCGGCTGGTGTGATGTCTACATTCCGGCGCGCTCACCGGGCAGCTGCATCGTGCAGCCGGGTCGTACCCTCACGGGCGGCGAAACCATCCTCTGGGATCTCTCGCTCACAAGCGTCGCATCAGAACCACAGACTGATTACGCAGCGCAGGCAACGGCCGGGAGCTATTCTGATAATACCGCCACGGTCGCAACGACTGCCGCTGCCGCCGCAGCTGCGTCGCCTGAGGTCATGCCCGAGCAACTCGTTGAGGCAGACGCTCCCGTAGATGAAGCGGATGTGCCAGAAGCCGAAGCGTACTCTGCCGACTCGCAACCAACGCCGGAAGTGGTTCCAGCCCCAGTAGAGGCTGAAGCCGAAGAAGAGGTCGCTGAAAGCCAGGCCAGCTGGAGTGATGAACCAACGCCGGAGACGCTGCCGCCAGAGGTGGCAGAAGAGGTTTCGGACACCCCTGACTTTGAACCTGACGCTGACACGGCCTCAAATGCTGAAAGCGATGAAGGCGAAGACCCGTCCACCATGTTCGAGCGACTGCGCCAGCAGGCCCGTCGGCTTGCTGGCGAGGATGACGATCAGGAAAACCGCTAGTCCTGGCTTGGCTCTGCGCTGTTCATCCAGCGCAGGACCGGCCGCACAGGCAGGATCCAGGCGACGCCTGCAATGATGTAAAATGGCAGTTCGAGCCAGAACGGCCAATCTGTCATACGGCTGCCGATTGTCCCGACCAGAAAGATCCAGATTGCAATGATGGCAAGGATTGCGATGGCCGCGAGCGGTTTGCGCATGATGGGTTCCGGTCCTGACTTCGATACACCTGCGACCGCGTGACGGCTTGCGAAATCGCGGTATGGGCTCAGATAGGTCGCCATGACACAAATGGCAAAGTCCCCGCTTGCAGACAAATGGATCCGGCGCTGGCTCGTCGTTATCGCGCTGATGGTCTATGCGATGATCCTGATCGGAGGCATGACGCGCCTTACCGATTCAGGTCTCTCAATCACCGAATGGGACGTGATTAGCGGATCTCTCCCGCCACTCAACCAGCAGGACTGGGCGGAAGAGTTCGCGAAGTACCAGCAGACCACCGAATTCCAGCAGCAGAACTACAATATGACGCTGGCGGAGTTTGAGTACATCTACTGGTGGGAGTGGGGGCACCGTCTCTTCGGGCGGCTCATCGGCCTTTTTGCTGTCGGTGGTCTCGTTTTCTTTCTGGCCCGCAAGTGGATCGGCCGGGCGCTCACCACGCGCCTCATCATTCTGATTGCGCTTGGCGGCCTGCAGGGTGCGATTGGCTGGTGGATGGTGTCCAGCGGGATTGGTGAAACAGACCGTCTGGATGTCGCGCCGTACAGGTTGATGACACACTTCGTTCTGGCGCTCGTCATCATTGGTTACACGGTCTGGCTATGGCTGGATCTTGGCCGCACGAGCCGCATCACCGCTTCCCGGCTTCTTTCTTCACTGTCGATCGTGCTGCTCGCCCTGGTTTCGATCCAGATGGCATCAGGCGCCCTCGTAGCAGGCCTTGATGCCGGGCGCACCTATACTGACTGGCCACTCATGGACGGCGCCTTCGTGCCCGCTTCATATATTCAGGACGGTCTTGGCATCCGCAGCCTGTTCGAAGGGCTGGCGGCGACCCAGTTCAATCACCGGTTGCTCGCCTATGTCCTCTGGGGCGCGGCGCTGGGCGGGGCAGTCCTTGCCTGGGGCAAGCCTGCCGCCAAACCCTTTGCCTTGCTTGCCACCTTGATCACGGCTCAGGCCGCTTGGGGCATCTACACACTCGTCAGCGGCGCACCGCTAAAGCTTGCCATCGTCCATCAGGCGCTCGGCGTGATCGTGTTCATCGCCGCCGTGCGCCTTGTCTGGATCACTCGGTCGGCGTCGGAACCTCAATCGGCGACATCGTAATGCGGCTCGGGTCTATCATGACGACCCGGTGATCGTCGCCGCTGACCGTGCCGCCGACAATGATGACGCCGCCGGGATAGCCGCCGCCGCGCGCATCGCCCGTTGCCGCCAGCGACGTAAACATGCTCGGCACTTCGACCGTGATGCCTTCACGAATATCGAATGTTGCCGGCTCATTGTCGCCAACGGCCAGTTTAAGACGTCCATTGCCTTCGGACAGGATCAGCGTTTCGCGTCCCAGACGGCGAAGGCTGGCCGCTGCATCAACAGGCGCCGTAAACACCGTCGCCTCGTCAGCGCTGATGACGCAGGCGGTGATCGGGCCGCTGGCGGTCTGCTCATCTTCGACTTCAAAGACAAGCTCGCCGCCCGATTCCCGAATAGCGCCATTATAGAGCGTGTCCGGCTCCGTTTCAGTCCAGTACGCAATCCGATGGGTGGAATCAGCATCGTCCGCAGGCGGGGCGGCACAGATGCCCGCTGCAGGACCGGTCTGGTCCCCTTGCAGATCATACTGGATAGGCGCGGCAACGCCGCCGCCATAGATCCAGACTTTCAGGCTGCCCTCTGCGTCGATGCCAGGGAAGATCGTGACCGGCGTACCAGCAAGCATCGCATAGCGTCCCTCCGCGAGCGCGCGCGTACCTTCACCGGTCGTCTCGGTGATACGTTCACCATCGAAGTCGAAAATCTGGACGCTGCCATCGTCATAGGCGACGGCGAATGTCGATCCGGCACCGCCCGCAACGCCGATGCTGGCAACCGGCGAATCGAGCTGGCGGGTCGACCAGACAGCCGGCAACATATTTATTGCTGCCGTATCAGTGGTTTCAGACACAGCGTCCTCTTCCTGGGCCGCTGGTTCGCCCTGTTCTGCTGGCTCTTGCGGGCCAGAGCAGGATGCAGCATAGAATAGCAGGAAACCGGCGATCCCTGCGTTGACAGGGAAGGTCTGCGCGCTTAAACGCGGGCGCTTGAACATATTCCAACACTCCGAATGAGAGGCTCCCGAGGAGCAATGAAGACTTATAACGCACCAGCTGACGTGGAGAACAAGTGGATCGTTATCGACGCAACTGATGTTGTGGTCGGTCGCCTTGCTTCATATGTCGCCAAACGCCTGCGCGGCAAGCACCGCGCTGATTACACTCCGCACATCGATACGGGCGACCATATCGTTGTGATCAATGCGGAAAAGGCTCGCTTCACCGGCAACAAGCTGCGTGACAAGACCTATTACCGTCACACCGGATACCCAGGCGGCATTAAGCAGACCACGGCAGAGAAGATCCTCGGCGGTCGCTTCCCAGAGCGCGCGATTGAGCTCGCTGTGAAGCGCATGATGCCGGGTGAAAGCCCGCTCGCCCGCCAGCAATTCTCCAAGCTTCGCGTCTATGCAGGGTCTGAGCACCCGCATGAGGCCCAGAAGCCGGAAACCGTCGATTTCGCATCGATGAACGTCAAGAATCTGAGAGACGACTGATCATATGTCCGATACCGCCAATTCTCTTGAAGACCTGAAAACCGTCACTAGCGGCGAAGCTGCAACCGAGACGGTTGTCACTGCAGAGCCAAAGATCGACGAGTTCGGCCGCTCTTACGGCACCGGCCGCCGCAAGTCCGCAACGGCTCGCGTCTGGCTGAAGCCAGGCACCGGCAAGATCACCGTCAACGGCAAGGACCAGGAGCAGTATTTCGCTCGTCCGGTTCTGCGCATGGTGATCGAACAGCCGCTGATTGAAACCGATCGCCGCACCGAGTTCGACGTGATCTGCACCGTAAAGGGCTCTGGCCTTTCCGGTCAGGCTGGCGCTGTGCGTCACGGCATTGCCCGCGCACTCGTGAACTACGAGCCAGGCCTGCGTTCGGTTCTCAAGCCATTCGGCTTCCTGACCCGCGACCCGCGTACGGTTGAGCGTAAGAAGTATGGCCGTGCAAAAGCACGCCGCAGCTTCCAGTTCTCGAAGCGCTAGGTTCGCATTCAGAATCTTTTTCCCGAAAAGGGCGCTTCGAAACCGGAGCGCCCTTTTTCTTTGCCCGCTGACATGACAAAGAGGCTTCATGACCGATCAACCGTTGAAAGCCGCTATTCTGGGCGCGTCCGGTTATACCGGCGCTGAGACCGTCCGACTCCTGCGCAATCACCCGTCTGTCACGCCCGTCGCTGCCACGGGGAACGCGCTCGCTGGCAAGACACTGTCGGATATTTTCCCGCACCTTCGCGGCAAGTACGACCTCGACGTCATCAAGGCTGAGGATGTTGATTGGGACGGCATTGACGTCGCATTCGGCTGCCTGCCGCATGGGACAAGCCAGGACCTGATCGAGACGCTGCCATCCCATGTTAAGGTCGTCGATCTCTCGTCAGACTACCGGTTTCGCGATGCAGTGGCCTATTCTAAGGCGTATGGCCGCGAGCATATCGCGCCCGATCGTACGGCAATTGCAATTTACGGCCTTAGCGAACACGCTGGCGATGCCATGAAAGGCGCAGATCTTGTCGCCTGTCCGGGTTGCTATCCGACGGCGATTCTCATGGTTCTGCTGCCGCTAATGAGTCCTATGATTATTGATCGTGATGCGATCATTATCGACGCCAAGTCCGGTGCGACCGGGGCAGGGCGGGGTCTGAAAGAAGGCAACCTCTTCAGCGAAGTCACCGAGGGCTTGCACGCGTACGGAGTCGGCACCCATCGGCATACGCCGGAGATTGAGCAGGAGCTTAATCTGCGGGCAGGCCTCAATGACATCGAAGTGACGTTCACGCCCCACCTGATCCCGATGGCACGAGGTGAACACGTTACCTGCCATCTGCGCGGAGACGTCGATTCGGTCCATGCAGCTCTGTCGGCGGCCTATGCAGATCAGCCTTTTGTCAGCGTGTTGCCGCTCGGATCACCGCCGCCGGATACGCGTCATGTGCGCGGGACGAATGATTGCCGGATTGCCGTTTTCCCTGACAGCGCAAAAGGCCGTGTGATTGTGATCGCGGTCATCGACAACCTCGTCAAAGGGTCCAGCGGTCAGGCCATCCAGAACCTCAACCTTATGATGGGATGGGATCAGGCCTTGGGGCTCGACGCACTTCTGCCACTCTTCCCTTGAGACGCAGTTTTCTTGGCCGGCTTCTTCGCGCCCGCCTTTGACTTCGTCGAAGTCGTAGAGCTGCTTTTTGCCTTGGCGGCAGCCGGTTTGGGCTTAGGCGAAGACGCCTTTTTGGCGGCCGGCTTCGGCTTTGGGGCCGGGCGGTCAGGCTTGGAAGGCGTCGAATACTCGGTCGCGGGCATCTTGCCCTGCGCGATGTCAGAGAGGCGCATCTTCACATAGGTGCCGGGTGCGTCGCCCAGCCCCTTGTCTTCAACTGGCTCAGCTGGTTGAAGGTCGCCCGCCTTAGGCTCAAGCCATTCCCACCAAGTCGGCCACCATGAGCCCTTGGTCTCTTCGGCTCCAGACAGCCAGGCCTCTGGCGTCTTCGCCAAGCCCTCATTTGTCCAGTGCTGGTACTTCTCGGCGCTCGGATGGTTGATCACGCCAGCGATGTGGCCCGACCCGGCCAGGATGAAATTTACGTCGCCGCCATACTTCTGGGCACCGCGATAGATGGAGTGCCACGGACAGATATGGTCTTCGCGGCTCGCCTGAATGGTGACGGGAATAGAGATGTCCCCCATGGAAACAGGCTCACCGAAGATTTTGAAACGTCCTTGGGATAGCTCATTCTTTCCATACAGGTTTTTCAGATAGGTACGATGCGTCTCGCCCGGAATATTCGTTTGATCCGCGTTCCAGAACAGAAGGTCAAACGGGCGAGGCTTCTTGCCCATCATGTAATTGTCGACAACGTAGCGCCAGACGAGGTCGACAGGGCGCAGCCAGTTGAAAGTCTGGCCCATCATCTCGCCCGGCATGATGCCATTATTCTCGTCGATGACGGAATCGATGCTGCCGAGTGACTCCGGATCGGTGAACACCATCAGGTCGCCTGCATCGGAGAAGTCTGATTGCGACGCAAAGAAGGTGGCCGATGCGACGCGCTCGTCGCCCGTCTTCGCCATGTGGCCAAGCGCCCCGGTGAGAAGCGAGCCACCGATACAATAGCCAATGGCGTTAAGCTTGCCCGCACCGGTTTGGGCGAGGGCTTCGTTCATCGCCGCGAACGCTCCGTGTTCGATATAGTCATCCCACGTAAAATCACGCGTCACGGCATCCGCAGACCGCCACGAGACCACGAAGACGGTCAGGCCCTTGTCGACGAGCCAGCGGATCAGCGAGTTCTCCTCGCGCAGGTCCATGATGTAGTATTTGTTGATCCAGGGCGGGAAGATGAGCAGCGGGCGCTCATAAACATCCTCGGTGGATGGTTCGAACCGAAGTAGCTCGATCAGCTTGTTACGGAACACGACCTTGCCGGGGGCGGTTGCGATATTCTTGCCGATCTCAAATGGCGTTTCATCCGACTGGCTGATCGACAGGCGGCCGCCACCTTTGGCGATATCAGCGCGGGCATTCCGCAAGCCGTCAACGAGGCTCTGCCCGCCCGTTTTCAACATGGCGCGCAGGGCTGCAGGATTGGTCGCGAAGAAATTGGTCGGGGACAGCGCGTCTATTGTCTGGCGCGTGTAGAACTGGGCCTTGCGCTTGTCGCTTGGCGAAAGATCAGGCGCGGCCTCCAGCAGCGACATCATCCAGGATGAGTTCAGCTCATACGCCTTGCGCATGAACTCGAATGCCGGGTTGGACGACCATTCGGGGTCAGAGAAGCGCTTGTCCTTCGCATCGCTGATCTGACCGAGCGTGAAATCCTTCCAGAGGCTGATCCAGCCGGTCCAGAGCTCCAGATTTGCGTCGAGCAAGGCCTGCGGATTGCTCGCCAGCGACTGTCCGAGGCGGCCGTAGGTGTTGCCGACACCGAATGGGTCTGGGTTTGACGTAAGCCCTTCGCCGGGGTTCGCTGTCGCAAGCACTTCATTGAGCAGCGCCTGCGACTCGATCGCGGCTTCGGCAAGGGCCTGCCCGATCGCCTGTAACTGCTCAGGTGATTGATCAGCGAGGATCGCATTCAGTGTGCGGTGTTCTGGATCGCTCATATCGCTCGTGCTTTTCATCACCCTCTATCGCTATTCTACACAAACAGCGGTAGGGAATAAATGTTTCAGGATGAATGAAGAGTACCGAAGTTTATGACGAAAGCCTGGTTGATTCCCGTTTTTACGCTGATGCTGGTCGGATGCACGACAACTGCGACCTCGAGCAGCACCGTGCAGCCGCCGGAATGGTATGAAAAGCGCCAGGCGGAATTGGCGGAACGTGGCTTCCCGAAAATTGCTGATGTCCCGACGCTACCTCAGGCTGAAGTCGAGACGGATGAAGGCGTGGACTCGGACTCCAAGCGCGCCAAGGATGAGGCGGTCCGCCGCCGCAGCGCCTTGTATCAGGCCATGCTCAAGGACCCGCGTTCAGCGCCGACTTATCTCACGCCGCAGGAAATCGCGGCCTGGGGCGATGCGCAGCTTAACAAGCTCGAAGGTCGGCCAGCTCCCGCCGACTTCCTGTCAGATCAGGAAGTTGCTTCCCTGCGGGCAAGGTTTGACAGGCCCCGCGCGCGGCGCTGACACTTCCTTTCCATCGCTACAGCCCATTTGCCCTGCGGAGTTCGGTCATGGCCGGAGAATTTTATAAGATCAGGCGTTTGCCGCCCTATGTTTTTGAACAGGTGAACCGTCGCAAGGCGGCGCTGCGGGCGAATGGCGCGGATATTATTGACCTCGGCATGGGCAATCCGGACCTGCCGACACCAAAACACATCGTCGACAAGCTTTGTGAGACCGCACAGAAGCCGGACGTGAATGGCTATTCCGCTTCGCGCGGCATCAATGGCCTGCGCCGCTCGCTCGTGAATTACTATAAGCGCCGCTTCGACGTGACGCTGGACAAGGACCGCGAAGTCATCGTGACGCTGGGGTCGAAGGAAGGCTTCGCCAACCTCGCACAGGCAATTTCCGCCCCGGGCGACGTTATCCTAGCGCCCGACCCCTCCTATCCGCTGCACTCGTTCGGCTTCATCATCGCTGGCGCCTCGATCCGCGGCGTGCCAGCCCAGACGCCGGAACAGTACCTCTCCAATCTTGATCACGCGATCCGCTACAGCGTGCCGCCGCCGACCGCGATGGTGCTCTGCTATCCGTCCAACCCGACAGGCGCTGTGGCTGATCTCGATTTCTACCGCGAAGCCGTAAAGATCGCCCGTCAGCATGATCTCTGGATCCTGTCTGATCTTGCCTACAACGAAATCTATTTCGAGGATCCGCCACCATCCATCCTTCAGGTCGAAGGCGCACGTGAGATCGCCGTTGAGACAACGACCCTGTCGAAGACCTACTCCATGGCAGGCTGGCGGATCGGTTTTGCGGCGGGCAATGAGCGGCTGATTGGCGCGCTTGGCCGCGTGAAGTCCTACCTCGACTATGGCGCCTATACGCCAATTCAGGTCGCCGCCTGCGCCGCTCTGGACGGCCCGCAGGATTGCGTCGCTGAAGCCCGTGAAATCTACCGGGCGCGCCGCGACACTCTCGTCGACAGCTTCCGCCGTGCCGGATGGGACGTGCCGAAGCCGACCGCTTCCATGTTCTGTTGGGCGCCTGTGCCCGAGCAGTGCAAATCCATGAGCAGTCTCGAATTCTCACTTGCGCTCATAAATGAGGCAGGCGTGGCTGTGGCGCCCGGTTCTGGCTTCGGAGAGCGCGGCGAAGGCTATGTTCGCATCGCGCTGGTTGAAAACGAGCAGCGCATCCGGCAGGCAGCCCGCAACATCAAGAAATTCCTTCAGACCCACGGCAAAGCGGCTGCGGAGAATGAAGGACCGGTATTTGAAGGAAAGGAGCTGTCGTGAAGACATTGAAGCTCGGTATCGCAGGGCTCGGCCATGTCGGCTGTGGTCTCGTTGACCTTGTACAGCGCCAGGAAAACCTGCGCCTTCCGGGTCAGGTCGAGATTACGGGCGTCACGGCACGTAACCGGAGCCGCAACCGGCCTGTCGAGACAGACTCCTATCGCTGGTTTGATGATGCCGCGAAACTTGCGGCAGATGACTCCGTCGATGTCTTCGTGGAGCTGATTGGTGGCTCTGACGGTCCTGCCAAGGTCGCCGTCGAAACCGCGATCAAGTCCGGGAAATCCGTCATAACCGCCAACAAGGCGCTCATCGCCATGCATGGGCAGGCCCTTGCAGAGCTTGCGCGCGAGAACGGTGTCGACCTTCTTTTCGAAGCGGCGGTCGCAGGCGGTGTTCCGATTGTCCGCGTGCTGCGCGACTCGCTCGCTGGCGTCGAAATCAACCGCGTTACCGGCATCCTGAATGGCACGTGTAACTTTTTGCTGAGCGAGATGCTCGACACCGGCAAGTCTTACGACACCGTTCTGGCTGAGGCTCAGCGTCTCGGCTTTGCTGAAGCTGACCCGACCCTCGACGTGTCCGGCATGGACGCGGCTCACAAGGCGGCCATCCTTGCGGCCATCGCATTCTCAGCCGACCTCGACTTCTCAAAAGTGTCGGTGTCCGGCGTCGATGGTGTCGAGCTGCTTGACCTCGATCTTGCTGACAGGCTCGGCCTTCGAATCAAGCTCATCGCAGAGGGCAAGATTGCAGGCGACGGTGTTGTCTGCCGCGTCGAGCCATTCGCCCTGCCGAAGAATCACCCGCTGGCCCGCATCAATGGCAGCCTTAACACCGTCCGTGTAGAAGGTGATCCGCTAGGTGCCGTTACGCTGACAGGCCCCGGCGCAGGTCCCGGACCTACGGCGAGCGCCGTCATGGGCGACGTGGCAAAGCTCTTCAATCCGATTGCGCGCCCAGCGTTCGGTCACGCCGAACACCATGCGCGCCGCAAGTTCGTTGTCGCAGAAGCCGATGAAACCGCTGCATATTTTGTCCGCGTCAAGCTGATGGATAAAGCCGGTTCGCTCGCAGAACTTACCGAAGCACTTGCCGAGGCGGGCGTGTCGATCGACAAATTGCTGCAGGACTCGGCTGACGAGGACGGCGCCGCGCCGATTGCTATCGTGACGCATCTCTGTTCACGCAAGGAGATATCGAATGCACGCGAGCGCTTGCAGTCGCTGGCGTCCAATGTAGGAACACCGCAGATAATGGCCATTGAGGCTTCATCGGAGTAGGGGGACAGCCATTCTGGCTGCGAGGAAGAATATGACAAATAGCATTCTCGTCCCGCATCTTGCTGATGCGATGGTACGTGTAACCGAAGTGGCGGCGATTGCGGCGCAGAAGCTCGCGGGTCTGGGCGATGAGAAAGCCGCTGACCAGGCCGCTGTCGATGCGATGCGCACGGCTTTCAACTCGGTTGATTTCAAAGGCCGGATTGTGATCGGCGAAGGCGAACGCGATGAAGCGCCGATGCTGTATATCGGCGAGGAAGTCGGCACCGGGAACGGCCCGGAGATCGACATTGCGCTCGACCCGCTTGAGGGCACAACGCTCACCGCCAAGAATATGGCGAACGCGCTCGCTGTTCTTGCGATTGCGCCGCGTGGCGGCCTGCTGCACGCGCCTGATACCTATATGGACAAGATCGCCATCGGCCCGGGTTACGAAAAAGGTGTGATCGATCTCGATGCGACGCCTGCCGAGAACATCAAGTCCATGGCGAAAGCTGCAGGACGGCCTGTCGAGTCGATGACGGTGTGCGTTCTCGATCGTCCGCGTCATGCCGATATCATCGAGAGTATCCGCAGCGTTGGCGCCCGCATCAGCCTCATCTCTGATGGCGATGTCGCTGGCGTGATCAACACCACCAATCCGGACACCGGCATCGACCTTTATATCGGGCAGGGCGGCGCGCCAGAAGGCGTGCTCGCGGCAGCGGCGCTGAAATGCGTTGGCGGTCAGATGCAGGGCCGTCTCTTCTTCCGCAATGACGATGAGCGCGCACGCGCCAAGCGCGTTGGCGTCACCGATCTCGATCGCAAGTATGATCTTGATGAGCTTGCAAGCGGAGAGACTGTCTTCTGCGCAACGGGCGTAACAAAGGGCGGCCTGGTGGACGGCGTCGTCGTTCGTCCTGGCGTCATCACGACAGATACGCTCGTCATGAGCTCGGCCGACGGCATGGTCCGCAAGATCCAGTCGCGCTACCGCACCGCTTAGGTGATGCCGGGCGGCGGCTACCTGTTCAATGTCGGTCAGTCGCTCGGCGATCGATACTGGTCGCTCGCCGACGTCGACGACAACAAGGTCCGGCAGCTGAGCCTTTCGCTTGGCACGCCGGACTTTATTTCCAGACTGCTTTTTCTTCGAGGCGTAGAAGCGGGCGCAGCGCCGGGATTTCTGGCGCCGAAGCTTCGTGACACATTTCCGGACCCCTCCACCTTCAAGGATATGGAGAAGGCGGCGCGTCTTATTATGGACGCGATCGCAGATGGCCGGAACGTTACTGTCTTTGCTGATTATGACGTCGATGGCGGCACCTCATCGGCCCTGCTTGCCCGGTACTTTCGCGCCTGGGGGCGAGAGCTTGGCCTCTACGTCCCGGATCGCCTGACGGAAGGCTATGGCCCGTCTCCAGCTGCCTTTCGCTATCTGAAAGAACAGGGCGCCGACCTCGTCATCACGGTTGATTGTGGGGCTGCGGCGACGGAAGCGCTTGAAGAAGCCAACCGCATTGGCTTGCCGGTCATCGTCATCGACCACCACCTGATGGGGCATGAATGGCCGGAAGTGGCCGCGCTGGTAAATCCCAATCGGCCGGATGACACATCCGGCTATGGCCACCTCGCGGCGGCTGGCGTGGTCTATGTCATGCTCGCAGCTCTGAACGCAGAAGCGCGCAAGCGGAATATCGCGCCTGCTGGCGGCCTGCCCAACATGCTCGACTGGCTCGACCTTTGTGCCCTTGGCACGCTTTGCGACATGTCGCCTTTGCGCGATGCCAACCGCGCCTTTGTCCATCAGGGGCTGAAGATCATGGCCCGTGACGGAAATCCGGGGCTCCGCGCGCTGGCAGACGTTGCCGGGATCGGCCGGATTGAAAGCGTGTATCATGCGACCTTCGTTCTTGGGCCCCGCCTCAATGCAGGCGGCCGGGTCGGTGACCCGTGGCTTGCGGCAAAGCTGCTCGCGACAGATGACCGTCAGGAAGCGATTGAACTCGCAGAGCGGCTTCATGGTCTGAATGATGAGCGAAAGGCCGTAGAGGCCCATATTCTAGAAATCGCAACGGCACAGGCAGAACGTCAGCTGGAGCAGGATCCTGACCGTCATGCCCTCGTCGTATCTGGCGAAGATTGGCATCCCGGCGTCATCGGCATCGTGGCAGGGCGAATCAAGGACCGCTTCCACCGGCCAACAATCGTGATCGGCTGGGGCAGGGAGCTTGGTCCAGTCGCCAAGGGATCGGCGAGGTCTGTACGCGGTGTGAATATCGGGGACGCGATCGCCCAGGCTGCACGCGAAGGGCATATTCTCTCAGGCGGTGGTCATGCGATGGCTGGCGGCCTCAGCCTTGAGCCAGACCAGATCGGGCCGTTCTCCGACTGGCTTAATACCCATCTCAGCGCCTTTTCAGATGAACGGGATGCGGCGCGGGAACTGAAAGTCGACGCCTTGCTGGACGCGGGTGCTGTGTCGCCTGACACTTTTGATCTCATCGCGCAGCTCGGCCCGTTCGGGCAAGGCGCACCTGAACCATATTTTGCGCTGACGGATATGGAGATCACGCATGCGCGGCCCATCGGTGCCAATCATCTGCGCCTGACAGCTGAGAGCACGACAGGGCGAGTCGAAGTGCTGAGCTGGCGCAGTGTCGGCACGCCGCTGGGCGATGCGCTGCAGGCGCGAGGGCGCTTTCATCTGGTCGGACGCCTGAAATGTGACGAGTGGAATGGCCGCCGCCGCGCGCAACTGGAACTCGTGGATGCTGCGCCAACAGGCGGTTAAGCCCCGGATTTCCTTGCATGACGGGGGATCCCGGTCTGGTGTGCATCCAGCGAAAAGGCGCCCAACTGCAAAAAACTGATTTGTCCGCATAGAGCCGCTTGCAAGCCGCGCGAGTGACAGCTATATCGCGCGTTCCAAACCGAGCGCTCCCTTCGTCTATCGGTTAGGACGCCAGGTTTTCAACCTGGAAAGAGGGGTTCGATTCCCCTAGGGAGTGCCATTTTTTTGGACAATTTCGCGTAAAACACGATTTGTTGTCCCCTTCGGGGATGACATTCCGATTCGGCTTTTCTACTATTCTTAACGGGAATGGTGGGTCGATGAGTGCGGTGAAACCTGAAATCCAGAATATAGAGCCTTCAACCTCAGTGCGGGTGATTGGCGCTATCAAATGGTTTGACCCTGCAAAGGGCTACGGTTTCGTCATTCCTGATTCAGTTACCTCATCTGAGCTTTCGGGCGATGTGATGATCCATATCTCGGCGCTGCGGGCCTATGGCGAGTCTGATGCCGATGAAGGGGCACGTATCGTCTGCGACGCTGTAGCCGGCGATCGGGGCTGGCAGGTTGAGCATATCATCGAGATGGACCGTCCTCGCGAGGTGATCGCCAAGGAAAAAGGCACTGCCCCTGAACCTGAAGACGTCATTGTTAAGTGGTTCAGCACAGAACGCGGCTTCGGTTTTGTAAATCGGGTCGAGGAGGAGGGGGATGTCTTCATCCACATTTCCGTTCTTCGCCGTAGCGGCATCTCGTCGGCAGAGCCGGGCGAGCAGTTCACCGTGACAATCTCCGAAGGCACGCGCGGCGCCTATGTGAGCGCCGTCCTTACAGAATAGATACATCGCTGGCTTCCAAGACGTGTTGTGCGTGCGAAAGGTGCGGGCTAAACCCGCTGGCATGAAAACACTTCTCGCCATTGCGGCCCTGAGCTTCAGCACCATGGTGCTGCCGTCTTCCACTGCTTTTGCGCAGACCGCGCCTGCCGATCCGCTTGAGACCTCGAGCGTCACGATCGACTCGGCAAATGGTAGCCACCAGTTCGACATCGAGATCGCCGATGAGAGCGATGAGATTTCCTACGGCCTCATGAACCGCGAATCGCTGGCACCAGATGCAGGGATGCTGTTTGACTTCGGCAATCCGCGTGAGCCGGCGATGTATATGAAGAACACGCTGATCCCGCTGGACATGCTGTTCATCTCTTCGACCGGTTCTGTCGTGATGATTGCCCGTAATGCTGTTCCGGGCTCTCTGCGCACCATTTCGCCGGGCACCCCGGTAAAAGGCGTCCTCGAGATCAATGGCGGCAGGGCAGCAGAGCTTGGCATCGAGCCGGGCGACACCGTCCGTCACGCAATCTTCGGCAACGATGCCGCAGAATAGCGAAGTTCACCGCGACCCGCCTGCGGGTTTCGAGATATCCTCTTCCCGCGGCCCGTTCACCACACGCAACGGACCCGTCTGCCGCGCGACGGCAGAAGGCGACATGCGCAGCGGCATCTGGGTCCTGGACCGCCATTGCAACAGCATGGGTTTCATGCATGGCGGCATGGTGAGTTCGTTTGCAGATGGCGCGCTTGCCTGGGCCGTCTGGTATGAAACCCGGAAAATGTCAGTGACACTGAAGCTCACCACCAGCTTCTACGGCACCATCCGTCCGGGCGACTGGCTCGAGGCGCATCCCCGCGTCATATCTAGCGATAACGGCGTTGTGCACGTCACGGCGGACATGCTGGTGGGCACGGTTTTGGCCGCGCGGGCGGACGCAGTTTTCCGCGTGCTGCGTCGAACCGCTAAATAGGGCTTGCGGCGTCCGGCGCGTCTGCATAGAAGGGCAATCCGATGTCGGAGCGTGGCGCAGCCTGGTAGCGCACCTGATTTGGGATCAGGGGGTCGGAGGTTCGAATCCTCTCGCTCCGACCATCGATATACTGGAGGCGAACATGGACGCGCGGATCTATAAGCCCAGAAAGACTGCCATGCAGTCAGGCCGGGGAAAGACGCGCGAATGGGTTCTTGAGTTTCGTGCCGATCACGATGCCCGCTTCGCTGACCCTCTGATGGGCTGGACCAGCATCAACGACACAACAGGCCAAGTGCGCATGCACTTCGAAACGCGTGAACAGGCAATCGACTTTGCCAAGCGCGAAAAGCTGACTTTCACTGTCGATGAGCCGCGTGAGCCAAAGCGTCTGGTGAAATCTTACTCCCAGAACTTCGCTGCCGATCGCAAACAGCCCTGGACGCATTAGTCCGGCGCGCTTTCCGGCCCCTTAGCTCAACTGGATAGAGCACCGGACTTCTAATCCGACGGTTACAGGTTCAAGTCCTGTAGGGGTCGCCATTGCTGGCGGTTCGATTATGCTGCCCGATTGGGAGGCAGCGATGAAACTACCGAAAACAGGAACGAGCTGGACCGAGCTAAAATCCGAGATGTCGGCGCGCGGTGCAGGCGATGCCAAGTGGCGCGACGGCAAGACGGCGGTCTATGTCTTTAATGCCGGTCCAGAGGTCGAGCAGGTCCAGAAGGAAGCCTACACCGCCTTCATGTCAGAGAACGGCCTTGGGCCGCTTGCCTTTCCGTCGCTTGCGAAGATGGAGAAGGATGTCGTCTCCATGGCGCTGGACCTCCTGCATGGGCCAGAAGGGTCGACCGGCGCGATGACATCCGGCGGAACCGATTCGATCACGATGGCGCTCAAGACAGCGCGCGACTTTGCCCGCTCGAAAGGCCAGTCGGGACCTGCGAATATCGTCCTGCCGCAGTCGGCACATCTTGCCTTCGATAAAGCAGCGCACCTCATGGACATTGAAGTGCGCCGTGCGGCTCTGAAGACCGATGGCAGCTATGAAGCTGACCCTGCCGCCATGGCTGAGCTGATTGATTCGAACACTGTGATGATCGTCGGCTCCGCGCCGAATTTCCCGCACGGAATCATCGACCCGATCGCGGCGCTGTCTGACCTCGCCATTGTGAAAGGCGTCTGGCTTCATGTCGATGCCTGCGTTGGCGGCTTCCTTGCGCCATTTGCGCGGATGAATGGCGTTCCTGTGCCGGCTTTCGATTTTGAGCTGGAGGGCGTCCAGTCGATGAGCGCTGATCTTCATAAGTATGGATATGCGGCCAAAGGCGCATCGACCGTGCTGTTCCGCTCGGCTGACCTCTATCAGCACATGCCGTTCGACTTTGCGGGCTGGTCTGGCGCGCCGATGAAGACCCCGACCCTCGCCGGGACGCGGCCGGGCGGGGCGATTTCTGCGGCCTGGGCGGTGATGAACCATTTGGGTGTCGAGGGATATTGCCGCCTCCAGGGCAAGGTCTGCGCCGCGCGCGAGAGAGTAGAGCAGGGGCTGCGCTCTCGTGGGTTCGAGATTCTTGGCACGCCGCTGCTTGGCCTCATCGCGTTTCGCCATCCGGACCTTCATTCCTTTGCGCTTTATGGCGAGCTCTACAAGCGTGGCTGGTTCACCTCGGTCACCAAGGAGCCGCGCAGTCTTCATCTCATGCTGTCGCCGAAACATGCCGATATGATCGATGACTATCTGCGCGATCTCGACGCGGCGTGTGAAACTGTCCGGGCTGGCGAATCTGCCCCGGCAGAGACGGTTCAGCCGCGCTATAATTGAGGTTGTCTGCAGCTTGCTGCAAAAAGATCAAACAGGGGATTGGACAATGGCAAGTCCCGGCGTTATGACGCCGTTTCCCCAGTAACCCGCCCGGGTAGCTCAGGGGTAGAGCAGCGGATTGAAAATCCGCGTGTCGGTGGTTCAAATCCGCCCCCGGGCACCATTCACTTTCCGATTTGCGCAGCGAAATTTTCGATCCGGTGGATCGAAAATAGGAAATGAATGCCCCGGCAGGGGCTTTGTGCTTTTCGCTCCGTTTCCCCGCTTCCCTCTTCATCTGAGTGGTGCTCTTTTGGTTTGATCTCGCTTCGCGATGGATCGGGCTCAGGGCTGCGTTTCACTCAATCCGCTCACCCCGGCGCAGGCCGGGGTCTCAGGAGGCTTATGGCGCTTCCTTCAGTGATTTCCTGCTTCATCCTTCGACAGGCTCAGGATGAGGAAGCGCGTGCGGCCGCAGGCCCGGTCGGGCTGCGGTCTTGTATCCGCAGACGCCTGCGTCCTTCGACAAGCACAGGATGAGGGGCAGGTGTCCATGATGCGGCTTTGAGAGTGCTTGCTTAGGCTCAGAGGCTGCATCTTGGATACCTGCCTTCGCAGGTATCTTCGGGAGGTGGGTGTTTGGGGTGGTGGGGTTGATGTTGGCCGCGTGGTTCGGCTTCGCTCACCATGCGGAGTTTGGGTTGGGCGCTGTGTCTAGGGTGGAATGAGATTGAGGTTTGTGGCGGCGGAGATTTTCCATGGTTCGGACGTGCTGAAAGATGGACGCTGGGCGGGTGTTTGAGATTCAGTAGCCTTCAGGCCCTGCCACACCTCAGAGACATCCAGAGACAGCCGCTTCCAAGGCGCACGCGGCGCAAACACGGTCCAGTCATTCGGGGCTGGTTTGTCCGCGAAGGCCTGGAGCGTGATATAGATGCGGCCTTTCTTGCAGACCGAGTAGCCAACAAGGCCAGAGCGGTGTTCTGCGCGTCTCGCTATGAGGTAGCGGTCCAGCCAGTACAGTTCCCAGAGGAAGATGGGCCAGTACCAGAGCTCCAGCTCTGCCAACACATCAAGGATCCAGTCACGGGCGATCATGGGTGCCACTGTACCCCGGTGCCCTCAGGTGTCGGAAACTCTGGTGCAGGCGTGGTGTTTCTGACGGTGCAGTGACGGTGTTTGGGAAGTGTGGGCGAGGGGGAGCTGTATGACTTGCAAATCCTTCGCATTTTCAGCTGGATGCCGGTTGCAGCCAGCGCGTCGCCTCGCCGCATGCGAGGGGGCAGAATTTTCTGTCAGCCACGTTAGTTATGATGGGGATGGCATGTTGCCATCGCGCTGAAAGCGTCCTAACCCGACGCTTTCGACGCCCGTCCTTCGAGGAGCTCACCTCATATGACCGAGATTGAACGCTTTGCCCTCGACTATCTGCCAGTGATCCTGTTTCTGGGACTTGGTGTGATCCTGTCGCTGCTCTTCATTATTGGCGCTGCCATTTTGGCCCCGTCCAACCCGGACCCTGAAAAGAATTCGGCCTATGAGTGTGGCTTCAACGCTTTCGACGATGCGCGCATGAAATTCGATGTCCGCTTCTATCTGGTGGCCATCCTCTTCATCATCTTCGATCTGGAAGTGGCCTTCCTCTTCCCGTGGGCTGTCAGCCTCGGCACCATTGGCGTGTTCGGCTTCTGGTCCATGGTCGTCTTCCTCGGCGTGCTGACGGTAGGTTTCATATACGAATGGCGCCGTGGGGCGCTGGAGTGGGAATAGATGGCCGACGACTATAAGCCATATGCACTTGGAGCCGGCCGCGCCGGTGTCGAAGGCGGGCACGATGTGCGCGCTGATGACCCGTTCTTTGCCGGACTTTCCGATCACCTTGCCGACAAAGGCTATTTCACCGCGCGGGCAGACGACCTGATTGCGTGGGCGCGGACCGGTTCACTCATGTGGATGACGTTCGGTCTGGCGTGCTGCGCTGTTGAAATGATGCAGGCAGGCAATCCGCGTTACGACCTGGAGCGCTTCGGCATGGCACCGCGCGGCTCTCCGCGTCAGTCAGACGTGATGATCGTCGCAGGTACGCTCACCAACAAGATGGCGCCAGCGCTTCGCAAGGTCTACGACCAGATGCCGGAGCCGCGTTACGTTGTTTCCATGGGCTCGTGCGCGAATGGCGGCGGTTATTATCACTATTCATATTCAGTCGTTCGCGGCTGTGACCGTATCGTGCCTGTCGACATCTATGTGCCAGGCTGTCCGCCGACCGCAGAAGCGCTCGTCTATGGTATGCTGCAACTTCAGAAGAAGATCCGCCGCGAAGGCTCGATCGAGCGCTAGGCGGAAAGGATTTACTGGTCATGAGTGAAGCCCTGAAAGAGCTTGGCGAGCATATCAGCGACTCGTGCGCTGATATGGTGAAAAGCTTCCATGTGAAGCATGGCGAGCTGACGCTGCTCGCCGAACGCGATTCGATCCTGCGCCTGTCGAAATTCCTGAAAGACGACAATCAGTGCGTGTTCGAGACGCTGATCGATATTTGCGGTGTCGACTATCCTGAGCGCAGCCAGCGTTTTGAGGTCGTCTATCACTTCCTGTCGATGCGCCTGAACCAGCGTATCCGGGTGAAGGTCTCGACCGATGAGAGCGCGGCTGTGCCGAGCCTTACCGGCCTGCACCCGAGCGCCGACTGGTTCGAGCGCGAAGCGTTTGACATGTACGGCATCCGCTTTGCCGGCCACCCGGACATGCGCCGCATCCTGACCGATTATGGTTTTGAAGGCTATCCGCTGCGCAAGGACTTCCCGCTGACGGGCTATACCGAAGTACGTTATGACGACCTTGAAAAGCGGGTTGTCTATGAGCCGGTGAGCCTCGTTCAGGAATACCGGAACTTCGATTTCCTTTCGCCTTGGGAAGGCATGACCAAAGAGCTGCCGGGCGATGAAAAGGCGGAGAAGGAGGCTGACAATGGCTGATAGCGCTTACATTTCGTCCTCCGACGACGACCGCAAGTTTACGCTGAACTTTGGCCCGCAGCACCCGGCTGCGCACGGTGTGCTGCGCATGATCATGGATCTCGACGGCGAAGTCGTCGAGCGGATCGACAGCCATGTCGGTCTTCTGCACCGCGGCACCGAAAAGCTGCTGGAGTACAAGACCTACCTTCAGGGCCTGCCTTATTTTGACCGGCTCGACTATGTCGCGCCTATGAACCAGGAGCATGCTTGGTGCCTTGCGATCGAGCGTTTGCTTGGTCTCGAAGTGCCCCGCCGTGCCAAGTTCATTCGCGTGCTGTATTCCGAAATCGGCCGCATCCTGTCGCACATGCTGAACATCACGACGCAGGCGATGGACTGCGGCGCGCTGGCTCCGATTACGTGGGGCTTTGAAGAGCGCGAAGTGCTGATTGGCTTCTATGAGCGCGCCTCCGGCTCGCGCATGCACTCTGCCTATTTCCGTCCGGGCGGCGTCCATCAGGACCTGCCACCTGATCTGCTCGACGATATCCTGCATTTCTGCGGCCGGTTCCCGGACGCGATTGCGCATATCGAAGGGCTGATCACGGACAACCGCATCTTCAAGCAGCGTAACGTAGATATCGGCGTCGTGGACGAGAAGATCATCATGGAATGGGGCTTCTCAGGCGTCATGGTGCGTGGCTCTGGCCTCGCATGGGACCTTCGCCGTTCACAGCCCTACGAAATCTATGACGAGATTCCGGGCGACGTCTTCAAGGTCGTGGTCGGCAATAATGGCGACAATTACGACCGCTATGTCTGTCGCATGGAGGAGATGCTCATCTCCTGTGACATCATGAAGTGGTGCATCGAGAACATGCCGGAAGGCGAAGTTCTGCTGGCAGGCTCCAAGGTGTCGCCACCGCGCCGCGGTGACATGAAACGCTCAATGGAAGCGCTCATCCACCACTTCAAGCTTTACACCGAAGGCTTCCATGTGCCCGAAGGCGAGGTTTATGCCTGCGTCGAGGCGCCGAAGGGCGAGTTTGGTGTGTATCTGGTTTCTGACGGGACGAACCGTCCATATCGCGCAAAGATCCGGGCGCCGGGCTATCCGCACCTCGCGGCCATGGATCACCTGTGCAAGGGGCATATGCTGGCAGACGTCTCTGCCATACTGGGTTCGCTCGACATCGTGTTTGGGGAGATCGACCGCTAATGGCACTTCGCCGTTTTGATCTTGAGGCAGGGGGCGAGACTTTCGCTTTCAAAGCCGAAACAGAGCCGACGATTGCGTTCTGGCTGGGCAAGTACCCAGAGGACAAGAAGCGTTCGGCCGTCATCCCGCTGCTGTGGCTGGCGCAGAAGGACAATAATGGCTGGCTGTCCGAGCCGGCCATGCGCACGGTCGCTGACCGCCTCGAGATGCCGTATATCCGCGTCTATGAGGTTGCGACCTTCTACACGATGTTCCGCCTCCAGCCGGTCGGCAAGAATCACGTCCAGCTTTGCGGCACGACGCCGTGCATGCTGCGCGGCGCCAACGACCTGAAAAAGGTCTGCGAGAAGCGCATCGGCAAGAAGATGGCCGTGACCGATGATGGCCGCCTGTCATGGGAAGAGGTCGAGTGTCTCGGCGCCTGCGTGAATGCGCCGATGGTCCAGATCAACGATTATTACTATGAAGACCTGACGCCGGAATCTCTCGATGAGATCCTGTCGCGTCTTGCGGGCGGTGTCGATGTGCCTCCGGGGACATTCGTGGATCGCCAGAACAGTGCGCCGATTGGCGGAGCGACAACGCTGAAAGAGGCGGCCCTGTTTGATGGCTCGCGCAATGGCGTGTCCGGCCTGCCAAATCTTCCAGAGGCGACGAAGGGCGACAATCCTGAGCCGGAAGCCAAGGGTGAGCCGGCCCGGTCGAAGCCGACCAATACTGACCGCGAAGAGCCATCCAAGTCGACGGTGAAAGCTGCCGATGAAGAGATGGAGCTTGAGGGTGAGCGTCCAGCCGCGTCTGAGACGGGCGCTGAGGGCGGCGATGATCTCAAGAAAATCAAGGGCATCGGGCCGAAAATTGAGAAACAGCTCAATGAGCTTGGTGTGAACACCTATGCGCAGATCGCGGCCTGGAGCGGCGATAATGTGAAATGGGTCGACGGGTATCTGTCTTTCCGGGGCCGGATTGAACGGGAATCCTGGATCGAGCAGGCCAAGACACTTGCATCTGAGGACAAGAGCTAATGCTGCAGGACAAGGATCGCATCTTCACAAACCTTTACGGCGCGCACTCGCCAGGCCTCGAAGCGGCCAAGAAGCGCGGTGCCTGGCATCTCACGCGTGAGATGCTGCAGCAGACGCCGGAATGGATCTGCGACCAGATCAAGGCGTCCGGCCTTCGTGGCCGCGGCGGGGCTGGCTTCCCGACGGGTCTCAAATGGACCTTCATGCCGAAGGAAGTCCGTGACCGGCCGCACTATCTGGTCGTCAATGCAGACGAGTCCGAGCCGGGCACGTGCAAGGACCGCGAGATCATGCGCCATGACCCGCACCTTCTGATCGAAGGCTGCATGGTCGCCTCCTATGCGATGCGCGCACATGCCTGTTACGTCTATCTGCGCGGCGAATATATCGCTGAGCGCGAGGCGCTCGAGAAGGCGGTGAAAGAAGCCTACGAGGCAGGCCTGATCGGCAAGAACAACAAGAATGGCTGGGATTTCGATCTCTATGTCCACCATGGCGCAGGTGCCTATATCTGCGGCGAGGAGACGGCACTTCTGGAAAGCCTCGAGGGCAAGAAGGGCCAGCCGCGCCTGAAGCCGCCATTCCCGGCCAATGCCGGCCTCTATGGCTGCCCGACCACAGTGAACAATGTCGAGTCGATCGCGGTCGCGCCGACCATTCTGCGCCGCGGCGCTGAGTGGTTCGCGGGCTTTGGCCGTCCAAACAATACCGGCACGAAGCTGTTCTGCGTGTCCGGCCATGTGAACAAGCCGTGTAATGTCGAAGAAGAGATGTCGATCACTTTCCGTGATCTCATCGAGACCCATTGCGGCGGTATCCGCGGTGGCTGGGACAATCTGAAGGCGGTGATCCCGGGTGGCTCATCGGTGCCGATGGTGCCGGCCGAGCAGATCATGGACGCCTATATGGATTTCGACACGCTGCGGGACCTGCGCTCAGGTCTCGGTACGGCGGCCGTCATCGTGATGGACAAGTCCACTGACCTCATCCAGGCGATTGCGCGGATTTCCTACTTCTACAAGCATGAGAGCTGCGGCCAGTGTACGCCGTGCCGCGAAGGCACCGGCTGGATGTGGCGCGTGCTGGAGCGGATGGCCAAAGGTCAGGCAGAGATGTCGGATATCGACATGCTGCTCGATGTGGCTGGTCAGGTCGAAGGTCATACGATCTGCGCGCTTGGCGATGCTGCGGCGTGGCCGGTGCAGGGCCTTGTCCGCCACTTCCGTCATGAGATCGAAGACCGCATTTCCGAGTACCGGGCGCCGCGCACCATGGTGCAGGGCGCAAACGTGGCAGCGGAGTAGGGCAGACACGACTGATGACCATGCTCCGCAACATCCTCACCGCCATCTGGTGCGCCGTGATCATCGGGACGAATACGTTCGCCCTGATCGTCACAGCGCAGTATTTCGGCGTGGATGTGCTGGCGCTGAATTCAGTCCTGCTACCAGTAGTGCAGATGGGCGCGATGATCGTGCTCGGTATCCTGTCGTTGGTCTCGACAAAGTATCTATGGGTGATTCTGGGGGTGTCTGTGCTGTCACTTGTGCTGACGCTAGCGCATGACCTGCTCGTGATGCGGGTCTGGCGCCCGTCTACGATGCTGGACAGCCTGCTCGTGATCGTTCCGACCTATCTCCTTGCGCGCTGGAATTCGCTGTCGCGCGAGACGAAATTCAATCCCGTACAAGAGTTCTAAAGCGATGGCTGACGACCTTTTCAAACTGAACATCGATGGCAAGGATATTGAGGTGCCCAAGCACTACACGCTGATGCAGGCGTGTGAGGAAGCTGGCGCCGAAATCCCGCGCTTCTGCTATCATGAGCGCCTGTCGGTGGCCGGCAATTGCCGTATGTGCCTGGTTCAGTGGAAGGGCGCGCCGAAGCCGATTGCGAGCTGTGCCCAGACCGTTGGCGACATGCGCCTCAATCCGGATGGCACGCCGCCGAACATCCTGACCTCTGGCGACTATGTCGAGAAGGCCCGCAACGGGGTGATGGAGTTCCTGCTCATCAACCACCCGCTGGACTGCCCGATCTGCGATCAGGGCGGTGAGTGTGACCTTCAGGACCAGGCCATGGCCTATGGCCGGTCTGGCTCGCGCTATGCGCTGAACAAGCGCGCGGTCGAGAACAAGAATATGGGCCCGCTGGTCAAGACGATCATGACCCGCTGCATCCAGTGTACGCGCTGCGTGCGCTTTGCAGCCGAAGTCGCCGGTGTCGAAGAGCTGGGCATGATTTCGCGCGGCGAAGATGCCGAGATCACGACCTATCTGGAAAAGTCGCTGTCGTCGGAGCTTTCCGGCAATGTCATCGACCTTTGCCCGGTCGGCGCGCTGACGTCGAAGCCTTACGCCTACAATGCGCGCCCATGGGAGCTGCGCAAGACCGAGTCGATCGACATCATGGATGCGATGGGCGCAGGCATCCGCGTCGACGCCAAGGGTGCTGGCGTGATGCGTATCATGCCGGTCATCAATGAAGAGGTGAACGAGGAGTGGCTGTCAGACAAGTCGCGCTTCGTCTGGGACGGCCTAGCCCGTCAGCGCCTCGACAAGCCTTATGTCCGCGAGAATGGCAAGCTGCGCCCGGCAAGCTGGAGCGAGGCGCTCCAGAAGACCGCGGAGGCGCTGAAAGCCTCGAAAGAGAAGACAGGCTTTATCGCAGGCGACCTCGTTGAAGTTGAACAGGCCCGTGCGGCGCTGGATCTTGCACGCAGCCTCGACATTGCATCGACTGATTGCCGCCCGGCAGGCGCAGCCTATGGCGCTGACGGTGTACGCGAGAAGTACATTCTGAACCCGACGCTTATGGGCGTTGAGGAAGCCGATGCGCTGCTGCTGATCGGCACCAATCCGCGTGTCGAAGCTTCGGTCTGGAACGCACGTATCCGCAAGGCCTGGCTCTGGAATGATCTTCAGGTTGGTCTGGTCGGCGAAGGCGTCGACCTCACCTATGACTACGATCACCTCGGCACGGGCCCGGCAGACCTTGATGGCCTGCTGAAAGGCGACAGCGCTTTCGTCAAAGCTTTCAAGAATGCCAAACGCCCTATGGTTGTCATTGGTGAGCACGCGCTGGTCGGCGACCATGGGCTCGATGTGCTGAACGCGGCGCACCAGATCGCGCTCGATGCGGGCGCAATCACCGAAGAGTGGAGCGGCTTTGGCGTGCTTCACAATGCGGCTGGCCGTGTTGGCGCGCTCGATACCGGTTTCGTGCCGGGCGAGGGCGGTCTTGATACAAAGGCAATGCTCGAAGGCGGCGTGGACACGCTGGTCCTTCTGGGCGCCGACGAGCTCGACCTCAGCAAGCTCGGTGATACGACCGTGATCTATGTCGGCTCTCACGGTGATCGCGGCGCCTCGCGCGCTGACATCATTCTTCCTTCTGCGGCCTATACCGAGATGGAAGCGACCTATGTGAACACCGAGGGCCGCGTGCAGATGACCCGCAAGGCGGTCCAGCCGAAAGGCGACGCCCGTGAGGCCTGGGCGATCTTCCGTGCGCTGTCCGAGCTGACCGGCAAGCCGCTGTCCTATGATTCGGCAGACCAGCTTCGCGAACAGATTCGCGAGCATAATCCGGTGTTCGCAGGTCTTGGCTTTGCCCCGGGCAAGGCCGGCCATGAGGCGCTGTCCAAGGCGCCTGAAAAGGCCAAAACCCTCGCCGGAGCGCGTCCTTTTGAAGCGCCCTTCGAAGATTTCTATCTGACCAACCCGATCGCACGGGCGTCAAAGACGATGGCGGAATGCTCGCTCATGAAGCGTGGCCTTGAAACGCCGGTAGCAGCGGAGTAGGCGAGCGCCATGAGTGCATTCATCCAGGAACATGGACTGCTTTTCGGCTGGCTGACCGTCATTGGTCAAATCCTGCTGTTTACGGTTGTCCTGCTGCTTTCGCTGGCCTTCCTCCTGCTCATGGACCGCAAGGTCTGGGCAGCTGTGATGATGCGCAAGGGACCCAACGTTGTCGGGCCTTTCGGCCTGCTTCAGAGTTTTGCGGACTTCGGCAAATTCCTGCTGAAGGAAATCATCATTCCGGCAGGCGCGAACAAGACGGTCTTCCTTCTGGCGCCCATCCTGTCTCTGACACTGGCATTCGCTGCCTGGGCCGTGATCCCGGTCGCGCCGGGCTGGGTCGTTGCTGACCTCAATGTTGGTATTCTTTACCTGTTCGCGGTCTCCTCGCTCGGTGTCTATGGCATCATCATGGGCGGCTGGGCATCGAACTCGAAATATCCGTTCCTGGGCTCACTTCGCTCAGCGGCGCAGATGGTATCCTATGAAGTCTCCATCGGCTTCATCATCATCACGGTGATCCTGCTCGTCGGGTCTATGAACCTCAGCGACATCGCCAACAACCAGTCGGGCGGCTTCTGGACCTGGCACGTGTTCAGCTTCAACAACATCATACTTTTCCCGGTGATGGTGGTCGTCTTCGTGATGTTCTTCATCTCGGCGCTGGCTGAAACCAACCGCCCGCCATTCGACCTTCCGGAAGCAGAATCCGAACTCGTGGCTGGCTATCAGGTGGAGTATTCCTCCACGCCGTACCTGCTCTTCATGATCGGTGAGTATCTCAACATCGTGCTGATGTGTTCGATGATGACGCTTCTCTTCCTCGGCGGCTGGCACGGTCCAATTCCGTTCGGCGAAGAGTTCGTTTCGAACTTCCCGGTCTGGATGGTCAATCTTGGCCACCTCGCCTGGTTCATGGCGAAGACCGTTTTCTGCTTCTTCCTGTTTGCACTCGTGAAGGCTGTCGTGCCGCGCTATCGCTATGACCAGCTGATGCGCCTTGGCTGGAAGATCTTCCTTCCGACCTCGCTGGCTGCCGTCTTCATCGTTGCAGGCTATGTCGTTTACACAGGAGTCCAGGCATGAACATCGTTCAGTCCCTCCGCGGCGCCATGATGACGGACTTCCTGCATGCCTTCAAAATCGGCATCCAGGAAATGTTCAAGCGCAAGGCGACCGTGAACTATCCGTTCGAGAAGAACCCGCTCAGCCCGCGTTTCCGCGGCGAGCATGCGCTGCGCCGTTATCCGAATGGCGAAGAGCGCTGCATCGCGTGCAAACTCTGCGAAGCGATCTGTCCGGCCCAAGCGATCACCATTGAGGCAGAGCCGCGCGAAGATGGTTCGCGCCGCACGACCCGCTATGACATCGACATGGTGAAGTGCATCTATTGCGGCTTCTGTCAGGAAGCCTGCCCGGTAGACGCCATCGTCGAAGGGCCAAACTTCGAATTCGCGACCGAAACCCGCGAAGAACTGTATTACGACAAAGACCGTCTGCTTGCGAATGGCGACCGCTGGGAGCGCCTCATCGCACGCAATCTTGAACTCGACGCGCCGTACCGTTAGGGCGGGGCGCCTTCACTTTCCTGCAGCGGTCTGACCGCTGTCAACATTGGGGCTCACACCGGTGGAACTCATCGCCTTTTACATATTGGCAGCGATCGTGACGGTCTCGGCAGTCGCCGTGATTGCCGCCAAGAACCCGGTTCATTCCGTGCTCTGGCTGATCACGGCCTTCTTCACATCTGCGGGTCTGCTCGTCCTGATCGGGGCGGAATTCCTCGCCATGTTGCTGGTCGTCGTCTATGTCGGCGCGGTCGCGGTGCTCTTCCTGTTCGTGGTCATGATGCTGGACGTGGATTTCGTCGAGCTGAAGCAGGGCACGCTGGGCTACTGGCCGTTTGCCGCCCTGGTGGGCGTCGCATTCGCGGCCGAGATTGCGCTGGTGACCTTTGCGCGCGCCACGACAGGTGATGAGATCAATGCCAATCCGGGCGCTGCAACGAATGCCGAGGCCATCGGGCAGGTGATGTACACCGAGTACCTGCTGCTGTTCCAACTCTCCGGTATCATCCTGCTGGTCGCCATGATCGGCGCGATTGTGCTGACGCTGCGCCACAAGCCGCACGTGAAACGCCAAAACATCGCCAAGCAGACCGCACGCACCCGCAAGGATGCGATCCGCCGCATCGACGTTGAGTCAGGCAAGGGGCTTTAGGTCATGGATATTACCGTCAATCACTTCCTGGCTGTCTCGGCTATCCTGTTCACGGTGGGTGTCGTCGGCATCTTCGTGAACCGCAAGAACATCATTGTCATCCTGATGGCGATCGAGCTCATCCTTCTGTCCGTCAACATCAACCTGGTCGCCTTCTCGGTGTTCTCGGGCACGATTGTCGGCCAGATCTTCGCCATGCTGGTTCTGACAGTGGCTGCTGCCGAAGCAGCTGTCGGGCTCGCCATTCTCGTTGTTTTCTTCCGCAATCGCGGCGACATCGCCGTCGAGAGCATCGACCTGATGAAGGGCTAGGCCGGATATGCTTCCTGATTTTGCACTTCTCTTCATCGTCCTGGCGCCGGGCCTCGCTGCCCTGATCGCCGGGGTGTTCCAGAAATATGTGACCGATACCGGGGCCATGGTGATCACGACTGGTACGGTCGGGCTCGCCGGCATCCTGTCGGTCATCCAGCTTTTCATGTTCGCCTTTGGCGGCGGTGTCGCAGAGGCGGTCCATACCGCAGCGCCTGCAGCCGGGGATCATGGGGCGGCCGTCGTTGCGCCGGTCCAGCACATCATCACGCTGCTGACCTGGATGGATGTTGGCCAGTTCCAGGCTGACTGGGCGATCCGCGTCGATGCGATGTCTATCGTCATGATGGCGGTCATCACGGGCGTTTCCGGCCTCGTCCACCTCTATTCTTGGGGCTATATGAGCGAAGACCCGCACCGGGCGCGCTTCTTTGCTTATCTGTCGCTCTTTACCTTCATGATGCTCATGCTGGTGACGGCGGACAATTTCATCCAGCTCTTCTTCGGCTGGGAAGGTGTTGGTCTCGCCTCCTACCTGCTCATCGGCTTCTGGTATACGAAAGCAGCCCCGAACAGCGCAGCCATCAAGGCCTTCGTGACGAACCGCGTCGGCGACTTTGGTCTGGCCCTCGGTATCATGGGTGTGTTCGTGGTGTTCGGTTCGGTTGAGTTCGAGCCCGTGCTGAGCGCGATCCGTGAGAATGCGACCGTGACGCCGCTGGCGCTGGCGGAAGCTGCGCCGATCCGCGAGCTGATCGTGCCATTCCTCGGCCTCAACGTTCCAGCGCTTGAGCTGATCGGTGTTCTTCTTTTCATCGGTGCGATGGGCAAGTCGGCGCAGTTCTTCCTGCATGTCTGGCTGCCGGATGCGATGGAAGGCCCGACGCCTGTGTCCGCGCTCATTCACGCCGCGACGATGGTGACCGCGGGCGTCTATCTCGTCTGTCTCGTGTCGCCGATCTATGAGTACGCACCGTTCGCTGCCGGCATGGTGACGCTGATCGGCGCAGTGACCGCGCTCTATGCGGCGACGGTTGGCATGGCGCAGAACGACATCAAGCGCGTCATCGCCTATTCGACCTGTTCGCAGCTCGGCTATATGTTCTTTGCCGCTGGTATCGGTGCCTATCAGGCCGCGATGTTCCACCTGTTCACACACGCCTTCTTCAAGGCGCTTCTCTTCCTCGGGGCAGGCTCTGTCATTCACGGCATGCACCATGAGCAGGACATGCGCCGCATGGGCGGTGTCGCGAAGTTCATGCCGCTGACCTATGCCGCGATGATGATCGGTACGATTGCCATCATCGGTCTTGGTATCCCGCATACTTCGTTCGGCTTTGCTGGCTTCTTCTCCAAGGATGCAATCATCGAAACGACGTTTGCGGCCGGATCGAATGGTGTGAGCTTTGGTATGCTGGCCTTCATCTTCGGTATCGTGGCCGCGCTGCTGACCAGCTTCTATTCCTGGCGCCTCATCTACATGACGTTCCACGGCCCGCGTGAGGATTCGATCCCGCCGGAAACGCCGGAAGTCGACAGCCACGCCGATGAGCACCTGTCGGTCGATGATCATGGTCACCACCATGACCATCACGAGGACCCGCATGAGAGCCCGCTCGTCATGCTGATCCCGCTCGGCCTCCTGTCGCTCGGTGCGATCTTTGCCGGCTTTGTCTTCTACGACTCCTTTGTGGGTCACTACCAGGCCGAGTTCTGGGCTGGCGCGATCTACAACGCGGCGGACAACACCGTGCTGGCTGACAAGTACAATGTGCCGGAATGGGTGTTCTGGGCGCCGCTCTTCGTGACGGTGACCGGCTTCCTGATCGCGACCTTCACCTATTTCTTCAACCGGGGTTTCGGCGCGAAGATCGCGGCATCGGGCGGTCCACTGCACAGCCTGTTCGCCAACAAGTGGTACTTTGACGAGATCTACAATGCGACCTTCGTCAAAGGCACGAGCTGGCTGGGCGGCTTCCTTTGGAAAACCGGCGACAAGCGCATCATTGACGGCTTCGGCCCGGATGGCGTGACTTCGCTCGTCCGGTGGGGCTCGCGCCGTCTGTCGGCCATGCACACCGGTTATCTTTATCATTATGCATTCGTGATCATCCTTGCGGCCCTCGTCTTTGGCGCGGTGATCTTCTGGCGTGTCGGAGGCGCGGGCTGATGGGCAATTTCCCAATTCTGACAGCGGTCACCTTCCTGCCGCTGGCTGGTGCCTTGCTGATCATGCTTGTGCAGGCAGCCACTGGCAGCAATGGCCAGGATGAAGAGACTCGTGGGCGCCAGTCGCTCATGGCGGGCCTGATCTTCTCCGCGGCCACCTTCGTGGCGTCGCTGGTCATGCTGGCGAGCTTCGAGGTCGATGCGCCAGGCTATCAGCTTGTCGAGCAGGTGAGCTGGTTTGCCGGTATCCAGTACAAGCTGGGCATCGATGGCATGTCGCTTCTGCTGATCCTGCTGACGACGCTGCTGACGCCGATCAGCCTCATTGCGTCCTATGGCACGGTAAAGCACCGCCTGACCGAGTACACGATCGCGTTCCTCGTCCTCGAGACGTTCATGATCGGTGTGTTCTGCGCGATGGACCTCGTCCTGTTCTATGTCTTTTTCGAGGCAGGCCTCATCCCGATGTTCATCATCATCGGCGTGTGGGGCGGGGCGGACCGTATCTACGCCTCGTTCAAATTCTTTCTCTACACGCTGCTCGGCTCGCTCTTCATGCTGGCGGCCATTGTCTTCATGTACCTTCAGGCCGGCACGTCCGACATCATGGTGCTGGAGACCTATGCCTTCGCACCTGAAGTGCAGACCTGGCTGTGGCTCGCCTTCTTTGCGTCCTTTGCGGTGAAGCTGCCCATGTGGCCGGTCCATACCTGGCTTCCGGATGCGCACGTTCAGGCACCGACGGCCGGTTCTGTGATCCTGGCAGGCGTGCTGCTGAAGATGGGCGGCTATGGCTTCCTGCGCTTCTCGCTGCCGATGTTCCCGGATGCGAGTGAGTTCTTCCAGCCGATGATGTTCGCGCTGTCGGTGATCGCCATCGTCTATGCGTCGCTGGTCGCTTTCCGCCAGACGGACATGAAGAAGCTGATCGCCTATTCGTCCGTCGCCCATATGGGTTTCGTGACGCTCGGCATCTTCTCCTTCACCGAGGTCGGCGTGCAGGGCGCGATCTTCCAGATGATCTCGCACGGGCTTATCTCCGGCGCGCTCTTCCTGGTCGTTGGCATGGTCTATGACCGGGTTCACACCCGTGAGATCGCAGCCTATGGCGGCCTCGTGAACAAGATGCCGATCTATGCGGCCATCTTTATGCTGTTCACCATGGCCAATGTCGGCCTGCCTGGCACCAGTGGCTTTGTCGGGGAAATCCTGACCATGACAGGCGCCTTCCAGGCTTCCACCTGGGCAGCAGCTGGCGCCGCGCTTGGTGTAATTTTCTCGGCTGTCTACATGCTGACGCTCTACCGTCGCACGGTCTTCGGCCCGGTGACCAATCCGGCGCTCGAAAACATCACCGATGTGGGCAAGAAGGACCTTGTCACCATTGTCCCGCTGATCATCGGCACCATCCTGCTTGGCGTCACGCCAAATCTCGTATTCGACATCACGCGCGAAAGCAGCCTGCGCGCGCTTCAGATGATCACCGGAGGATAGAGGCACATTATGCTCGACTTTCAGGCGATGATCTCTGCCATTGGCCCGGAGCTGCTGCTTGCGCTCGCAGGCCTCGCCGGTGTGCTTGCTGGCGCGTATATGGGCGACCGCTTCAACGGCCTGTCCTTCAAGCTGGGCGCGGCAACGCTCCTGCTGGCCGCACTCGTTGTCATCATGAACTGGGAAGGCGGCGAAGCCTTTGGCGGCCTCGTCACGACCGGCCCGTTCGTGAACTTTGCAAAATGTATCAGCTTCGTGGCCGGTGCCGTGACGCTGCTCATGGCTGAGGGCTTCCTCAAGCGCCACGAGACGATCCGTTACGAATACCCGCTTCTGGTGATCTTTGCCTCACTCGGCATGGGGATCATCCTGTCGGCGTCGAACCTGATGACGCTCTATATGGGTATCGAGACGCTCAGCCTCTCATCCTATGTGCTCGCCTCATTCCATCGCGACTCGATCCGCTCTTCGGAAGCTGGCTTGAAGTATTTCGTGCTGGGTGCGCTTGCCTCGGGCATCCTGCTTTATGGCATTTCGTTGGTCTATGGTTTCACCGGTTCGGTCGACTATGGCGATATCGCGAGCTCTGAGCGCACGATTGGCCTCGTCTTCGGTATGGTGCTGATGATTTCCGGCATGGCGTTCAAGGTGTCTGCGGCACCGATGCACGTCTGGACGCCGGACGTCTATGAAGGCGCGCCGAGCCCGGTTGTCGCCTTCTTCGCGACAGCGCCGAAAATGGCGAGCATGGTCGTCTTCGCAAACCTGCTCTTCACCGCGTTTTCTGGCGTGTTCGAAGACTGGCAGATGATCATCGGTATCATTGCGACGCTTTCAATGCTGATTGGCGCCTTCGGTGCGCTGATCCAGACGAACCTGAAGCGGCTTCTTGGTTATTCCTCGATCGCCAATATGGGCTATGCGCTGGTCGCTGTGGCAGCGGGCGCCGAGTATGGCGCGGCAGCGCTTCTGGTGTTCATGACGACCTACGTCATCGCATCCATTGGCCTCTTCGGTGGTGTCCTCTCCATGCGCCGTGAGGGTGGTATGGTCGAGAGCATTGATGAGCTGGCTGGCCTGGTTCGTCGCCGCACCGGACTTGCCATCGCGCTGACGATCCTCGTGATTTCGGTTGCAGGTTTCCCGCTCGCCGTTGGCTTCATCGGTAAGCTGGTCGTGTTCCAGGCTGGCTGGAATGCCGGTCTCCTGCCGCTCCTGATCGTGCTGGTGCTAAGCTCGGTGATCGCCTTTGGCTACTATCTACGTATCATCCTTGTGATGTGGGTGAAGGAGCCAGCAGAGCGCTTCCAGCCGGTTGGCACGACTGTAGCCCTTTCGGTCTATGCCGCGGCGGCTGCCTGTCTTGTTCTCTTCGTCTTCGTGTCGCCATTCATTGACTGGGCGACGCAAGCGTCGGCCGGGTTCATTCAGTGAGACCAGACGCACCAGTTCTCTGGTTCGACGAGATCGACAGCACCAATGAAGAAGCCCGCAGGCGGGCGCAGGCCGATGATTTCGGACCTGTCTGGATTGCCGGGCGCAAGCAGACCGCTGGTCGTGGTCGCCTTGGCCGCCAATGGGATTCGCCGACCGGCAATCTGTTTGTCACCGCCCTGTTCGAAGAAGTGGGCGGGCTGGTAAAGGCGACCCGCTATCCCTTCGCTGCCGGGCTCGCCATTCTCGATGCCGCTTCTGCCTTTATTGAAGGCGGACAGCTTCAGCTGAAATGGCCAAATGATGTCCGCGCGAGTGGCCAGAAGCTTTGCGGTATTCTGGTTGAGGCTGGCACCACGACGGCGAAGTCATGCTGGGTCGCGTGTGGCATGGGGGTGAATGTCCGGTTTGCGCCAGAGGGCGCAGGGCAGGCGGCAACGAGCCTGCTGGACCTTGGTGCATCAGAGATCGTCAATGCAGAGATGTTCCTCGACGCGCTCCGTCCTGCTTTCGTGAAACGGTGCGCGCAGGCCTCATCTGACTTTGAGAGCCTGCTCGCCGACTGGCAGAAACATGCCGAAGGACTGGGCAAGCAAGTGACTGTCGGCAAAGGCGCTGACGCGCAAAGCGGCATCTTCAAAGGTGTCGGGCCTGATGGGGCGCTGCTGCTTGCAAGTGCGGACGGGACGACGCACACGATCCGTGCAGGCGATGTAGAGCTGGTAAAGGAGATTGGCAGTCATGCTGCTCGCGATTGATGTCGGCAATACGAATACGGTCTTCGCGCTCCATGATGGCGAGGACTGGGTCGCTATGTGGCGCAGCGCCACTGACGCGCGCCGGACGGCTGACGACTATATCGTCTGGCTCGAGCCCCTGATGAATATGCGCAAGGTGTCGAGCTACGACATTGATGCGTGTGTGATTTCCTGCGTGGTGCCACAGGCGCTGTTCAACTTCCGCAACCTCGCCCGCCGCTATTTCGCGACAGAGCCGCTGGTCGTCGGTGAGGCGTCGGTGGAGCTTGGTGTTCCTATCCGCATCCCGCGCCCTGAACAGGTGGGTGCTGACCGTCTGGTCGCCGCAATCGGTGCGCACATCGCCTATCCGGGCGCGCTGATCGTGATCGATAGCGGCACGGCAACGACGCTGGACATTGTCGGCCCGGATGGCGGGTTCGAGGGCGGCATTATCAGCCCCGGCATCAACCTCTCCATGCGCGCGCTGCACGATGCGGCGGCCCAGCTGCCGCGAATTGCCATCCAGCGGCCAGAGAAGATCATCGGCGACTCCACCGTGGCCGCGATGCAGACGGGCGTCTTCTGGGGGTATATCGACCTCATCGACGGCCTTGTCAGGCGCGTGAAGGAAGAATACGGCCAGCCGATGACAGTAATTGCGACTGGCGGCGTTGCCTCGCTCTTTGAAGGTGCGAGCGCGACCATCGACCATTACGACCAGACCCTGATGGAGTCTGGGCTTCTGGAGATTTACCGCCGGAACCGGAAAGGATCCGATGCCAAATAAGGACACGCCCGAACTCGTCTTTCTTCCGCTTGGGGGCTGCGGCGAAATCGGTATGAACCTGAACGCCTATGGCTATGGCCCGGCGCATGACAGGCGCTGGATCCTTGTGGACCTTGGCGTGACCTTTGGCGACGACACCACGCCGGGCATCGACCTCATCACGCCGGACCCTGAATTCATCGTCGAGCATGCTGACCAGATCGACGCGATCTTCCTGACGCATGCGCATGAAGACCATATCGGGGCTGTGGGCCTGCTCTGGCCGCGTCTTCGCGCGCCGCTGTATGCGACGCCGTTTACCGCCCATCTCGTCGCCGGAAAGCTGGCCGAGCGTGGGCTGAAACATGTCGATGTGAATGTGGTGCCGCTCGAGGGAGAGGTCGAAGCCGGCCCCTTCAAGGTCCGCTACATGACGTTGACGCACTCCATTCCGGAGCCGAATGCGCTCGCCATTGAGACGCCTGCCGGGACGATCCTTCATACAGGCGACTGGAAAATCGATCCTGATCCTCTGATCGGTGAAGGCGTCGATGTCGAAGGGCTGAAGAAGCTCGGCGATGAAGGTGTGCTGGCCATGATCTGCGACAGCACGAACGTCTTCGTCGATGGCGAAAGCGGCTCTGAAGCGACCGTGCGCAAGAATCTGATCGAACTGATTGGCGGTCTGAAGGGCAGGGTGGCTGTGGCGACATTTGCCTCGAACGTTGCGCGGGTGTCGACGGTGATCGAAGCGGCGCGTCAGGCGGGGCGGAGTGTCTGCCTGGCGGGTCGCAGCATGCACAAGATTGTCGATGCAGCCGTCCAGACGGGTGTGCTGAAGGACCTGCCTGACCTCGTCAACGAGGCAGATGTGGGCAGCTTTCCGGCAGATAATATCCTGATCCTCTGTACAGGCAGCCAGGGCGAGGAGCGTGCTGCGCTGGGCCGGATTGCGGCCAATACGCACCGGCATATCTCGCTGAATGCCGGGGACACGGTGATCTTTTCCTCGCGTGTCATTCCGGGCAACGAGAAGGGCATCTTCGAGATGCAGAATGCGCTGGCCGAGAAGGGCGTGCGCATCATCACCGACAAGATGTCGAAGGACGTCATCCACGTGTCTGGCCACCCAGCGCGCGATGAGCTGGAACGAATGTATCAATGGGTGCGCCCACGTATTTCGGTGCCGGTCCATGGCGAGCGGCGGCATATCGTGGAGCATGCAGGCTTTGCCCGCTCCATGCAGGTGCCCGAAGCTGTGACGCCCCGCAATGGCGACATGATCCGGCTGGCTCCCGGCAAGGCTGAAGTGATCGACACGGTGCCGCATGGCAGGCTGCACCTTGATGGCAACCGGCTGGTGCCTGCAGGCTCTGAAGGCCTGAAGGAGCGGATTGCGATCTCGAAGTTTGGCTATGTCTCGGCCAGCGTGTCCTTTGATGAGTCCGGCAGTATCGCTGACGGACCGTATCTCGCGGTGCGCGGCATGTCCGAAGAGGATGGCAGCCTCGCCGATGAGTCCGTCGATGCCATTGAAGCTGCCTGCGACGAGGCGCTCGATGGTCTTTCGCGCAAAAAGCGCCTAGATGACGACGCAGTTGAAACCACGCTGGTGCGGGCCATCCGCAAGGCGTGCGAACGAACGTTCGGCCGCAAGCCGCTGGTCGATGTCATGGTTATGAGAGTGTGAGGGATAAAATGGCTGAAGACTTCAAACTGGGCCCGTTAAACCATGTCGGTGTTGCTGTGCCGTCGCTTCCCGATGCAATCGAGACCTACAAGACGCTGTATGGCGCAACTGACATTACCGAGCCGTTCGACATGCCTGCGCAGGGCGTGAAAGTCTGCTTCGTGAACCTGCCGAACAGCCAGATCGAGCTGATCGAGCCGCTGAACGAAGAGAGCCCGATCCATAACTTCATCCAGAAGAACCCGAAGGGCGGCCAGCACCATGTCTGCTTCGAAGTGGCTGATATCCATCAGGCCGTCGAGGTGATGAAGACGCGCGGCGCGACCGTGCTTGGTGAGCCCCGCATTGGTGCGCATGGAACGCCGATTGTCTTCGTGCACCCGAAGAACTCGAACGGTGTCCTCGTCGAGCTGATGGAGACCCCGAAGGGCGACCACTAATGTCACTCGTCGGCGGTATCGTCATCTTCTGCATATCCTGGTGGATGTGCCTGTTTATCGTCCTGCCGATTGGCGTGCGCGGCCAGTTCGAGGATGGCGAGATCCCGGAAGGCACTGAAGAGGGCGCGCCTGCTGAGCCGATGTTGGCCAAGAAGGCTATCTGGGCAACGATTGGCGCGGTGGTGTGCACGGCAATCGCCGGCATCATCGTCGTGCCGTTGCTTCGCTATTACGGCGCCTGACCAACCGGGCGTGAAAAAGCGCTGCGTGCTTGCAGGCGCACACTAGCCAATTGCAGCGACTGACAATAACACAGGGGGCCGCGACCCGCCTTGTTAGGAGTGAGCCAGTCTCAATGCGCCTGTCCAGATATTTCCTGCCAGTTTCCAAGGATGTGCCAGCTGATGCGGCCATCGTTTCGCACCAGCTCATGCTGCGCACCGGCATGGTCCGCCAGAACGGCGCCGGTATCTATACTTGGCTGCCGCTCGGCTTTCGTGTCCTCAAGAAGATCGAACAGATCGTCCGCGAGGAAATGGACCGGGCAGGGGCGGTTGAGCTGCTCATGCCAACGATCCAGCAGGCCGAGCTCTGGCAGGAGAGCGGACGCTATGAGGCCTATGGCAAGGAGATGCTGCGCATCACCGACCGTCATGAGCGCGAAATGCTGTTCGGCCCGACGAATGAAGAACTGATCACCGATGTCTTCCGCGCCTATGTGAAAAGCTACAAGGCGCTACCGCTGAACCTCTATCACACGCAGTGGAAGTTCCGTGATGAGATCCGCCCGCGCTTTGGCGTGATGCGGGGCCGCGAATTCCTGATGAAGGACGCCTATTCCTTCGACCTCACCGAAGAAGGCGCGCGCAAGAGCTATCAGAAGATGTTCTGTGCCTACCTCAACGCGTTCGACCGGATGGGACTGACCGCCATTCCGATGCAGGCTGATACCGGCCCGATTGGCGGCGACCTCAGCCATGAATTCATTATCCTCGCAGATACGGGCGAGAGCGCCGTTTTCTGTGACCGCGCGCTGCTAGACGTGCCTGCGCCGGGGCTGGACCTCGATTTTGACGGTGAGCTGTCAGACGTCATGGAACGGCGCACGCAATACTATGCGGCGACCGAGGAGAAGCATGACGAGGCCGAATTCGCCAAGGTGCCGGAAGACCGTCAGGTGTCGGCCCGCGGGATCGAGGTTGGGCACATCTTCTTCTTCGGCACGAAATATTCCAAGGCGATGAATGCCACCGTGCAGACCGCTGAGGGTGAAAATGTTCCCGTCCAGATGGGCAGCTATGGCATCGGCGTTTCGCGTCTTGTTGGCGGCATCATCGAGGCCTGCCATGACGAGAATGGCATTGTGTGGCCGAAAGCCGTTTCGCCGTTCGACGTGGGTCTCATCTCGATGAAGCCGAAGGATGAGACAGTGTCGGGCGTGGCTGATGGCGCCTATGCGGCGCTGCAGGCAGCTGGTCTCGACGTGCTTTATGATGAGACCGATGAACGCCCGGGTTCCAAGTTCAACCGGATGGACCTCATTGGTCTGCCCTGGCAGATCGTGATTGGCCCACGCGGTGTCGAGGCTGGTATGGTCGAGGTGAAGAACCGCAAGACCGGCGAGAAGTCCGACATGACGCTGGAGCAGGCCATCGAGATGGTGAAGGCCGACTGATGGCGAAAGTTGCGCCTTTCGGCCAGGTGGAGCGGGCGCTCGCCTGGCGCTATCTGCGCGCACGCCGCCAGCATGGCGGTGTGTCCCTCATCTCGATCATTTCCTTCTTTGGCATCATGCTGGCCGTGACGGCGCTGATCGTCATCATGTCCGTCATGGCGGGCTTTCGCTCGACGCTGCTGAACGCGCTTCTAGGCGGGCAGGGGCATGTCTTCGTTTCCGTTGGCGGTCTGCCTGAAGCCGATGTCGATATCCTGACGAATGAGATTATCGAGCTGGAAGGCGTCGAGCATGCCTTCCCAATCATTGAGCAGCAGGTTTTGGCGACGTCCGAATATGGCCGGACGGGCGCCATTGTGCGCGGCGTGCGCACCGAGGACATCGGAAACCTGCCTTATCTCGAAGGCGGCCAGTCGACAGCGGATGCAGCCGGTTTCGGTGAGGGGCGTAATGGCGGCGACGTTGTCCTGATCGGCGCCTTCCTTGCGCAGGATCTCGGGCTCCGCATCGGTGACAAGATCACGCTGATCGCGCCTGAGGGTGTGGCCGGGCCGTTTGGCGTCACGCCGCGCTCCAAGGCCTATACGATCGGCGACACGTTCACGACCGGCAGTGTAGAACTCGACAAGCTTTATGTCCTGATGCCGATGGAGCAGTCCCAGCTCTTCTTCAACAAGCGCGGCGAATACCAGGCGATTGATGCACGGCTCTACAATCCGATGCGGACTGAACCTGTCATGGCGGAGATTCGGTCGCTCACGGGCGGGCTACGCGTCGAGGACTGGAAGCTGCGGCGCGCTTCCTATTTCAATGCGCTGAATGTCGAGCGCGGGATGATGCGGGTCATCATGCTGATCCTTATCACGATCACGGCGCTGAACATTATCACGGGCGTGGTCATGCTGGTGAAGAACAAGACGCGCGACATCGCCATCCTTCGAACCATTGGCACACCGCGCGGCGCGATCATGCGGGTCTTTATCATGATTGGCGCAATCCTGGGTCTGACCGGCGCCCTGATCGGTCTCGCGCTGGGCGTACTGATCGTACTGAACATCGGTGTAGTCGAAGGCTTCCTCAGCTCCATTCTCGGTCGGGATATCTTCGATGCTGAAGTCTATGGCCTTGATGGCCTGCCAGCAGAGCTCGACTGGGCGGAGGCTGTATTCACGACGCTGTGGGCGATGAGCATGTCGATCCTGGTGACGATCTGGCCGGCCTGGAGCGCGGCACGTCTCGATCCTGTTGATGCGTTGAGGTTCGAGTGATGAGCGCTGCACCTGTTCTTGAACTTCGCGGCATCGTTCGCGAATACCGCTCCGGCCCAACTGTGCTTCAGGTTCTGGATCATGCCGACCTGACGCTGAACCGCGGCGAGCTGGTCGGTCTTGTCGGTCCGTCGGGGTCGGGCAAGTCGACGCTGCTGCATACGGCCGGCCTTCTGGAGCGGGCAGAGGGCGGTGAAGTCCTGCTGGATGGCGAGGGGGTTCTGAACCTTTCCGATGCTGTGCGCACGCGCCTTCGCCGCGAAAAGCTCGGCTTCGTCTACCAGTTCCACCACCTGCTTCCGGAGTTTAACGCGCTCGATAATGTCGCGATGCCGCTCATGGTGAATGGGGTGAAGCGGAGCCTTGCGCGGGAGAAAGCCCGTGAGCTTCTGGCGGAGATGGGCCTCTCAGAGCGGGTTGAGCACCAGCCGGGCGCGCTTTCAGGCGGTGAGCAACAACGCGTCGCGATTGCCCGCGCCCTGGTGAATGACCCCAAGCTTGTCATCGCCGATGAGCCGACCGGCAATCTCGACCCGGCCACCACCGAGCGTGTCTTTGCCAGCCTGATCAAGATTGCGCGTATGGAGGGGGCTGCGGTCCTCGTCGCCACGCACAATATGGCGCTCAACCAGCATATGGACCGGGTGCTGACGCTGAAGGCAGGAAAACTCACAGCCTTTGCAGGCTGAGCCCTTCGACTCATCGGCAATACGGGGCATAATCCTCGCCTGAGAGGAGCCCGCCTTGTCCGAGCCGCTTTTTATCCATCTTGCCGTGCGTACCAGCTTCTCGCTTCTCGAGAGCATGATCACGCCAAAGGATCTTAAAGCCTGGGCCGTCGGCAATGGGGTCCCGGCCGTTGCGGTGACTGACAGAAATAATCTGTTCGGCGCACTGGAGATTTCCGAAACGCTGTCTGGCGCTGGCATTCAGCCGATCATGGCGTGCTGTTTCGATGTGACCGATGGTGGGCATCAGGAGTGGCTGACGCAGGTTTCGGTCTATGCGCAGAATGAGATTGGCTACAAACGTCTCATGGAGCTGTCCTCCTATGCCTATCTTGAGGCGGCGGATGGCGTGCCGCGCCTCAAGAGAGAGCATCTGTTTGAGAAGACGGACGGCCTGATCCTTCTGACCGGCGGCATGCGGGGCGAGGCTGCGCAGTATATCCTGAAGAACAAGCAGGCCGACGCCGAGGCGACCCTGTCGAGCTTTGCTGAAGCCTATCCGGGGCGCTGCTATGTCGAACTTACGCGCCACGGTCTGCAGGAAGAGGCGGACAGTGAACCGGGCTTGCTGGAAGCGGCCTACAAGCTGGGCCTGCCAGTGGTCGCCACGCACGATGCGCGGTTCCTGAACCCGAAGCACGCCCACGCTCATGACGCGATGATGTGTATCGCGAATGGTGAGTATCTTGGTCAGGACGACCGCAAAAGGGTCTCGCAGGACCAGTATCTGAAGGCGCCTGCCGAGATGATCGAGCTCTTCGCCGATCTGCCGGAAGCGGTCGCCTCGACGGTAGAGATCGCGAAACGCTGCGCGGTGCGTGCGCGCACGCATGAGCCGATCCTGCCGAACTTTGGCGACGGAACACGCTCAGAGTTTGAAGAGTTGCGCGTTCAGGCAGAGGAAGGGCTGGAGCAGCGCCTTGCCGAAGCGCCGCAGCTCTACGCGCCGAAAGAGACCTATATAGAGCGGCTCAATTATGAGCTGGGCATCATCAAGAAGATGGGCTTTCCGGGCTACTTCCTGATCGTTGCCGACTTCATCAAATGGGCCAAGGAGCAGGGGATCCCTGTTGGGCCGGGCCGTGGCTCTGGTGCGGGTTCTGTCGTCGCCTGGGTGCTGACGATTACGGACCTCGATCCGCTTCGCTTTGATCTTCTGTTCGAACGCTTCCTTAACCCGGAACGCGTGTCGATGCCTGACTTTGACGTCGACTTCTGTCAGGAGCGGCGCGGCGAGGTGATCCGCTATGTGCGCGACAAGTATGGCGCCGACAGTGTGGCCGCGATCATCACCTTCGGTACGCTGCAGGCAAAGGCTGTGGTGCGGGACGTCGGCCGCGTCATGCAGATGCCCTACGGCCAGGTCGACAGGCTGGCAAAGCTCATTCCGTTCAACCCTGCCAATCCGCCGAAGCTGCAGGATGCCATCGACGATGAGCCGAAGTTTGATGACGAGGTTGCGCAGGATCCGCGCGTCGGAGAGTTGCTGAAAACGGCACTGGCGCTTGAAGGGCTGTATCGTAATGCCGGTACGCACGCGGCGGGCGTTGTTATCGGTGATCGTCCGCTTACGGAACTTGTGCCGCTCTACAATGATCCGCGCTCTGATCTTCCGGCTACGCAGTTTAATATGAAGTGGGCGGAGGCGGGCGGCCTCGTCAAGTTCGACTTCCTCGGCCTGAAGACGCTGACGGTTATCGACCGCGCGCTGAAATTCATCCGGCGCGATGGCCGCGATGTTGGCCCTGAGTGGGATACGCTGGACGACAAGGACACCTATGAGCTGATGGCGAGCGGCCAGACGCTGGGCGTATTCCAGCTTGAAGGCCAGGGTATGCGCGATACGCTGCGCAAGGTTCGCCCGCACAACCTCGAAGACGTCATCGCGATCATCTCGCTCTATCGTCCAGGTCCGATGGACAACATCCCGGTCTATGTGGCGGGTAAGGAAGACCCAAAGAACGTCCATTATCAGCACCCCGATCTCGAGCCGATCCTTGAGGCGACTTATGGCGTGCCTGTCTATCAGGAACAGGTTATGCGAATGGCGCAGGAGATTGCGGGCTATTCGCTCGGCGAAGCTGACCTTCTGCGCCGGGCCATGGGTAAAAAGAAGGTCGAGGAAATGGTCGCGCAGCGCGCGCGCTTCCTCGACGGTGCGCAGAAGCTCAAAGGCATCGAAGCGCCGCTCGCCAACGAAATCTTCGACACGATGGAGAAGTTCGCGGGCTACGGTTTCAACAAGTCGCACGCCGCCGCTTATGCGCTTATCGGTTACCAGACCGCGTATCTGAAGCGCCACTTCCCGGTCGAGTTCCTTGCCGCCTCTATGAGCCTCGACCTGCAGAACACCGACAAGCTTGCTGCCTTCGTGCAGGAATGCCGACGTCTTGAGATCGATATCATCCAGCCGGATGTGAACCGGTCGACGGCCGACTTCGACGTTGAGAATGGCGCGCTCGTCTATGCGTTGGGCGCGCTTAAAGGCGTGGGCCTTGAGGCCATGCGCCAGCTGGAAGCCGAGCGCGCGGTGCGCGGGCCTTTCCAGTCCTTGCATGACTTTGCAGAGCGCGTTGATCCGAAATCCGTGAACAAGAAGTGCTTCGAGCAGCTATCGCGTGCAGGCGGGTTCGATTCGATTGAGCCCAATCGGGCGACCTGCCTCGCATCGGCGCATCTGCTTTCGGCCATGGCGGTTTCGGCGGCCGAGGACCGGGCTGGCGGGCAGGGCGGCCTGTTCGGTGACGCAGAGCCTGCGGTGAAGGCGACATTGCAGGAAGTGTCCTCCTGGAATGGCCAGCAGATCCTCGATGAGGAATTCGCAGCGGTCGGCTTTTATCTCAGCGGCCACCCGCTCGACGATGTGCTCGACAGTCTTGAGGAAGGGCGCATCACGCTTTCAAACGAGATTGCCGATGTGGCCGTGGACGGGCGACCCCTTGAACTGATTGGCGTCGTGCGCCGCCGGGTCGAAAAGCCAGCCCGCAATGGTGGCAAGTTCGCTTTTCTGACGCTGTCTGACCCGACCGGTGAGGTCGAGCTGATGGTGATGCCGGAAGTGCTCGATAATTTCCGTGATCTCATGTCACCGGCCAGCAGCATCTGCGTCATGGTGAATGTGCGCCGGCAGGAAGAGGAAATCCGCCTCTCGGTGAAGCATGTGAAGCCGATTGAGAAGGCGCGGATTGGCAAGAAGGCGAAAGCGCTCGTCGTGCGCCTGTCGCGCGGCGCTAACTTTGATGAGCTGGCGGCCGTGGCCGAGCGACTCATCAACGCGCCGGGTGCGGACCGGGGCGAGATTTTCCTTGAGCTGCCGCTTGTTGATGGCCGTATCGTCTCCATGAAGCTTCCGGCCGTCTATGCGACGGGGCTTGAGGCGTTGCGCGCGCTCAAGATGGCATCCGGCGTCTCACGCGTGGACACGCTCGCGGCCTGACAAAGCCCGGTTGCAATTGGGCCCGTTTTACGTATATGGCAGCGCTCTAAACCCCCGATGCGCGGATCATCCGGTGTCGAGCTCAGTGGTTTGAGCCCGATAGTGTCCGTGCCGGTCAACCGGAAGAGGAAGAAATATCATGGCTCTGCCTGAATTCACGATGCGTCAGCTGCTCGAAGCTGGTGTTCACTTCGGCCACCAAACCCACCGCTGGAACCCAAAGATGAAGCCATTCATCTATGGCGATCGCGCGGGTATCCACATCATGGACCTGTCCAAGACTGTGCCGCTGCTTCACCAGGCGCTGGTCCAGGTTCGCGACACGGTTGCAAAGGGCGGCCGCGTTCTTTTCGTCGGCACCAAGCGCCAGGCGGCGCAGCCGATTGCAGAAGCCGCAGAGCGTTCTGCTCAGTACTTCATGAACCATCGCTGGCTCGGCGGTACGCTGACCAACTGGTCAACCGTTTCCAAGTCGATCAAGCGTCTTCGCGAGCTTGACGAAGTTCTCTCTGATCGTGACGCTTCGGGCCTCACCAAGAAAGAGCTCCTCGTTGTCGAGCGTGAGCGCGACAAGCTGCAGCGCGCCCTTGGCGGTATCGCAAATATGGGCGGCCTGCCGAGCCTCATGTTCGTGATCGACACGAACAAGGAGCAGATCGCCATCAAGGAAGCCAAGAAGCTTGGCATCCCGGTCATCGCCGTGATCGATACCAATTGTGACCCGGACGATGTCGACTTCCCGTTCCCGGGCAATGACGACGCCGCCCGCTCGATCTCGCTCTACTGCAACCTGATTGCAGATGCGGTTCTCGATGGTCTGGCTGAATCGTCGGCTGGCCTCGGTATTGATCTTGGCGAGTCCGAAGACATCGACGCGATGGCCGAAAGCGACGTTGCCGCCGCTGATGCTGCTGCCAGCGAAACTGCTGAAGCAGACGCAGGCGAAGAAGAAGCCAAGGCTGACAGCTAAAACCTGAAACTCAATCTGGAAGGATCATAGAGATGGCACAGATCACCGCCGCTCTGGTCAAGGACCTGCGTGACCGCACGGGCGCAGGCATGATGGATGCGAAAAAAGCGCTCGTCGAAAATGATGGTGACACGGAAGCCGCTGTTGACTGGCTGCGTGCGAAAGGCCTCTCCAAGGCCGCCAAGAAAGCGGGCCGCGCTGCGGCTGACGGCCTGGTTGCTGCGCTGCTGTCATCCGACGGCACGTCCGGCACGCTGGTCGAGCTGAACGCTGAAACCGACTTCGTTGCCCGCAACGAGAAGTTCCAGTCCGCACTCGCAGGCATCGCCAAGACCGCGCTCGAAACCGACGGTTCGCTCGAAGCTGTCCAGAACGCACCAGCGCCAAAAGGCGATGGTACGGTCAACGACATGATTACCGGCCTCGTTGCGACGATCGGTGAGAACATGACGCTTCGCCGCGTTGCGAAAATGACCGCTGAAGGCGGCCAGGTCGCTGCTTACGTTCACAGCCCGGAAGCTGAGAACATGGGCAAGATCGGCGTGCTCGTCGCTGTCGAAGGTAGCGACAATTCGAACCTGGCTGAAGCTGCCCGCAAGGTTGCGATGCACGTTGCTGCAACGAACCCGGCATCGGCAACGACGGCTGACCTCGACCCTGAGCTGGTTGAGCGTGAGCGTCAGATCCTGACCGATCAGGCCCGCGAAAGCGGCAAGCCTGACAATGTCATCGAGAAGATGATCGAAGGCCGCCTCAACAAGTTCTACAAGGAAGTTGTCCTTGTCGAGCAGCCATTCGTGATGAACCCGGACCAGACGGTCGCCGCGTTCCTGGAAGAGCAGGGCGCAACGCTGAAGGGCTTTGTGCGCTTCGGTCTTGGCGAAGGTGTCGAGAAGGAAGAAGACGATTTCGCTGCTGAAGTCGCTTCCATGACCTCCGGCTCGTAAGGCCTGCAAAACTCATCTTAAAGTCTCCCGGCTGCCCATGACAGGCAGCCGGGAATCCTTTACGAGCTAAGCGGCCTTGGGAGACAGTCATGACAACAGAGACCGACCATAGCAGCGAGCTCGTCTATAAACGTGTTCTCCTGAAGCTGTCGGGAGAGGCCCTGATGGGGCCATCGGAATTCGGCATCCACATGCCGACCTGCCTACAATTTGCCGAAGAGATATCTGGTGCGATCCGCCAGACAAATGTCGAGCTGTGCCTGGTCATCGGCGGCGGCAATATCTTCCGCGGTCTTGCCGGTGCTGCCAATGGCATGGACCGCTCTCAAGCTGATTCGATGGGCATGCTCGCCACCGTGATGAACGCGCTCGCGATGCAGAGCGCGCTTGAGCAGATCGGCACACCGACGCGGGTTCAGTCCGCGATCCCAATGGATACGGTCTGCGAGCCATACATCCGCCGCCGCGCTATCCGCCACATGGAGAAAAAGCGTGTGGTCATCTTCGCGGCGGGCACGGGCAATCCATATTTCACCACTGACACTGGCGCGGCCCTGCGAGCTGCCGAGATGAATTGCGACGCGATGTTCAAGGGCACGCAGGTCGATGGGGTCTATTCAGCTGACCCGAAAAAGCATGCGAACGCTGAGCGTTACGAGCAGCTTGGCTATCAGGAGGTCCTTGCGCGGGACCTGCGCGTCATGGACGCGTCAGCTGTCAGCCTGATGCGCGATACAAGCATTCCAATTGTCGTGTTCTCACTTCACAAAAAGGGCGCATTGCTAGACGTTCTGCGTGGGGTCGGAACATCGACGCTCATCTCTTAATGTGCGAGAACAATTGCCATGAGTATAAACAAAAAAGATCTTGAGCGCCGCATGGAAGGCGCCGTTGCTTCGCTCCAGTCGGACCTTGCTGGCCTTCGTACGGGCCGCGCATCGCCGAACCTGCTCGATACCGTGAATGTGCCGGCTTATGGCTCGACCGTTCCGCTGAACCAGGTTGGTTCTGTCTCTGTGCTCGACGCGCGCACCTTGTCCGTGAATATCTGGGACAAGTCCGTTGTTGGCGCCGCTGACAAGGCGATCCGCGAATCAGGACTTGGCCTGAACCCGGTCACTGATGGCACGACGCTTCGCATCCCAATTCCGGTCCTTAATGAGGAACGCCGCGCTGAGCTTTCGAAGATCGCCGGCAAGTATGCCGAGCAGGCCCGTGTCGCCGTGCGCAATGTGCGCCGCGATGGCATGGATCAGCTGAAGAAAGCCGAGAAAGACAATGACATCAGCAAGGACGAGGCGCACGGCCTGTCTGACGATGTCCAGAAGCTCACCGACACGTACATAGCCCGCATTGATGAGATCGTGAAGGCAAAAGAAGCGGAGATCATGCAGGTTTGATGGCGCAGCCGGCTTCTAACGGGGTTCCCGAATTTGCCGACCCGTCCAGTCTGCCAGCCCATGTCGGAATTATCATGGACGGGAATGGCCGCTGGGCGACCCGGAATGGCTTGCCGCGTTCAATTGGACATGAGCGCGGCGTCGATGCCCTGCGCGAAACTGTAAAGGCAGCGCAGAAGCTGGGCCTGTCCTATCTCACGGTCTACTCGTTTTCGACGGAGAACTGGCGCCGCCCGGTGGCCGAGGTCACGGCGCTGTTCGCGCTGCTGCGCCACTTCATCAAGAAGGACCTGAAGCGCCTGAAAAGCGAGAACGTGAAGATCAGCGTTTTCGGGACACGCGCAGGATTGCCTGACGATATCTGTTCCTCGCTCGACCTCGCTGTGAACGAGACCGCCGAGAACACGCAGTTCAATCTTGGCATTGCCTTCAATTATGGCGGGCGCGAGGAAATCACACGGGCAGCGCGTCTTATCGCAGAGAAAGTCGCTTCAGGCGCTATGAAGCTCGATGACTTCACCGAAGAAGCGATCTCGCAACACCTCGACACGAAGACGTTTCCCGATCCTGACGTGATTATCCGCACAGGTGAGGAGCACAGACTGAGCAACTTCCTCACATGGCAAGGCGCCTATGCCGAGCTCGTCTTCATGGATGTTCTCTGGCCCGAATTTGGTGAGACACACCTTCGTAAGGCACTTGAGCGGTTCGGCGCGCGAGAGCGTCGTTTCGGCGGTCTGGGTAAGGAGGCGCGCTAGATGGTTGCGTCGAGGCCCGGTAGCCATAAGTCGAGAGAGCTGGCGCTGAGGCTACTGTCCGCGCTCGTCCTCATACCATTTGCGCTATTCGTCGTTGCGACTGGCGGCATGGTTCTGGCGATCGCCTGTGCCATCTTTGCTGCCATCATGGGGTATGAATGGGCGCGGATGACGGCGTCACCTATCATGCCGGCCACCGCCGTTCTCGCGGCCGTCTGTGTTTTTGCGGCCTATTTCGGAGACTGGAGCGTCTCATTCATTGCGCTTCTTGTCTCCGCTGGCCTGATTTTCCTCATTCACCCATCGCGTATCAATGATCGCGCAGTTGCAGCCTTCGGTGTCTTCTATAGCGCAGGCCTGCCGCTCGGGCTGTTCTTTCTGCGCGAGGGGACCTGGTATGGTCAGGCGGCCGCGCTGATCCTCATGGGGACTGTGTGGGCCTCGGATACCGGTGCCTATTTCGCAGGTCGCGGCTTTGGTGGCCCGCCGCTGGCGCCAAAGGATTCTCCGTCGAAAACCTGGAGCGGCGCTATTGGGGCGATGATCTGCAGCGGCCTATGCGGCCTTATAGCGGCAGGCCTGCTGGACGCTTCGCGCATCTCCTGGCTGTTTGCGGGCTTTGCCATTTCCATCGTTGCCCAGTGGGGTGACCTTTTTGAATCTTCGCTCAAGCGCCGTTACGGCGTTAAAGATACCAGCGGCTTCTTGCCCGGACATGGCGGTGTCATGGACCGTGTTGATGGTCTCGGCATGGCGGCTGTGTTCTGTGCCGCCACGATGGCGCTCATTGCGCCGCTTCACGGATTGCTCGGACTGCAGGCCAGCTAATGGCCCGCAAGCTCAGCATACTCGGATCAACAGGATCGATCGGACAGTCAGCGCTGTCAGTTGTCGCACATGCCAACTCAGTCGCCGATGAGCCAGCCTTCGAGATCGAGGCTTTGACTGCGCACACGAATGTGGAGTTGCTTGCGTCGCAGGCGCTGGAGTTTGGTGCGCGCAGAGCTGTCATAGGCGAAGAGCGATTTCTTGATGCGCTGAAGTCCCGGTTGGCTGGTACCGGGGTTGAGGTGCTGGCAGGGGCGTCTGCTATTGAAGATGTGGCTCGGCTTCCTGTTGACCGCGTGCTCGCCTCCATTGTCGGCATAGCGGGCCTCGCTTCTACTCACGCCGCACTTGATGCAGGTAACGACGTCGCACTTGCCAATAAGGAAAGCATGGTCTGCGCTGGACCGCTTCTGAAGAAAGTCGCGGCGAAGACGGGGGCACTCATCGTTCCTACCGATTCTGAGCACAATGCGATGTTCCAGGTCATGGAGCGCGCCGAGGATGTCGAGCGCCTTATTCTGACAGCGTCGGGTGGGCCATTCCTGCGCACGCCGCTCGAGCAGCTTGCGAAGGTGACGCCTGAGCAAGCTTGCGCGCATCCGCGTTGGTCGATGGGCCGCAAAATATCGGTCGATAGCGCAAGTTTCATGAACAAGGCGCTTGAGCTGATCGAGGCGAGCTACCTGTTTGACGTGCCTGAATCGCGCATCGATGTTCTCGTCCATCCGCAGTCGATCATTCATTCGCTCGTCAGCTATATTGATGGCTCATTCCTTGCACAGCTCGGCTCACCAGATATGCAGACGCCGATTGCCCACGCTCTCTCATGGCCGAATGGCCGCGTTCCGACCGCCGTCGAGCGGCTGGATCTTGCCGCGATTGCGCGGCTCGATTTCGAGAATGTGGACGACAGGCGCTTCCCTTCCATCAGGCTCGCGCGTGCTGCACTGAACGAATCAGATGCCGCCGTAATCGTCCTCAACGCGTCGAATGAGGAAGCGGTTGAAGCGTTTCTGACCGGGCGCTGCAAGTTCACAGACATCAACCGTGTGAACGAGAAAGCTGTATCGCAGCTAAGCCATCGTTTCACTCACACGGGCGACTGTCTAAGCCTCGACGAGATCGGCTATATAGATGCTGAATCGCGCAAGCTTGCGCGGGAACTGGTTGCATCAAGCATGGCCGGCGCGAAGGATTGATGATGATGATGGATGGATTTCTCAGCCAGGGCCCGATCTTTATTGTCTGCCTCGTCTTCATGCTGGGCGTCGTGGTCGTCATTCACGAGCTCGGCCACTATCTCGCAGGCCGCTATTTTGGCGCGGGCGTCGAGTCGTTTTCGGTTGGCTTTGGCAAGCCGATTTTCGAACGCAGCGACAAGCGCGGAACGAGGTGGCGCGTAAACTGGATCCCGCTGGGCGGCTTTGTGAAATTCGTTGGCGAAAGCCAGCTTCCGGGCGATGTCGGCAAGATAGAGCAGGGGCCAGTCGGCAAGCCATTCCATGAGATTGGCGTATGGCCGCGTACGGCAATTGCCGCGGCTGGCCCGGCAGCGAACTTTGTGCTGGCGGCTCTCATTTTCGCGGTCTTCTTCTATTTCAACGGCGCCTATCAGGCGCGTGTCGGTGTGACGAGTGTCGTCGAGGGCGGCGCGGCAGCGGAAGCCGGGATTGAGACGGGAGACATATTTGTTTCCATGGGCGGCGAGGCTGTCGACAATGCCGGCGACCTGCAGACAATTGTCTCCATGTCGAGCAACAAGGAGTTGCTCACCATCGTCGAGCGCGATGGTGAGGAAATCCAGCTGACCGTCACGCCGCAGCGTCAGATGCGCGAGAATGCGGTCGGTCAGGTCCAGGCTCTCGGCACGATCGGCATCACGCTTCAGGAAATGCGCGATACAGCGCAGAGAATTGACTACAATCCGGTCGAAGCACTTGCCATGGGCGGCGTCCAGACCTGGGACACCGTGTCCAAGACGACTGACATGATTGGCCGGATGATTACAGGCAAGGAAGCGCTGAGTTCTCTCAGCGGACCGGTTGCTATCGGTGATATCAGCCGACGGGTTGTGAACCGGACGATGGCGAATAGCGAAGTGCCATTAGCAACGCGTATCAATGCACTCTTCTGGAGCATGATGACGATCTGCGCGGCCGTGTCTGTAGGAATCGGATTCTTTAATTTACTTCCATTTCCTGTTCTTGACGGTGGCCACATCGTGTTCAATTGCTATGAAGCATTCGCGGGCAAGCCATTGCCTGCACGTATACAGGAGGGGGCCCTTATGGCCGGTATGTTCCTGCTTTTGGGGATGTTTGTCTTCATTACCTGGGGCGATGTACTGGAAACAGGGCTGTTCAACGGCGCTCGAGGCTGATAGCCGATTTCCGTTGTAAATTGAGAGAGACGCCATGCGATCAGTCTTCGTTGCTTCCATGATTAGCGTTGCCGCGTTGCTCGGCACGTCCACTGCGGTCGGTGCTTTGCTTTCAGCGAGCGCTCAGGCGCCGCAGTCTGGCGAGCGTATCCGCACGATCCAGGTCGAAGGCAATGAGCGTATCGAAGACCGCACGATCCAGTCCTACCTGCTGGTCGAGCCGGGCGATCCGTTTGACGCCGAGCGTATCGATCTCTCTCTGAAAACCCTCTTTGCGACGGGCCTGTTTGCGGACGCGTCTTTCGAGAAGTCCGGTCCGGACCTTATCGTTCGCGTGGTTGAAAACCCGATCATCAACCGCGTCATCTTCGAGGGCAACAATGCCATCGATGATGAAAAGATGCGCGAAGAAATCCAGGTCGCCCCGCGCGGTATCTTTACCGCAGCGCGCGTGCAGGCAGACGTTCAACGCATTCTTGAGCTTTACCGTCAGTCCGGCCGCTTCGCAGCGACCGTGGAGCCGCAGTACAAACCACTGGAGCAGAACCGCGTCGATCTCGTCTTCGTGGTCAGCGAAGGCCCGGTTACCGGCGTGCGCTCGATCAACTTTATCGGCAACGAAGAATATGCTGACCGCCGTCTACGCAGCGAAATCGCTACGCGCCAGTCGCGCTGGTGGCGCTTCTTCAGCTCGAACGACAACTATGACCCGGGCCGTCTGGAATATGACCGCGAGCTTCTGCGCCAGTTCTACCAGAATAATGGTTACTACGACTTCCGCGTTGTCTCCGCCGTCGCTGATCTGACGCCGGACCAGGAAGACTTCTACATCACCTACACGGTGGATGAGGGCGATCAGTATAATTTCGGTAGCGTGGAAGTCTCGACCGAGCTCGACAAGCTGAACAGCACTGCACTTCGCAACGCGCTCTCCATTCAGGAGGGTGACCTTTTCCGCGGCAATCGCATCGAGAGTGCAATCGATACGCTGACCTATGCTGCGGGTATCGCAGGTTATGCGTTCGTCGACATCACGCCGGACCTGCGCCCGAACCCTGAGACCAATACGGTCGATGTAACCTTCGCCATTGATGAAGGCCCACGCGTCTATATCGAGCGGATCAATATTGTCGGGAATACGCGGACGCTTGACCGCGTTGTGCGCCGGGAACTTCGCGTCTCTGAAGGCGATGCGTTCAACCGCGTGCTCCTCGACCGCTCGCGCAACCGCGTGCGGGCGCTCGGCTACTTCAAGGAAGTCGAGATCACGGAAAATCCTGGCTCGCAGCCGGACCGGACAGTGGTTGATGTGAAAGTTGAAGAGCAGCCAACCGGCGAGCTTTCTTTCGCGGCGGGTTATTCCTCGGTCGACGCATTCCTTTTCGATGTCAGCGTTTCTGAGCGCAACCTGCGCGGCCGGGGCCAGACGGCCGTGGCGCGCATCTCCGCATCGCAGCGCCAGCAATATGTTGACCTTCGCTTCCGTGAGCCGCGCTTCCTCGATCGCAATCTGGCGGCCGGTATCGACATCTTCTCGTCCCGGTCTGACTTCGAGTCGTTTTCGGGCTTCACCTCGAACACGATTGGCGCAGGCGTAAATCTTGGCTTCCCGCTGACGGAAAACACCAATCTTGGTCTGCGCTATAGAATTCAGTCGGACGAGCTTGAATTCGTAGATGTGCGCCGTGTCATCAATGACGCCGATGGCACGCTGGCGACAAGGGATGTTGTCAACGATGCCGGCACGCCGGACGATCCATCGGACGACTTTACCCAGACCCTGCTCGTGCCCGTTAACGCTGATCCGCTTCCGGCGGGAACCAGCATTCTCGATATCTGCGATCCTGCGGTTAGCCCTGTGGTCCGTCCAAGCTACTGTCGGAATGAACGTGCCGAGCTGTCTTCAATCATTGGCTACACCTTTAACTGGGATCGCCGGAACGACCCGATCGCGCCGACAGGCGGCTTCGACTTCTCGTTCAGCCAGGATGTCGCGGGTCTCGGCGGCGACGTTCAGTACATCCGGACGGAGACGTCTGCTGCAGCCTATCGGGGCATCTTCAAAGGCGTCCGCGCCAGCGTGCGTCTGTCTGGCGGCTTGATCGAACCGTTTGGCAACGATGATGGTATTCGTATCAATAACCGCTTTTTCCGCGGCGGGAGTACTTTCCGCGGCTTTGATGTTGCCGGTCTCGGGCCACGCCAGATTGTGCGCGAGTTCGACGAAGACGGGAATGAGGTCCGCCTTTTCAAGGGGCAGTCCCAAGGCGGCAAAGCGTACTATCAAGCAACGGCTGAGCTGACCGTGCCAAACTTCCTTCCTGAGGAATATGGCATCGATACAGCCCTGTTCGTTGAAGCCGGTTCGGTTGGCATGCTGGATGATGTCGACGTCGATCCGACGACCGAAGTTCAGTGCCGCGTTGGCGTACTGTGTATTCAGTCGACACCAACCGGCATGGGTCTGCGGGCAACTGCAGGCCTCTCGGTGGGCTGGGACTCGCCGTTCGGACCAATCCGGTTCGATTTCTCTCAAATCATCAGGAAAGAAGAGTACGACCGGACCGAAACGTTCAGGTTCAGTACCTCAACACGCTTCTAGAAGTTCTCAGGAGGAACTCATGAAACTCATTAAAGCCGCAGCGGCATCCGTCGCTGTTGTCATGTCGTCTGTTGCCCTCGCCGCACCGGTTGCGCAGGCACAGAATTCGCAGGTCGTCGTAATCGATCAGCAGCGCGTTATGGCTGAGAGCTCTGCGGGGCTCGATATTGCCCAGAAAGTTCAGCAGATCAGCACCACGATCCAGTCTGAACTGACGCCAGAGGCAAACGCCCTCCAGCAGCAAGGCGAGTCGCTGGAAGCGCGCACCGCCAACATGTCCATGGAAGCGATCGGCGCCGACCAGGCTCTTCGGACAGAAGTCGAAACCTATGCGCAGCGCGCGCAGCAGTTCAGCCTCGACCGCCAGTTCGCCGCAGCTGAACTGCAGGCAACCGAACGTGCTGCCTGGACGCGCTTCTACCAGGCGCTTCAGCCCGTCCTCGAGCAGGTGATCACCGAAAACGGTGCAAGCGTGATGCTTGATACCTCGCAGACGGTCTGGTCTTCGGAATCGGTTGATGTGACTGCTTCGGTCATCACAAAGATGAATGCGGCGCTGCCGAGCGTCGAAGTGACCCGTCAGCGTCTTTCGCCCGAGGCTCGCCAGCGCCTCATCCAGCAACAGCAACAACAGCAGCAACAGTAGTCTTTCGCCGTGCCAGCAGACCCAAGGTTCTTCCGTTTTCTCGGGCCCGTCCGCCTTGGGGACCTGGCTGCTGCGACTGGCGCTGAGCTTCTCGGCGATGCTGAGGCCGTCGCGACGAATGTCGCTGCGGCTTCCCGCGCGCGTGGTGGCGAGGTTTGCTACTATGAAGGCAAGAAGAGACCGGCAGCTGACGCGATAAGTTCTGATGCTGCCGCCTGCTTCGTCCGGCAGGATTTTGCAGACACGCTGCCGGAAGGCGTCGCGGCGCTCATCACACCATTGCCTCGCTACGCGCATGCCGTCGCAGCCCGCCAGCTTCTCCAGTTTCGCGATTGGGGCGACGTAGAAGAGCCACACGAAGCGACGAATATCCATCCGAGCGCGCGAATTGCTCCGACAGCGCATATTGGCGAGGGCGCTGCCATTGGTGACCGTTCGATCATTGCGCCAAACGCGGTTATCGGCCCGGGCGTACAGATTGGCCGCGATTGCGTAATTGGCGCCAATGCCAGCATCCAGTGCGCCCTGATCGGCAACAGTGTCAAAATCTATTCCGGCGCGCGCATTGGAGAGGCCGGCTTCGGTGTCATGCCAGGGCCGGGCGGAGCAGAAGATGCGCCGCAATTCGGCCGCGTGATCATTCAGGATGGCGTCACCATCGGCGCGAACAGCTGCGTTGATCGCGGTGCATTCGATGACACGATTATTGGTGAGAACACCAAGATCGATAATCTCTGCCAGATCGCTCACAATGTGGTCCTCGGCCGCAATGTGCTCATGGCGTCGTTTGGCGGCATCTCCGGGACCGTGACCGTCGGTGACGGCGTCCAGCTTGGCGGCCGGGTCGGTATTGCGGATCATGTAGTTGTCGGAGAAGGTGCGCAGATCGCAGCTTCTGCCGGCGTATTCCGCGAGATCCCGGCTGGAGAGACATGGGGGGGCACGCCTGCGCGACCTGTCCGTGAATGGATGCGAGAGATTGCTTGGGTGCAAAAGCAGACTTCGAGGGAAAGGCGCAAATCTTGACCACAGTGATTCACCCGACAGCAATTGTCGAAGAAGGTGCGAGCCTAGGGCAAGACGTCAGCGTAGGCGCGTTTGCCTATGTTGGCACCGAAGTCACACTGGGCGATGGCTGCCGCATTCATCAGCGGGCGACCGTAACCGGCCGGACGGAGCTTGGTGCGAATGTCGAAGTCTTTCCAGGCGCCGTCATCGGTACAGCGCCTCAAATCCTGAATTTCAAGGATGACGGGACGTCTCGTCTGGTCATTGGCGCTTCAACCGTCATCCGCGAGCATGTGACCATTCATGGCGGCTCGCCAGCGCATGGTGGCCTCACCAAGGTCGGCGAAAACTGTCTCTTCATGGTCGGCGTTCATATCGCCCATGATTGTATCGTCGGCGATAAATGTGTTTTCGCGAACAATGTCGCGCTCGGTGGCCATATCGTCGTGGCTGATCAGGTCTGGATGGGCGGCCTTGCTGCTGTGCACCAGTTCTGCCGCATCGGCCAGCATGCCTTCGTTGGCGGCGGTGCCATCGTCGTTGCTGACGTCATCCCGTATGGCTCTGTCATCGGCAACCATGCCCACCTTGCCGGTCTCAATATTGTCGGCATGAAACGTAGAGGGTTCAGCCGCCAGTCTATCCATGATCTTCGCGCGGCCTACCGGATGCTGTTTGCCAAGGAGGGCACTTTCAGCGAACGGGTAAAGGACGCTGAGGAGACCTATGGTGAGTGCGCTGAATTGATGCAGATCATCGACTTCATTCGCGCCAGCAAGAACCGGTCGCTCTGCCTGCCTGAATAGGCCATCCAGTATGAAGAAACTCGCCATCATTGCCGGACTGGGAGACCTTCCGGTCTCGATCGCATCGGCGGCCCAGGAACGGGGGCAGGACGTTCACGTCTTTCGCCTGTCCGGCTTCGAGGAGAAGCGCCTTGAGAGTTTCGACCATGAGACGGTCGGGATCGGTCAGATTGGACACCTCATCAAGCGCCTCAAGAAGGCCGGCTGTGAGCAGGTCGTGTTCGCTGGCATCGTGAAGCGGCCGAACTTTTCCAACATCAAGCTCGACATGCGCGGGGCAAAGCTTCTGCCGCGCGTGCTTAAGGCAGCGCGCAATGGCGATGATGCGCTGTTGCGTGTGATCGTGGGTGAGCTTGAAGCTGAAGGCTTTGAGGTCATAGCGGCGGAAGACGCGGCGCAGGACCTGACTGTTGGCGAAGGCGTTATCTTCGGCCGGGAGCCATCAGAAAGTGAGCTCGCTGACCTTCGCAAAGCGGCGGCGATCGCAGGCGAAACCGGACGACTGGATATCGGGCAGGGGTGTGTCGTGTGTGATGGGCTCGTCCTGGCCGTCGAGGCTCAGGAAGGCACCGACCGCATGCTCGCCCGGATCAATGATCTGGAAGACGAGATCAGGGGCACGCCGACCTCGCGGCGCGGCGTGCTAGTCAAGCGCCCCAAGCCCATTCAGGAGCGCCGCATCGATCTGCCGACGATCGGTCCGGCAACGATCGTGAAGGCCGCTGAGGCGGGCCTGGTTGGCGTAGGTATCGAAGCTGACGGCGCGCTTCTTCTCAATCGGGACGAGATTGGCAGGCGTTGCTCAGAGACAGGTGTGTTCCTGTTCGCTTTCCCGAAGAATTGGACCTGATCATCTATGGCATCCAGCATCTACCTTGTTGCCGCTGAAGCCTCCGGCGATCTTCTGGCTGCAGAGATCGTCGACGAGCTGCGACGTATAGATCCGGATGTGACGCTTAACGCCATCGGCAGCGACCAGCTTGCCGCGCGTGGCCTTTCTTCGCCGATAGACGTGTCGGTGCTTTCCGTTGTCGGCCTGCTCGAAGGCGTGAAGATCTATCGCGAGGTTGTCGCGCTCGCGGATGCGGCGGCAGATGCCATCATAGAAGCGGCGCCGGATACCGTTGCCCTTGTAGACTCCTGGGGGTTTACGCTTCGCGTCGCCCAACGCGTGCGCGCACGCGCTCCGCATATCAGACTGGTGAAGGTCGTGGGCCCTCAAGTCTGGGCCACACGCCCCGGCAGGGCAAAGACACTTGCCGAGACTGTCGACCACCTCGTGTGCATTCACGGGATGGAAGCACCATTCTATGAGCCCTTCGGACTGCCTGTGACGGTGATGGGAAATCCAGCGCTGTCACGCGGTCATAAGGGAGATCCGGACGCTGGGCGGCTCGCAATGGATGTGGGTGCAGCACCAGTACTTCTCGTACTGCCGGGGAGCCGGCGCAGTGAGATTGACGGCGTTGCGCCTGAATTGCTCGAAGCGGCTCAGCAGGTGAAGCAGGCCCGCGGCGATATACGCGTCATCCTTCATCCCGCGTCTAACATTCGTCCATATTTCATTGAAAAGTTTGGAAACCGGTTCGATTGGGCCGACCTGAGTCCGGAAACTGCTGACCGTTTCGATGTCATGTCAGCGGCAACGTATGCGCTTGCCTGTTCGGGAACGGTTACAAGCGAGCTGGCCTTTCAGGACACGCCGTTTCTTGTTGGCTACCAGACCGGCTGGGTGACCTGGTCGCTTGCGCGCTTCTTCCTATTCAAGCCGACCCATATCACGCTTCTGAACATCGCTGCGGACGATACCGAAGTCGTGCCGGAATTCGTTCAGACAAAGTTCAAGGCCAGAAGGATGGCAGACGAAGCGCTGCGCATGCTTGGTGATGAAGAGGCCCGCCAGGCCCAGATCACTGCACAGAAAAACGCCCTCGCACGTATGGGCGAGGGCGATCTTCGATCTGCTGAGATTGCAGCGAAAGTGCTGATCGAGCGCGACTAGCCGCGCTCTGACACTGGTTTGAAGTCGCGCAGCGGTGCGCCGGTATAGATCTGGCGCGGGCGGCCGATGCGCTGGGTCGGGTCGTCGATCATCTCATTGAGCTGCGACACCCAGCCAACGGTGCGGGCAAGTGCGAAGAGGACCGTGAACATCTCGGTCGGGAAGCCCATCGCATCGAGAATGATGCCGGAGTAGAAATCGACGTTTGGGTAGAGCTTCTTCTCGACGAAGTAGTCGTCTTCAAGGGCGATCTTCTCAAGCTCCATCGCGACTTTGAGGATCGGCGTGTCCTTGATGCCGAGCTCGTTGAGAACCTCGTGAGCGGTTTCCTGCATGACCTTGGCGCGTGGGTCATAGTTCTTATAGACGCGGTGACCAAAGCCCATGAGCCGGAACGGGTCGTCCTTGTCTTTCGCGCGGGCGATGAATTCCGGGATGCGGTCAACAGAGCCGATCTCGTGCAGCATGTTGAGGCAAGCCTCATTGGCGCCGCCATGCGACGGACCCCAAAGACAGGCGACGCCCGCTGCAACTGCGGCGTATGGGTGTGCGCCCGATGAGCCAGCAAGGCGGACAGTCGAGGTCGACGCGTTCTGCTCATGGTCAGCGTGCAGAATGAAGAAGCGGTCCATCGCTTTCGCGAGGGTCGGGCTGATCTTGTAATCTTCTGCCGGCACCGAGAAACACATGCGCAGGAAGTTCTCTGCATAGGAGAGGTCGTTGCGCGGGTTCACGAAAGGCTGGCCGATCGAGTATTTATAAACGCGCGCTGCCAGCGTCGGCATTTTCGCGATGAGGCGGATTGATGCCAGACGGCGCTCTTCCGGGTCAGCGCTGTCCATCGAGCTTGGATAGAAGGCCGACATGGCGCCGACCGTACCGGTCAGCATGGCCATTGGATGGCTGTCACGACGGAAACCATCGAAGAAGCGGTCCATCTGCGTGTGAAGCAGAGTGTGCTGCGTGATTTCGCGCGCAAAGTTCTTGAACTGGGTGCCGGTCGGCAGCTCACCGTTCAGAAGGAGATAGCAGACCTCAAGATAGCCGGACTGTTCGGCAAGCTGGTCGATTGGATAGCCGCGGTGAAGGAGAACACCTTCTTCGCCATCAATGAAGGTGATTTGCGACTCGCAGCTGGCGGTCGAGGTGAAGCCAGGGTCGAGTGTGAAAACACCTGCCTCACCGTAAAGCTTTTTCACATCGACGACGTTTGGACCGAGCGTCCCGCTCAGGACTGGCAGTTCGTGGGATTTGCCGTCAATTTCAATTTTCGCCGTCCCGGCAGGTTTCGTCTTGTTGATCATGTCTGCTCTCTCATCCGTGTCGGTCTATTCACTCTGCATGTCAGTGCGAGCGAGGTGAAAATCAATGCGTGACAGGGTCTCATTGCGGCCGAGCCATTCCATGACCGGCGCGAGGTCCGGTGCAGGAAGTCCTCCGGTCAGGGCCGCACGAACGGGCGGGCCAATCTGGCCAAAGGACAATTCGTTTTCAGCGCAGTAAGACTGTAACGCCTGTTGCAGTGCGGTATCGCGCCATTCCTCTACATTGGCAATGGCTTGGCGCAAATCAGAAAGACGTTCGAGGCTGTCACCAGAGAGGGCCTTGCGGGCCTTCTTGTTGAGATTGTCGGTATTGGCGCTCCAGAGGAAGCGGAACGCCTCTGCCAGCTCTGGCAGGGTCGCACCGCGGTCCTTCATGGAAGGAAGGGCGGCGGTGATCCGCTCCAGAATCGTGTTGTTCAGAGGCTCGCCCTTCGCTTCCTCGAGCCATGGCTTCAGAAGCGTCAGAAGGCGCGCATCGTCGCAGGCGCGGATGAAGTGCGCGTTGACGTCATTCAGCTTGGCAAGGTCCAGCCGGGCAGGCGAGCGATTGATCGCCTCGATCGAAAAGACCTTCGCTGCCGACGCCAGCGTGAAGATTTCTTCGTCGCCATGGCTCCAGCCAAGACGGAGGAGGTAGGAGTTCAGCGCTTCGGGCAGATAGCCCATATCGCGGTAGGCGGTCGTGCTGAGTGCGCCATGACGTTTTGACAGTTTGGCGCCATCATCGCCGTGGATCATCGGCACATGCGAGAAGTTCGGCACGTCCCAGTCCATCGCCTGGTAGATCGGAATCTGGCGGAATGTGTTGCGCAGGTGATCGTCGCCGCGAATGACATGGGTGACGCCCATATCATGGTCGTCGACGACGACGGCCAGCATGTAGGTCGGTGAGCCATCTGCGCGGAGCAGGATGAGGTCATCGATCTCGCGCGCGGCGACCTTTACCTCGCCCTGGACGCCGTCCTGTACGATGATCTGACCATCGTCAGGCGCGCGCAGGCGGATTGTGTAGGGCGCGTCCGGTGCTGGCGCATCTCCGCCATCGCGCCACGGCGAACGGAACGGAGCGAGCAGTTCTTCAGCCTTGCGTAGTAGCGACTGGCGGTCGGCTTCGCTGACGCCGTCCTGTTTCGCAGCGGCGCGAGCGGCTTCCCCTTCATCGCGGCGGGCCTGGAGTTCTTCCGGGGTCGCATAGCAACGAAAGGCACGGCCATTCGCGACCATGGCCTCGGCGCATTCGACATGGCGTCCGGCCTGCGCGCTCTGGAAGACCGGCGCCTCGTCAGCGTCGAGGCCGAGCCAGCTCATGCCGTCGAGAATCGCGTCGACGGCTTCCTGGGTGGAGCGCGCCTTGTCGGTATCCTCGATCCGCAGCAGGAATTTTCCCTGGTTGCGGCGTGCAAACAAGTAGTTGAAAAGGGCTGTGCGTGCGCCGCCAATGTGGAGCATGCCAGTCGGGGAGGGGGCAAATCGCGTTATCGTCGTCATCAGTCTGACAAACTGTCCGGTTCTGCTTCTGATCAGGTATCTGGGCGCCATGAACACTCTGAAAGGGCATCAGGCAAGAGGCGCGCTGATTTCCCTCGCGGAGGCTCTGCAGAGAGCCGTGTTTTACACCTCGTTCTGAATGGCCCGCTCTATTTCGCACTCGGACTTTGTCTCGGTGCGATTGTCTATTTTACCGTCCCTTTCGAGCCGCCGCTGCTCATTCTTCTTGCTCTGATGGCGGCGGCGAGCGGCGCTGTATTCTTTGGTCTTCGACATGCAGAAGGCTTTGCGCTCCGCCTCTTACTCATGCTGATCATGGGGGCTGTGTGCGGCTCGATGGTGTCTAAGATCCATACGATGGTCCGGCCAGCGCCGCCTGTGCAGCAGATGATCGGCCCGACCATGATTGAAGGCTGGGTGAGCGCGGTGGAGCCTGGTGAGAAGGGCGTGCGCTTGCGCCTCGACGTCCATGCGATCGGGGGCATCGATCCTGAGCGGCTTCCGAAACGTATCCGGCTCACGCATTCCCTGTCATTGAATGTCGCGCCAGGACGCTTTGTGCGCTGCTGGGCTGTTCTGAGGCCGCCGCCGCAGCCCGGCATGCCTGGTGACTATGCTTTCAACCGGCAGGCCTTCTTTGATGGGCTGGACGGGGTCGGATATGTGCAGGGGCGTTGCCGGGGCGGGACGCTTGGGGCGCAGCGGGGCTTCATGGAAAGGCTGAGCAGCACGGTAAGCATCATGCGCCGGTCGCTCGCGATCCATGTAAGGGATGCGGCTGGTGAGCGCGCTGGTGGGATTGCTGCAGCGCTGGCGTCTGGCGACCGCAGCTTCATGGAACAGGCTGATGTCGAGGCGCTGCGCCGTGCAGGACTTGCTCATTTGCTTGCGATCTCAGGCCTGCACCTCGGGATTGTTGGCGGTCTTGTCTATGTCAGCGTGCGCCGCGTGCTGTCGCTCTGGGAATGGTTTGCGTTGCGCGTCCCCGTTCAGAAGCCGGCAGCCGCCGTCGCCCTGACTATGACGGCGCTTTACCTCGTGCTGTCTGGCGCGAGTATCTCGACGCAGCGGGCCTTCATCATGGCCGCAGTCTTCTTCGGGGCCATTCTTCTGGATCGATCGCCTCTCAGCTTTCGCTCCTTTGCCGTCGCGATGGCAGCCGTCATCCTTATCCAGCCTCATAGCGTGATGACACCCGGTTTCCAGATGTCATTCGCTGCAACGGGCGCGCTGATTGCCACTTATCTTGTCTGGCGGGAGAGACGTCAGACCCAGGCCGACAGGACGTCCAGCAACGGGTTCGTATTCACGCTGCAGTCTCTTGTGGTGACGTCGATTGTCGGGGCAGCGGCGACTGCCCCATTCGCGCTCTATCATTTCGACCGTGTGGCGCCGGGAGGGCTTTGGGCGAATCTTCTTGCCATGCCCATCATCACGTTCGTCAGCGCGCCTCTGGCAGGACTGGCGCTCGCGACGGCGCCTATCGGGTTGGACGAGCCATTTCTTCGCCTGTTCGGCTGGTCGCTCGAACAGGTGCTGGCGATCGCTCACTGGGTATCAAACCAGCCCGGCAGTGATTTCATGATCAGGGAGCCGATGCCCGCAGGTGTTCTGCTCGTACTGAGTGTCGGGCTGATCGCAATCTGTCTGGTGCGAGGCCTGCTATACCGCATCATCGCGACTGCCGGGACCGTTCTGACTGCCGCAATCGTATGGATGAGCATGCCGTCCATCATCCTTCACTGGTCTGCATCTGGTCAGGTGCTGGTGCACGACGAAGGGATGGGATGGCACAAACTCTCCATCGCCAATGGCGATGGCTTGCCGCCGCTTACGCTTGGCGATCTTGAAGCCGGCGATGAGTGCCGCGGAAAGACATGTAGTTTCAACACCGCTGCTGGCCTCATCGCCATCGTCGACGGTGAACCCTCCTGCATACGAGATGCCGCCTATGTGCTGCTTGCTGAGGATCGTCAGACACTCTGCACAGCGGCGGAAAGCGTCATCATATGGAATGACGTAGAGGAGGCAGGCGGCCTCAGCCTGATCCGGAGCTGGAGCGGTCGAACGCACATTAGCGCCATGCGTTGCGGCAGGCGCAAATGGCAGCCTTGTTCTGGAAACGCTTTTACCGACTAGTCGTACCGGCGTACGAGCGCGACGAGACGGCCCTGGATGCGCACGCGGTCCGGCCCGAAGATGCGGGTCTCATAAGCCGGGTTTGCCGCTTCAAGCGCGATTGATGCGCCCTTTTTGCGAAGACGTTTGAGCGTCGCCTCTTCCTCGTCGATCAGCGCCACGACGATGTCCCCGCTATGGGCATCTTCGGTGCGCTTCAGAATGACGAGGTCACCATCATGGATGCCTGCATCGATCATGGAGTCCCCCTTCACCTCGAGCGCGAAATGTTCGTCGCCCTCCGGAAGGTCGGCAGGTGGATGAATGCGATTGGTTTCGTGCTGGATCGCTTCAATTGGAACACCGGCAGCGATGCGGCCAAGCACAGGGATTGTTTTGCCGGACATTGCCGGCGCCGGCATCGCATTTCCGACAACACTCGGACGGAATACCTGGCGTCCGCGCGGTGGCGCAGCAGGGGCCGCTGAATCCGGAAGCTTCAAGACTTCAAGAGCACGTGCCCGGTTCGCGAGCCGTTTGATGAAGCCTCGCTCTTCAAGCGCCGTGATCAGGCGGTGAATACCCGATTTGGAAGCGAGGTTGAGCGCTTCCTTCATTTCGTCGAAAGAAGGTGAGACCCCATCGCGTTTGATTCGCTCATGGATGAAGAGCAGCAGCTCTTTCTGTTTATTGGTCAGCACGTTCTGGCCTCCGGATCAAAAACCTGTTTGTTCACATGTGTTCTACATGCGTTCCCGTTTCAGGTCAATCGTCAAGAGACTTTCTCAGATTTTCGCAGGTGCCAGTGCGGTTTTGCGCTTTCATGAGGCTTTCACCAATCAGGAAGCGCCGTGCTCCGCTTTTTGCGAGACGCTGGATGTGTTCGGGTTTGGAAATACCGCTTTCTGAAATGAGGGTCTTTCCTCCGCCCAGCAGTGGGGCAAGCCGTTCAGTCGTTGAAAGGTCCGTCACCATACGTTTAAGGTCGCGATTGTTGACGCCCACCAGAGAGCACGCCAACGCATTGGCGCGCGCGAGCTCGTCCTCATCGTGCACTTCCACGATAGCGTCCATGCCAAGCTCAGACGTTGCGGCCAGCAGGTCAGTAGCCAGCGCATCATCGACGGCGGACAGGATCACAAGAATTGCATCGGCGCCAGCGGCGCGCGCTTCTGCGACCTGGATGGGGTCGATCATGAATTCCTTGCGGAGCAGCGGAATGCTGACCACGTCGCGGATGGCGCGAAGGTCATCGAGCGACCCGCCGAAGCTCGGATAGTCCGTCAGTATTGAAAGACAGGCCGCACCGGCGCTCTCGTACTCCTGTGCGATAGCGATTGGGTCGGCCCCGGGTAGGATATCGCCAGCGGATGGCGATTTGCGCTTGAGTTCGCAGATCAAGGCGGCGTTCCCGGTTGAGGCCACTTCGGCAAGGCGGCGCTCAAAACCCCGTGGTGTTGGCGCTGACTTCGAAGCGTTTAGAAGCGCGTCCATCGTCGTCTGACGTTTCAGTTCAGCGACTTCGCCTCGCTTGTATTTAATGATGCGGTCGAGCGCGGTTGCCATCAGGAAGCCTTCCCTGAGCTGATATCTGCCAGAAGAGAAAGAGTGTGGAGTGCACGGCCGCTATCGATGGCGTCGGACGCAAGCGTAACGCCGTGGCGGAGATCGTCCGCAATGCCAAGTAGCGTCAGGCCTGCCGAGGCGTTGAGCAGGACCACGTCGCGGAACGGGCCGGGCCGGCCTTCAAGCAGGTCGCGAATAGCCCCAGCATTGTCATCAGGCGCGCCGCCTTCGAGTGCGGAGAGGGGGCTGGTGTCTAGACCTGCATCGGCCGGTGTTATTGTGAGCGAGGTGATCTGGCCGTCAGCAACTTCGCGGACTTTCGTCTCACCGGAAATCGAGATCTCGTCGATGCCATCGACGCCGTGAACGACCCATGCCTTTTCGATGCCGAGCTTGAGAAGGGTTTCAGCCATGGGGTCGAGCCAACGCTCATCATAGACACCGAGGATCTGGTGCGTCGCGTTGGCGGGGTTCGACAGGGGCCCGAGAAGATTGAAAATGGTGCGGATGCCGAGGCTTGCACGGATCGGCGCGACATGGCGCATTGCTGAATGGTGACTGCGGGCAAACAGGAAGCCGACGCCAGCTTTTTCAAGACAGCGTTCGAATGTCTGTGCCGTGATGTCGAGTTCGACACCCAGGGCTTCGAGCACATCAGCTGAACCGGTCTTTGGTGGCACCGAGCGATTGCCGTGCTTTGCGACGCGTCCACCACAGGCAGCGATGACGAGCGCACTTGCGGTGGACGTGTTGAGCGATTTCCAGGGAAGACCGCCCGTGCCACACGTATCGAGGACAGGGCCTGCTGCATTCACCGTGCGCGCGTGCCGGCGCATCGCCTTTGCGCCCGCAAAGAGCTCATTCGACGTCTCGCCGCGAACGGCCAGCCCCATCAGAAAAGCGCCCACCTGCTCGGGTGTGCCTTCGCCGGTCAGCAGCGTATCAAAAGAAGCCTCGAGCACCTCTACAGGAAGCTCTTCAGATCGGGCGAGCGCCTTGATTGCGTCACTGAGCGATTGGGTCATTCATCTGTCTTCCAGCACTTAGTGTTGAGCGCGATAGAGGCGATGCGCACCGCGATCAAGCGGCGCTGGTCTCTAGTAGCCCAGAAATGCGGTAATCTGCGACAGGATGGCCGGATCGAGCGCAAGGTCGCGGTGGCTGAGACCGTCCACGATCAGAACTTCCGCATTTTCCACTGATGCTCCCAGCGCTTCAATTGGTGGGGCAGGGCAGCTCTCATCAGAATGAGAACCGATGAGGAGGATGCGGCCTTTGAAATCGGCGAGAAGCGCGGTCAGGTCTGGAGGACCGAGATCTTCGCCCTGTCTCTCTGCGAGGAGTTCAGCTGCACGCGCGATCACGTCATCCGGTACGCCCTTGCGGCGTTGGCGCTCACTCCAATGTTCGATCGGCGGCGCGATCATCACGAGATAGTCGGCTTGCGCGCCTTTCGAGATAGCGTCCGCCGCCGCAAGCGACCCGAAGGAATGGGTGATGATGGCGTCTATGGGTTGCTGATCGGTACAGAGGTCCAGGACGGACTGACCAGCGAGCTGCCAAGTGCAGGTCTCGGCTGTCGAGGCCCCATGCGCGGGCAGGTCCATCAGCAGGGCTGGACGGCCATTCTGGATGAAGTCCATGGCAAAGCGGCGCCAGATGCGGTGGGTGTCATCCCATCCATGCACGAAGAGGGTCGGGGCGCCGTCACCGGCCCGCCAGGCCGGCGTTAAGAGCGATTGGCCCTGCACGTCAAAGCGGGTTTGCGGGGGAAGTAGGTTCTGACCGGGCGCGGCGCTAGGGGAACGCGGCTTCAGCTCATCGAGGAGAGCTTCTGCGTCCTTCGTCAGCTGGTCCATCTCATCCTCCGGGTTCGAGCACGGCCTATTTGGTAAGCGCTACGAAATTCTCGATCAATTCATAGCCGTATTCGGTGCGGATCGATTCCGGGTGGAACTGGACGCCGTAGACCGGCTTGTCGCGGTGGTGGACGGCCATGATTTCACCGTCGTCTGTCCACGCATCGGCGATGAGCACATCCGGAACGCGGTCCTTCGGAATGGCGAGGGAATGGTAGCGCACGACCTCATACCTCTCAGGCAGCCCCTTGAAGAGGCCGGTCTGCGTCGTGCGGATCGTGGAGACCTTACCGTGCAGGATGGCGCCGGCCTGGACGACCGGTTCGCCATAGGCATCACCGATGGACTGGTGGCCGAGACAGACACCGAGGATTGGGAGATCATCAGGGGCCTGCTTGATGAAATCGACGCAGATACCCGCCTCACGCGGCGTGCAGGGGCCCGGCGACAGGATCACGCCCGACGGCTTTAGCGCCAGCGCTTCATCGACGGTGAGCTCATCATTGCGCACGACACGGGTGCGCGCGCCTGCCTGCTCGACATAGTGGACCAGATTCCAGGTGAAGCTGTCATAATTGTCGATGACGAGGATCATTGGTCGAACTCATAAATGGCCGCGAGATCGGCGGCACGTTTGAGGGCGCCCGCCTTATGGACGGTTTCCTCGAACTCGTATTGCGGATCACTGTCGAGGACGACGCCGCCGCCTGCCTGGATGTGCAACTGTCCGTCCTTGAGCACGGCTGTTCGCAGGGCGATGCATGTGTCCATGTCGCCATTCCAGCCGAAATAACCAACAGCGCCGCCATAGATACCGCGTCGGGACGTCTCGAGCTGATCGATGATCTGCATGGCGCGGATCTTCGGGGCGCCGGACACGGTGCCAGCAGGCAGGCCCGCCAGAAGTGCGTCAACAGCATCCAGACCTTCGCGGAGGTTGCCTTCCACATGGCTGACAATGTGCATCACATGGCTATAGCGCTCGACGATGAACTGCTCGCTCACCTCGACGCTGCCATAGGCGGCAACGCGGCCGACATCATTGCGGCCAAGGTCGAGCAGCATGAGGTGCTCAGAACATTCTTTCTCGTCGGCAAGAAGGTCTGCGGCCCGGCGGGCGTCTTCAACCGAGTCGCCTGACCTTGGCCGCGTGCCTGCAATCGGACGGATTGCGACCCGGCCATCACGCAGACGCACGAGGATTTCCGGACTGGAGCCAATAAGTCGGACATCGCCCATATTCATATGAAACATGAACGCGGACGGGTTCAGCCTGCGAAGGGCCCGGTATAGGCTGATCGACTGGCGCTTGAAGGGCGCCGAGAATCGCTGGCTGGGAACGATCTGGAAGGTGTCGCCCGCACGGGAATACTCCACCGCCTCGCGCACCATCTCGAAGTATCGCTCCTTGCTAGTGTTTGAGGTAAATTCCAGTGCATCGGCTGACTGGTCCCGCGGAGAGATAGGCGTTGCGTTCTGTAGCTGCTGCTCGACGCGGTCGAGAAGGGCCTTTGCGGCCGCCTCATTGCCCGGCGCATGGCGCCCGATAAGAACCAGCTCCTGATAGAGGTGGTCGAACACGATCACGACACCGGGAATGACCAGCACGCATTCTGCGACCTTCAGGTCATCACGTGCGGTGATCTCAACCGGCTCGACATACTGGACCATATCGTAGCCAATATAGCCGAACGCGCCCGAGGCCATTGGTGGCAGTCCGGGCTCGTCGGTTTCGGCCTTTGCCAGTTCAACGAAGTGGCGCAGGGCTTCGATGGGCTCCATGTCGAGGGTCTCAGGGGCGCTGAAACCGGCATCCGCAGAAAGCTCTGGCTTCCCATTCAGGATGCGGAACCATTGCAGAGGTTCGACGCCCACGAAAGAGTAGCGGCCAAGGCGCTCACCGCCATGGATCGATTCAAACAGGAATGAGCCGGCCTGGTCGGCGCCAAGCTTGAGCATGGCCGACACCGGCGTTTCGATATCGCCGATCCGCCGTCTTACGATCAGCCTGTCCCGGCTCATGTGTCTGGATTGACCCGCGCCTTGTAGGAAGCAAGCGCGTCCTGGTTTACGCGCAGATCGACATCTTCCTGAATGCCAGCGAGGAAGGCACCGAAAAGATCATTGCCGATTGAGTCCTGCAGCTCCTGAGACGCCGTCATGGCAGCTTCATCGGACGTGATGTCGACGCGGTCGATCTCTACAAGCTGGATGAGCGCGACCGAGTCGCCGGTCCGCAGTGGAGCGGTAACGACATTTCCTTCGTCCCGAAGCGAGAACACAGCGCCTGCGAGTGCGGGCGGAATGCCGCTCTCAGGTGACGGTTCGCGTGTAAAAAGAACCTCAGGCGCAGAGAGTTCTGCGCCATATTCTGCGGCAGCGTCCTCAAATGTGACTTCACCGCTCTCAACGCGCTGCTTGATGGTTTCGGCAGTCTCTGAGAGTGCCGTCGAGCGGCGCTGCGCTTCGAGCCCCACGCGCAGGTCCTCGCGGATCTCTTCAAGATCCGGGGTGAATGGTTCAATGATCTCGTCGACACGCAGGATGTATGAACTCTCGTCTTGGCCAAAGCGCGAGGTCTTGCCGCCTTCGGTCAGTTCGAAAGCGCGTTGAAGGATTGCCGGGTCGCGCTGCAAGGCTGTGATGGGACGACCGACACGAGTGGCGCCCGAGCGCTCAACCGGCGCAAAGCTGAGAACAGGCGTACCCATGTCAAGGCCGATCTCTTCGAGGCTTGCGCCTGTACCAATCAGATTATCGAGGCGTGTGATTGAGTCGTAGTAGAGACCAACTGCCTGCTCACGAGACAGCGTGTCGACAATCTCCTCGCGAACAGTTTCGAAAGGCTCGACGTCTCCCGGCGTTATGCTTTCAAGGCGTGCCACGGTGAAGAAGCGGCCGGACTCAAAAGGACCAAAAATCCCGCCAATGGAAGCTGACGGCGCAAAGAGGCGTTCGGCGAGCGACTGGTTGGAGACTGAGCTTTCAAGACCTGATCGCTCGCTGGACGATACGAGGCCTTCGATTGTTGAGGGGTCTGCGCCGCCCGCAATACGTCCAAGCTGTGATCGTGCTGCCTCCTCGCTTGAGAAGACAAATTCCGTCCAGGCGCGGGTGTCCGGACCGGAATATTCCCGCGATTTGACGGACTCGTAATAGGCACGAAGCTCATCTTCGGTGAACTCCGACTGATTGAGAAAGTCGTCGACGTTAAGCTCTAGCAGGCTGATCCGGCGGCGCTGCGGATTCTCAAGCGCGTCGCGGCGCTCATTATAAAACTCTGTCAGTTCTTCGTCGGTGATCGGCTCAGGATCCGGCAGGTCGTCAAAGCTCAGGAAGAACCACTGCGCTTTGCGTTCCTCGCCAGAATAGGCCGTCTGAAGGCGGACCACGGCGTCAGGCGCGACAAGCGCTGCGCCGACTGACCGCCTGATTCGACCAATAGAGAGGTCGCGCCGTAGGAAATTTTCAAAGCTCGTTGCCGTGAAACCGCTCTGGTTCAACAGGCCTCGGTAAAGATCAGGGTCAAAGGAGCCGGTGTCCGACTGGAAAGCTTCGTCCCGCCTGATGTTTTCGATGACCGCTTCATCCGTCGCGCGCGCGCCGATGCTGTCGGCATAGGCAGCCACAGTCGTCTGGAAAAGTTCGCCCTGGAATATCTGGTCGATGATTCCGCGTTCTGTCGCTTGCGCCTTGCTGATAGCACGGCCGCGATCATCCGTGGCTGTGCGCAACTGGCGCTCGACTTCCTGATCGAACTGGGCCTCTGTCAGCTCTACATCGCCCGCTGATGCGAGGTTATTGCCGATGCCGCCAGAGAAGACGTCCGTCACGCCCCAAGCACCCATTGCGACGATGATGAGAATGAAGAGAAGCCCCGCCAGTTTGGAACGGAGCATGTTGCGGATCGTGGTCAGCATATGCCGATAGCCTCGCCTATTACCTTGTAAGCTGCCGAACTGCTTGCTAGGCGAGCGCGCTGGGAGTTGCAAGAGATGGAGAGCGGCATGGTCAGGCCCTTGATTGCGGGTAACTGGAAAATGAATGGCCTGTCTGGTGACAGCGACACCATTTCGCAGATTGCGAAAGGCCTGGAGGGGCTGGAAGACGTGGCGGACTGCCTGATCTGTCCGCCAGCTACCCTGATTTCGAAATCGATTGATGCTGCGTCTGGTTCACGCCTGAAAATCGGCGCACAGGACTGTCATTCGAATGTCTCCGGGGCGAATACGGGTGACATCTCCGCAGAAATGATTGCCGATCTCGGCGCGACCCACATTATTGTCGGCCATTCCGAGCGCCGTGCAGATCATGGCGAGAGCAATGAAATGATTGCGGCAAAGGCTGAGGCAGCATTTCGCGCCGGGCTGACACCGATCATCTGTATTGGCGAGACCCTCGATGAGCGTGAAGCTGGCCAGACGATTGAAGTTGTTTCCACCCAGTTGGCCGGCTCGATCCCTGTTGGCGCATTCGGCAAGTCATTCGTCGTGGCCTATGAGCCCGTCTGGGCAATCGGCACCGGCAAGGTCGCGTCCGTCGAGCAGGTTGAAGAAGTGCACAACAAGATTCGCGAAATCCTGGGCGAGCGCTTTCCGGGACAGGCAAATGACACGCCCATACTTTATGGTGGGTCCATGAAGCCCGGAAATGCTGGCGAACTACTCGCCGTCAAAAACGTCGATGGTGGTCTCATTGGTGGCGCAAGCTTGAAAGCGGATGACTTTCTGGCCATTTACGGCGCTTGTATCAGCGCAAAGTGAGCTTCAGGGCTTGGCCTTGGCGTCTGAAAAGCCTATCGGGCGCGATTGAGATATTCAGGGACGATCCATGACCGTAATTCTCGTCATTCACATACTCGCCAGCCTTGTTCTGGTCGGCGTCGTTCTCATGCAGAAATCTGAGGGCGGTGCTCTCGGTGTTGGCGGCGGCGGTGGCGGCGGCGGTCTCATGTCCGGGCGCGGTGCGGCAGGCGCCCTGGTGCGCACGACGATCATTTTCGGCGCCATCTTCTTCATCACCAGCCTCGTCCTCACCACGATCACGACGCGTCACCTTGGTGACAACCGCACAGACGTTGAGCGCGCGCTCGATGAAGAGTTCGGTGGGTCTGGAGCGGGTGGTTTTGATCTTGATGATCCGACGTCGCCGCTTCTGGATGACGACCCGGTCACCCTGCCATCCCAGCAGGACACCGACCCGGTGGTTTCAGAGCCGGAAGAGGGTTCTGGCGACCCGCTTGCGGCTGACGTGCCAGCTGACACGACAGGTGACGCGAGCAGCGACGTAACAGAGCAGGGCGAAGAGACGGCCGACGCGCCGACGCAGCCCTAACTCATAGCAATGGCATTGCGCGTGTGCGCAATGCTGCGAATCGGGCAAACTGACTTCCCATGATCCGCTATATTTTCATCACAGGCGGCGTGGTCTCCTCGCTGGGTAAAGGTATTGCTTCTGCGGCCATGGGCGCCCTCCTTCAGGCGCGTGGCTACAAGGTGAGACTGCGCAAACTTGATCCGTATCTCAACGTCGATCCAGGTACGATGTCGCCGCGCCAGCATGGCGAGGTCTTCGTGACTGATGACGGCGCCGAAACCGATCTCGACCTCGGTCACTATGAGCGCTTCACGGGCGTGTCGGCGCGCCAGTCAGACAACATCACGACTGGCCGCATCTATCAGTCGATCATCGAGAAGGAACGCCGGGGCGATTTTCTCGGCGCGACCATCCAGGTCATCCCGCACGTTACTGACGCCATCAAGGACTTCATCCTGTCGGATCCCGGCGAGGATGTGGATTTCGTGCTCTGTGAGATTGGCGGTACGGTCGGCGACATCGAGGGTCTGCCTTTTTTCGAGGCCATCCGTCAGCTCGGCCAGGAGCTTGGGCCAGAGCGCACCTGCTTCATCCACCTGACGCTGCTGCCTTACATTCCGGCTGCCGGCGAGATGAAGACCAAGCCGACGCAACACTCCGTCAAAGAGCTGCGCTCCATCGGTATCCAGCCACAGATTTTGCTGTGCCGCTGCGACCGGCCGATCCCAGAGAATGAGAAGGGCAAGATTGCGAGCTTCTGTAATGTGCGCCCATCAAGCGTCATCGAAGCACGCGACGTTGGCCATATCTATGATGTCCCTGCGGCCTATCACGCTGAAGGCCTCGATACCGAAGTGCTCTGGCACTTCCGCATTAATGACGCGCCGCTGCCAGACCTGACGCGCTGGAACGGTATCGCCAACACGATCCATAATCCGGACGGCGAAGTCTGCATTGGTCTTGTCGGCAAATATACTGATGTGCCTGACGCCTATAAGTCAGTCTCCGAAGCGCTGGTTCATGGCGGCCTTGCCAACAAGGTTCGTGTGCAGGTCCGGATGATCGATTCTGAACAGTTCGATGACGAACACCATCCGCTCGATATTCTCGACGGTGTACACGGCGTCCTCCTGCCGGGCGGGTTCGGGGAGCGCGGCGCGCACGGCAAGATGAGAGCGGCGCAATTTGCCCGCGAAAAGAACATTCCATGCTTTGGTATCTGCTACGGGATGCAGCTCTCGGTCGTTGAGGCGGCTCGCCATCTTGCTGATATCAAGAATGCCTCGACCACTGAGTTCGGCCCGACCGATGAGCCTGTTGTGGGCCTTATCGAAGAGTGGACCAAGGGCAATCAGAAGATCACGCGCGACGAAAGTACCGACAAGGGCGGCACGATGCGTCTCGGCGCTTATCCGGCACTTCTGGAGCCGGGCAGCAAGGTCGCGGAAATCTATGGCACGACCGAGATTTCGGAACGCCACCGTCATCGTTATGAGGTCAACCGCTCTTATATTGAGCGGATGAAGGGAACGGGCGTCCGCTTCTCCGGCATGTCGCCGGACGGTCTGCTTCCAGAGATCATCGAGCTGGACGATCATCCGTGGTTTATCGGCGTGCAGTTCCACCCTGAGCTGAAGTCCCGGCCCTTCGAACCACACCCGCTTTTTGCGAGTTTCATTGAAGCAGCCAAAGTGCAGTCACGTCTCGTCTGACGGGTTGCAATTGGCGAGTCGCGCGGATATACGCGCGGTTTGATTTTCACGTAGTGTTCCCACTACACATAAACTGGAACGACAACATGGCAGTCCCTAAGCGAAAAACGACGCCGTCCAAGCGCAACATGCGCCGCGCCCACGACCGTCTGTCCACCCCGACCTTCATCGAAGACGCGGATTCCGGCGAGCTGCGCCGTCCGCACCACATCGATCTGAAGACCGGTGTGTATCGTGGCCGCCAGATCCTTGAGCCTAAGGACTAACGCCACGCGCAGTCTTGCGCTGCGAGGTGACACAAAGTAACCGACATGACGCCCCTGGGAGACCGGGGGCGTTGTCATATCTGCTGAAGACGAAAAAGAGAGTGCGCCCCAATGAGCGAAATCGTCGATATCTATGCCCGCCAGATCCTCGATAGCCGCGGCAACCCGACAGTCGAAGTCGATGTGACGCTGGACGACGGCTCCACGGGCCGCGCCGCTGTGCCATCGGGTGCCTCCACAGGTGCCTATGAGGCCCACGAGCTGCGCGATGGCGGCAAGGAATATGGTGGCAAGGGCGTCAATCAGGCTGTCGACGCCGTGAATGGCGAAATCAATGATGAGCTTGTCGGCCTCGATGCGACCGAGCAGCGCCTGATTGACGGGCTGATGATTGAGCTCGATGGCACCGATAATAAGAAGCGTCTCGGCGCAAACGCGATCCTCGGTGTTTCCATGGCGGTCGCCAAGGCGGCTGCCGAGAGCTGCGGCCTGCCGCTCTATCGCTATATTGGTGGTTCGAACGCGCGCATCCTGCCAACGCCGATGATGAACATCATCAACGGGGGTGAGCACGCGAACAATCCAATCGACATCCAGGAATTCATGATCATGCCGGTCGCGGCAGACAGCATCGCGCATGCGGTCCAGGTCGGGTCCGAGGTGTTCCAGTCGCTGAAGAAGCTGCTCCACGCTGACGGCTTCAATACTGCTGTGGGTGATGAGGGCGGTTTCGCGCCGGATATCTCCTCAACCGAAGCGGCGATCGACTACATCATGAAGGCCATCGAGAAAGCGGGCTACACGCCGGGCGACGAAGTCGCGCTTGCGCTCGATGCCGCCTCGACTGAGTTCTACAAGGACGGCAAATACATTCTGAAGGGCGAGAACAAGACGCTCGATGCGGCCGGCATGGCGCGCTACCTTGAGGATCTTGTTGACCGCTATCCGATCATCTCGATCGAAGACGGCATGGCAGAAGATGACTGGGACGGCTGGGGCATCCTGACCGAGACAGTCGGTGACAAGTGCCAGCTCGTCGGCGACGACCTGTTCGTCACCAACCCAGAGCGCCTTGCCCAGGGCCTTGAGCGCGGCGCCGCGAATTCCATCCTCGTAAAGGTCAACCAGATCGGCACGCTGTCTGAAACGCTAGACGCGGTCGAGCTGGCGCATCGCCACGCCTATACGGCCGTCATGTCCCACCGCTCCGGTGAGACCGAGGACTACACGATTGCGGACCTTGCCGTTGCGGTAAACTGTGGACAGATCAAGACCGGTTCACTGTCGCGTTCGGACCGTCTGGCCAAGTACAATCAGCTGATCCGCATTGAGGAAGAGCTAGGTGCGGCAGCGCTCTATGCAGGGCGTACGCTCATCAACGCCTAGGGGCGCGGCGCGGCCATTAAGATTAAATTTACCCAAATGGATTCCTCTGCCGATTCGCTTGTCGGCAGAGGTTTCTTTTATGACCCCCAAATATGCAGCAGCAGCCCTTTCCGCGCTGATCGCATACTTCGCATATCACGCCTTTGCGGGTGAGCAGGGGCTCGGGCGCTGGACCGATCTGCAACAGGAACTGTCAGAAAAGCAGGCCGAGCTTGATGCCATCACGGCAGCGAATGACGTGCTGCGCCGGGACATTGCACGCCTGACGCCCGGCCGGGTCGATCCCGACCTCGTTGAAATCATGGCTCGTGAAGACCTGAATCTCGTCTATGCTAATGAGATTATTATCATAAATGACAGCTCCGGGGCTGCATTTTGACATAGGTGCTAAAACTGGACGAAGGCCCGTTTCGGGGTACATAAGGGGGTCTTGATAAAGGGAGGCCTCATGGCCAAAACGCCGTCCAGAAGCAAGACTTCCAAATCTCCACCCAAGCTCAAGCGCGACGAAGCGCTGAAATACTATCGTGACATGCTATTGATCCGCCGGTTCGAGGAACGGGCAGGTCAGCTTTATGGCATGGGCAAGATCGCCGGGTTCTGCCACCTCTATATCGGCCAGGAAGCTGTCGTCACCGGCATGCAGGCCTGTCTGAAAGAGGGTGACCAGATCGTCACCGGCTACCGCGACCACGGACACATGCTCGCCTGCGACATGGACCCGAAAGGGGTGATGGCAGAGCTGACCGGTCGCAAGGACGGCTATTCAAAGGGCAAGGGCGGCTCGATGCACATGTTCTCGCGGGAGAAGAACTTCTTCGGCGGACACGGCATTGTTGGTGCGCAGGTGCCGATTGGTACGGGCCTTGGCTTCTCCAACAAGTATCGCGGAACCGATAATATCTGCGTGACCTATTTCGGCGACGGCGCGGCGAACCAGGGCCAAGTTTATGAGAGCTTCAACATGGCATCCCTCTGGGACCTGCCAGTCGTCTATGTGATCGAAAACAACCAGTATGCCATGGGCACGAGCGTTGCCCGCGCATCGGCCGAAACCGAGCTATTCAAGCGCGGCATCTCCTTCGAGATTGAAGGCGAGGAAGTCGACGGCATGGACGTCTATGCGGTGAAAGCAGCCGGCGAGAAGGCCGTGAAGTATGCCCGCTCTGGAAAGGGGCCATACATTCTCGAAATGAAGACCTATCGCTATCGCGGCCACTCCATGTCGGACCCGGCAAAGTACCGCAAGCGCGAGGAAGTTGACGATATCCGCACCCATCACGACCCGATTGACGGCCTCAAGGGGCGTATCCTGGAGCAGGAAATTGCGACCGAGGAAGAGCTCAAGGATCTCGACAAGGAGATCAAGGAAGTCGTGAAGGAAGCTGCGGATTTCTCCCTGGATAGTCCTGAGCCGGACCCGGAAGAGCTCTGGACCGATGTGTTGCGTGAAGTGGAGTCTGCCTGATGGCCATCGATGTTCTGATGCCGGCCCTGTCGCCGACAATGGAAGAGGGCACGCTCGCGCGCTGGCTCAAGAAGGAAGGCGACACGATTTCGTCTGGTGACGTCATCGCAGAGATCGAGACGGATAAGGCGACGATGGAAGTCGAAGCCGTCGACGAAGGCACGCTTGCCAAGATTCTCGTGCCCGAGGGCACAGAGAATGTGAAGGTGAATGCGGTCATCGCACGCCTCGCAGAGGAAGGCGAAAGCGCCGACGATATTGATGATGCGCCCGCATCTGATGATAGCGAGAAGACGTCGAAGGCGCAGACAGAAGCCAAGAACGCGCCTGAGACTGAAGGTGATGGCAATGAAAGTGACGACGGTTCCGCAGAAGAGGGGGCGTCTGCCCCGCCGAAACCAGATGAAGACTCTCTGACGGATCCAGACGTGCCTGAGGGCACAAACTTCGTCGACACGAGCGTGCGCGACGCACTTCGCGATGCGATGGCAGAAGAGATGCGCCGCGACGAGACCGTCTTCGTCATGGGTGAGGAGGTCGCAGAGTATCAGGGTGCCTACAAGGTCACCCGTGAGCTGCTGCAGGAGTTTGGTGACAAGCGCGTCGTCGACACGCCGATCACGGAGCATGGCTTTGCTGGTCTCGGTGTCGGTGCGGCCTTTGGCGGTCTCAAGCCTGTCGTCGAGTTCATGACGTTCAACTTTGCGATGCAGGCGATCGACCAGATCATCAACTCGGCAGCGAAGACGCTCTACATGTCCGGCGGTCAGATGGGTTGCCCGATCGTGTTCCGCGGACCGAATGGAGCGGCGTCGCGCGTCGCGGCCCAGCATAGCCAGGATTACTCATCCTGGTATGCGCATGTGCCGGGCCTCAAAGTCGTGGCGCCTTATGATGCAGCTGACGCGAAAGGCCTTCTCAAAGCGGCGATCCGTGACCCGAACCCCGTCGTCTTCCTGGAGCATGAGCTGCTCTATGGCGAGAGCTTCCCGGTCCCGGATATCGAGGACTATGTCCTGCCGATTGGTAAGGCGCGTGTACGTCGTCCAGGCACGGATGTGACGCTGGTTGCGCACTCCCGTATGGTCGGCTTCGCGCTTCAGGCGGCTGAAAAGCTTGCAGAAGATGGCATTGAAGCAGAGGTCATCGACCTTCGCTCACTGCGTCCGCTGGATACAGCTACGGTTATTGAAAGCGTCAAGAAAACCAACCGCATCGTGACGTGTGAGGAAGGCTGGCGCTTCATGGGCGTGGGCGCTGAAATCTGCGCAACGGTGGTGAACGAAGCGTTCGATTACCTCGATGCGCCTCCAACCCGCGTGCATCAGAAGGATGTGCCGCTTCCATACGCTGCGAACCTCGAAGCCATGAGCCTTCCGGGCACCGCAGACATCATCAAGGCGGCCAAGCAGGTGTGTTATGTCAAGTGATCACAAAGAACTCTCCAAGCCGGGCACGATTCGTCAGGACGCCTTTGCGCAGGAAATGATCCGGTTCTGGATTTCGAATAATCAGGACCATGTGAGCCTGAAGGTCGGCGCCTCGGGTGACCCGGAAAAAGAGCCTCCAATGTGGGGGTTCATGCTGGCGGACATCGCAAAACATGTGACCCGCGTGCTGCGAGAAGAAAATCCTGACGGTCCATCTGCGCAGGAGATCATGGAGCAGATCCTCGGCGGCATCGGCGAGCGGCTTCGCCATGCGCCAGACCTCTCGGGCACCACGATCAAGGGCAAGAGCTAATGGCCATCAATATTACCATGCCCGCACTTTCTCCAACGATGGAGGAAGGCACGCTGGCCCGCTGGATGGTGAAGCCAGGCGATACGATCTCTTCGGGCGATGTCATCGCGGAGATTGAGACCGACAAGGCGACGATGGAAGTCGAAGCCGTCGATGAAGGCACAATCGCCAAGATCGTCGTTGAAGCCGGCACGGAAGGCGTGAAGGTCAATTCAGTGATCGCCGTGCTCGCTGAAGAGGGCGAAGACCCGGACGATGTGGAAGCACCGGAAGAGGAAGCTGCTGGCGGCGAGAAGAGCGACAACTCTTCCAAAGATGACGAGGAGGCTGAAAAGCCTGCGAAGTCTGAAGAGAAAAAGGCGCCCGACGAAAAGCCTAAGAAGAGCAATGCCGAGCGCACGACCTCCAACGGCGAAAGCGCCCAAAAGCCGCGCGAAGCCGAAGGCAAGGACCTTCGCAAAGAGCTGGAAGGCACATCGCCAAAGCTAGCCGATGTCGGCAGTGGCAAGGACCGCATCAAGGCAAGCCCGCTAGCGCGCCGCATTGCAGCGCTGCGTGATATTGATCTCTCCACGCTTGAGGGCTCGGGCCCACGCGGACGGATCGTGAAAGCAGACGTCGAGGCCGCAGAGCCCGGCAAGAAGCAGGCATCTTCCGAGAAGAAGGCGGCAGACGCCCCAGCCGATACGCCTAAAGCTGCGCCTGATGGACTGATCCTGCCGCAGGTGCTCGATGACCGTGTCTACGATCCTGAAAGCTATGAGCTGAAGCCGCTCGACGGCATGCGCAAGACGGTGGCGAAGCGCCTGACCCAGAGCTTCATGCAGATCCCGCATTTCCCGCTCAACGTGGATATCAAGCTCGACAAGCTTCTGGCGTCGCGCGCCGATATCAATGAAGCGGCACCTGAAGGCGTGAAGATCTCGGTCAACGACATGCTAATCAAGGCTTCGGCCCTGGCGCTGATGTCAGAGCCGGACTGCAATGCAAGCTTCACCGACAAAGGCATCGCCTACCACAAGTCGGCCCATGTCTCGGTCGCCGTCGCGATCGATGGCGGGCTGATTACGCCCGTGATCCGCGACGCGCAGACCAAGGGCCTCGCCACCATTTCAAGGGAGATGAAGGACCTTGCGGAGCGCGCGCGTGAACGCAAGCTCAAGCCGCAGGAATATTCGGGCGGTACGTTCTCGATTTCCAATCTCGGCATGTTCGGCATCAAATCGTTCGGCTCGATCATCAATCAGCCTGAAGGCATGATCCTGTCTGTCGGGGCAGGCGAGAAACGCCCTGTCGTTGATGCCGCCGGTGAAATCGTGCCAGCGACCGTCATGACGGTCACGCTGTCCTGCGACCACCGTGTCATTGGCGGGGCTGAGGGCGCAAAATGGCTCGCCGCTTTCAAGCGCTATGTCGAACATCCGCAAAGCATGCTGCTTTGAGGACACGATGGTGGGCGCTACCGCTGTTCATCGGCGTGACGCTCCTGCCAGTGCTTGGTGTCAGTGGTCTCGGCTTGGCGAATGTCTTGTCACGGGACTTTCGCGAACCGGATTGCTGGATTGCTGATAGCGGCCATTGGGTCACAGCGAATGAAGGACTGATGTGGCTAACCCTATATGTGCTTCCGGTTTTTCTAGTTGTCGGAAGCATGGTTGGTCTCGGATTGTGGCGCTCCTCTTTTCTGACACTTCGCCTGTTTCTGAGTGTTGGTTTGGCGAGTGTCGCATTGGTTGTCGCAAACTATGCGGTAAATGCCGCGCTGAACGACGGATATATCGACAGGCTTTATGATGCCTGCGGACGCAGTTGAGAGGTAGCAATGTCCACCCAATTTGATCTCATCGTCATCGGCTCCGGCCCTGGCGGCTATGTCGCCGCGATCCGCGCAAGCCAACTCGGCATGAAGACGGCGATAGTCGAACGCGAGAACCTTGGTGGCATTTGCCTCAACTGGGGCTGTATCCCGACCAAGGCGCTGCTGCGGTCTGCCGAAGTGCTGCACTATGCGAACAACGCCAAGGATTTTGGTCTGAAGATCGACAAGGCTGACTTCGATCTCGAAGCCGTCGTGAAGCGGTCGCGCGGCGTCGCAAAGCAGCTGTCATCCGGTGTCAGCCACTTGATGAAGAAGAATAAGATCGACGTGATCATGGGCGAAGCATCGCTCAAGAAGGGCAAGCCTGCACCGATCGTCTCTGTAAAAGACAAGGACGGAAAGTCGAAAGAATACAAAGCGAAAAACGTCATTCTTGCGACGGGCGCGCGGGCACGGGCCATCCCGCAGGCTGGGCTTGAGCCGGATGGTGATCTGATCTGGACCTACCGCGAAGCCATGGTGCCGAAAGAGACGCCGAAGAAGCTTCTCGTCATTGGTTCAGGTGCGATCGGGATCGAGTTCGCCAGCTTCTACAATGAGCTTGGAAGCGACGTGACAGTCGTTGAGGCCGTAGACCGTATCCTTCCAGTCGAGGACGAGGAAATCTCTGGCCTCGCCCGCAAACAATTCGAAAAGCAGGGCATCAAGTTCCATACGGGCGCGCAGGTCAAATCGCTGAAGAAGGCGAACGGAAAGGTCACGGCCGACATCTCTTCAGGCGACAAGGCCGAGAAACTCGAAGTCGACCGGGTAATCCTCGCCATTGGTATTGTCGGCAATGTTGAAGGTCTCGGCCTCGAAGAACTGGGCGTGAAGGTCGAGAAGACCCACGTTCTTGTCGACGGTTTCGGCCGAACAGGCGTTGATGGCCTCTATGCCATCGGTGACCTCACCGGCGCACCCTGGCTGGCGCACAAGGCGAGCCATGAAGGCGTCATGTGCGTTGAGGGGATAGCAGGCGCAGAGGATGCGCACGCTTTCGATGCCTGGAATGTGCCGGGCTGCACCTATTCACACCCGCAGATTGCCAGCGTCGGCCTGACCGAAGCCAAGGCGAGAGAGGCCGGCCACAAGGTCAAGGTCGGCAAGTTCCCCTTCATCGGCAACGGCAAGGCAATTGCGCTTGGCGCAGCAGAAGGCCTCGTAAAGACGGTCTTTGACGCTGAGACAGGGGAGCTTCTTGGCGCGCATATGATCGGCGCAGAGGTGACCGAACTCATTCAGGGCTATGTCATTGCGCGCGAAGGTGAGCTAACTGAAGAGACGCTGATGCACACGGTCTTCCCGCACCCGACCCTGTCAGAGATGATGCATGAAAGCGTGCTCGCCTCTCAGGGGCGTGTCCTTCACATGTAGCGGTCGCAGCCTGCAGTCGGGCGGCGTCTCGCAAATTGACCTTGAGGGCGGCACCCGGCATGTTTCGGTACATGTCGGCGCCCCTCAAAAACACCGCCTATGCACTCCAGTTGCACCATCGGGGTGAGCTGATGACGCCTCTCGCGCAGGGGGCGCTCTGGTGGGCTGCGCGTCGTACGCTAGTGGTTTCAGACCTGCACTTTGAGAAGGGATCTAGTTTCGCACGGCGCGGCCAGCTCCTGCCACCGTACGATACCAGCATGACGCTGAAAGTGGTCGAAACGCTGGTCGATGAGTTTGCGCCAGACTGTGTTGTTTCCCTTGGTGACAGCTTCCACGACCCGGCCGCAGAAGCCCGGCTCTCGCCCGTTGAACGCCTACGTATTCGCGCTCTGACCGCGCGGACGGACTGGGTCTGGGTTGAGGGAAACCATGACCCGGATCCCCCGGCACATCTTGGCGGACGCGGCGCGAAAACATTCCGGATGGGCGATTGCGTATTTCGCCACGAACCCACTGGGGAAATCGGTGAGATTTCCGGACACCTCCATCCGGTCGCCCGCGTGACGGGCCGGGGCAGGGCGGTTCGCCGCAAATGCTTCATCAGCGACGGACACCGTCTGATAATGCCATCCATGGGGGCCTATACGGGCGGCCTGAACATATTGGATGATGCCGTCATGCGCCACTTTGCGGATGGATGGATCGCATTCGCTGCAGGGGAGAAACAGGTCCATATGGTTGATCGAAAATTGCTCGCGCGAGATCACACCGCAGCACGCAAGGATCAGCTTTGGCGTTTGTAATTGCTGGATATTGTCCTAGCTGATGCACTGGTAAAAAGAGGTCTACATGGAACAGCTAGAGAATATCGATTTTAACGCACTTGCTGCCGAATACTGGCCGGTGTTGCTGAGTGGTGCGCTGAAGGTTTTTGGCGCACTGGTCGTCCTGGTCATCGGCCTGCGGATCGCCGGTTGGCTCTCATCCATGGTGCGCAAGCAGACATCGAAGCGGGCCGGCGTGGACGAAACGCTTGGGTCGTTCTTTGGCTCTCTCGTCCGCTGGTTTGTGACCGCCGCCGTTATCATCGCGTCGCTGCAGGTGTTCGGCGTGCAAGCGACGAGCTTCGTCGCGGTTCTCGGTGCCCTGACACTGGCGATCGGTCTGTCGCTGCAAGGCGCGCTGGGCAATATCGCGTCTGGCGTCATGATCATGCTGTTTCGGCCCTACAAGAACGGTGATTTCGTCGAGATCGCTGATCAGGTCGGCACGGTCAAAGAGATCAACCTGTTCCAGACCATTCTGGCGACGCTCGACAACGTGAAGATCATCATCCCGAACACCGAAGCCATCGATGGCGTAATCAAGAACTATTCCGGCTATGATACGCGCCGCTGCGATATTGTTTTCGGCATCGATTATGACGATGACATGGACAAGGCGCTGGGCATCATCCAGACGCTGGTCGATGCCGATGAGCGCGTCTTCCGTGATCCCGAACCGTTTGTGAAGGTGACCAATCTCGGCGACAGCTCTGTCGATATTACGTGCCGCCTCTGGTGCAATGCGACCGATCTCTGGAACTTGAAATTCGACCTCACCAAGAAGGTGAAGGAAGAGTTCGATGCACAGGGTATCTCCATTCCTTATCCGCATCGCACGCTGGTCCAGAAAGTGGCGAGCTAGCCCCTTAATCAGGAGAGTATCGAGGCAATGGCAGACACAGGTCCGGTGGAAGCGCCGGTCGTCACCAAGATCGGGGAGCCGGGGGGCAAGAGCCCCAAGGCTTCCCGGCCTCAACGCTCGCTGCAGAGGCGCCTGTTCTCGGTCGGCCTTTTGCAGGTTGCCGGACTGGTCGCGGCGAGCGTCCTCCTTGGCTTGTTCCTGCTTTCGCTCGATCTTGACCCGACAAGTGACAGTCTCAATTTGAGGGGCGCGGTCTGGGGTGTCATTCAGGGGGTGTTCGATGCAATCCTGTGGCTGGTCAGCACGCTCTGGAAGCCGTTCCTTGCCGGTGCGGCAATCGTAATTCCGGCGTTTCTTTTATGGCGTCTGGCCAGTTTGCCCTTTCGAAAATAGGCGCGCGAACTAAGCTCTCTCCAACAACAAAGGGAGATTGTTCGTGGATATAGACAAGCTGATGTTCAAGCCGGGCCTTATGGAAGGCGAGCGGGTTCTGGTCACCGGTGGTGGCACCGGTCTCGGCAAGGAAATGGCCGAAGGCTTCCTCAAGCTCGGTGCCGAAGTGCACATTTGCGGCCGGCGCGGGAAGGTTTGTGAGGACACCGCAGAAGAGCTAATGTCCAGCCATGGCGGCAAGGTCGTGCCGCACGCCTGTGACATCCGCGTTGCCGAAGCCATCACGGATATGAACGACGCGATCTGGTCAAAGCATGGCGCGCTGACCGGCCTCGTGAACAACGCGGCTGGTAATTTCATCTCGCGCACCGAAGACCTCTCCATTCGCGGCTTCGATGCGATTTCGAACATCGTCTTCCGCGGCAGTTTCTATATGACCCACGATATCGGCAAGCGCTGGATTGCCGAGAAGTCGCGCGGCAACGTCATCTCGATCCTGACGACTTGGGTCTGGAATGGCGGGCCCTTTGTGGTGCCATCTGCCATGTCGAAGGCAGCGGTGAACACCATGACGCAAAGCCTCGCCGTGGAGTGGGGCCGCTATGGCCTGCGCTTCAATGCGATCGCACCAGGGCCATTTCCTACGGAAGGCATGTCAAATCGCCTATCTCCTCAAACCGAAGGTACCGAGCGCCGCGATTCTGGCGCAGCGAACCCGATGGGGCGCGTCGGCGAGATGCACGAGCTCGTCAACCTCGCCGTCTTCCTGATGGGGCCGGGCGCCGAATATGTGAACGGCCAGACCATCGCTATCGATGGGGCGATGTATAATGCGTCCGGCGGCAACTTCGCACAGCTGACGCAATGGGGTGACAATGAGTGGAAGGCCGCTCGTGAAGCGATTGAGGTTCAGAACGCCAAGGACAAGGCGGCACGCACCGTCTAGTGGCGGTGCATCTCTTCCCCTGGGGCGAGAAATCGCTCCAGGGACTCGCCGTTCCAGTTGGCGTGCGCAATTTCGATCCGCTCATGCACATCCTCAGGTACGGACGGCAGTTTATGGATCGGCAAAAGTAGGGGGCGCAGCCCCTTCAGGTTTGCGGTCTGGATCGCAATACCTGGCCGGGCATTCAGCTCGAGCAGCGTCGGGCCTTTATGCTCACAGATCACGATGTCCACACCGACATAGCCAAGACCAATATGGTGGCCGAGGCGGCTCGCGAGTTCCAGAATTTCGTCCCATGAAGGCACCTGGAAGTCGCGGACTGGCGTTTCGAAGTCAGGGTGCACGTCGACTGAGTCGTTGTGCTGTACGCCCCGCGTCGTGACACCAGTCACCAGATCGATGCCAGCGCCGATACCGCCCTGGTGAAGGTTCGCTTTGCCGTCAGACTCCGCAGTTGGAAGACGCAGCATGGCCATGACTGGAACGCCGCGAAAGACGATCACGCGGACATCGGGCACACCGCCAAAAGCCAGCTTCGAGAAGGCTGAGTGTGGGACCAGTCGCTCTTCGATCATGACCTGATCAGAGCCGTCACCCATCGAGAACATGCCGCTCAGCATGTTGTTGAGATGATAGCGTATATCCGGCCAGGCCATGATCTGGCCGTTCATGCGGCGCAGACCGGTCTTGGCAACGCCATTGAACACCATGATACCGCCGCCGCCCGATCCATTGGCAGGCTTCACGACGAAGGAGCGGTGCTTCTCCGCGATCTTCTCGAGCAGATGCATCTCACCGCCATACCGGATAACGCCGTACAGCTCTGGCACGGTGACTCCCGCCTCAATGGCGAGTTTCTTTGTGATGACCTTGTCATCGACCAGCGGGTAGAAGCGCCGTGGATTATAGGCGGCGATGAAGTCGAGGTTGCGGCTGTTGATGCCGAGGACGCCCGATTTGGCCAGTTTTGATATCGGACCAAAACCTATCATGAGGTCTTGTTGCCTTCGTTCGCGAGCACCTTGAAGCGGAAATACTCCGTCACCTTGTAGCCAGTGTAGCGGCCGAGCAGCAGGACCATCGCCAGGACGATCAGCAGAAGCTCCGGGAAGACGATGGCGAAGTGCTCAATGTATTCGCTGGTCAGGATATAATAGGCCGGAATGGCTCCTGCGAGCGAACCCAGCGCTTTCTTCAAGGCTTCCTTGGCACCGTCTTCTTCCCAGGTGAGCGACATGCGCTCGATGGTCATGGTGATGATGACAAGCGGGAAGAGCGAGATGGAAAGGCCCGTCTGAATACCCATTGCTTCGCCGGCGAGTGCAATAAACATCATCACGAAGGTGACGATGATCAGCACGGCAGCGAGGCGCGGCACGAGCAGAAGCTGGAGCTGATTGAAGTATGCGCGCAGCAAGAGACCTACGGCTACGATACCTGTGAACAGCATAATGCCCGTGAGCAGCTGCGTTTCGCGGAAAGCGAGCGCGATCAGAACCGGCATGAATGTGCCGAAGGCTGGCATGCCTATGACCTGCTTGAGGATCACGATGATTAGCGCCCCAAGCGGGATCAGCAGCAGCACGCGGAAAACAAGCTGAAGGTCGATCGGCAGGCTGAGCAGGGACGTCGCATTCACCCAGGGCGCAAACTCAGACCCACGTTCCATCGCCCTTGAGAGCTGGCTCTCGAAATTTCGGGCGACGGACCAGGACACGCCAACGCGGTTGAAACCGTCACCCGAAACGATGGGTTGCCTGTCGTAGACGATCGGAAGGGTGCGTGCGTCGTTGAGCGGTTCAGCCGTCGTTCCGTTTGCGCTGACCCAGGTGTCGCCCAGCCAGTATTCCACCCATGTTGTGAGGGGCGCCTGGCGCGTGTCGGTATCAAGGATGATCCCCTGAACGTGGCGGGCAGGCGTGCCCGCAGCATTCAGCAGGAAAACGAGCCGGTCCGAGGCGTTCGAGATCTCAGGCGGCCCACCTTCTATGATGGTTGATATGCGGTCATCGCTCTCATCAGCGCTCAGGCGTGCCAGTTGGGTGATAAAACTCCGCTCGCCTGCAGACTTCTCGAGCGCCTCGGTCAGAATGGAATCGAGAGCGACGAGGAGGGGTGTGGCGTTCTCCTGAATGGCTCTACGTCGCTCTGAGCGCCGATAATCGGATACCGCCTCTGGGGTCGGGCGGTCATCATTGGAGTAGCGCTGGTCAACAGAGATCAGCTTCGCACTATAGAAGAGGACGGCGCTGCCATCCTGCGCGCGGCGTTCAAAGACGGCTTGGCGCCCGGCTTCCGTCGAGTCGGTTTCAACGCCGAAACCAGACGCGACAAACGTCTCATCCACAACGGTGAATTGGCCTTCGGAATTGGGCAGGGCGAGACGAAGCGTGACCGGGTCGCCGCGGCCGCGAAAAGAAATTTTTGCCTCGATGGTCCATGTGTCGGAATCGAGATTCGGCACGACCGGAAAGCCGAGACGCGTGACCTTGTACGAAAAGATGCCGAGCGCGGCCGCGATGAGCGCGCCCACGATGATCAGCAATTGAGTGCGTTTCAAAAATCAGCTCCGAGTCGGCCTTAAATCCCAGCGGCTCGACTACTTAGAACACCGTGCCCGCTTCGTATAGATTTCACTTGCGTCAACGACGATGTCCGCCTTTTCAAGCATGTTCCGCCCGATCAGCGTTTCGTAGTTGAAATTGCCTCTATCGGCGAGTGTGACTTCGTCTTCAATCAGAAGGCCGCCGAGACAGAATTCAAGTTCAACAACCGGGCGGTGAATGAGCCCACCACGCTTTGTCTTGATCGCGGCCCAGCGAACGATCTCCGTTTCGATCGTGCGTTCGTCGCCATCCTCATTGATTACCTTGAAGACGATGTCGCGGCTTTCATCCTCGTCGTCCCAATCCTTGCGGGCTGGCGCATCAAGGATTTCGGCGTGAATCGACGATGTCTTCGCGCCGGTGTCGAGCTTTGCATCAAGCTGGATATCGAGATCAGCAATCCGCACATGCTCCAGCCAGCCGAGGACATTCTTGTCCGTGTCTGCAGCGGCACTCAGAGCTGTGCCGGCGATAATGGACGACGCGATGATAAGTTTACGCAACATGGATTTCTTGCCTGCCTTTGTTTTTTTGTCGGGCGCTTAAAACAGCAAGAATGTGATTTTCGCGTGGCGAAACTCGTATCTAACTTTGACGGTCAGGCATCGCTGAGTTTGCGAACCAGCTGGTTGACCGCGCCGTAATCAATCTTGCCGGTCCCAAGCACCGGAATGTCATCGACATGATAGACCTTGCGCGGAACAGAAAGTTCCGAAACGCCATGCGATTGCGCCCATGCGAGGATCTCGCTGCGGTTCGCCTCGGCAGAGGTGGTCAGCAGCACAATCTGTTCGCCTTTACGCGGATCTGGAATGGCGCCAGCCGCATGCATGTCATCTGGCCAGATAGCGCTGGCGCAGTTCTCGACAACCGCCAGCGAAACCATCTCGCCGCCAATCTTGGCGAAGCGCTTCACGCGGCCCTGAATGCGAATGCAATTATCCTTGTCGATCGCAACGATATCGCCTGTGTCGTGCCAACCTTCTTCGAGAGGCTCCAGGACACCTGGATTATCGGCACGCATATAGCCCTGCATGACATTCGGGCCACGAATGCGCAGCCTGCCGCCATCTTCGATGCCTTCTACAGGAAGAAGCTCGTATTCCATACCAGCCATCAGGCGGCCAACGGTTCCGGGCTTGTTCATCTCAACGCTGTTTGCCGCGACGACTGGCGAGGCTTCGGTTGCGCCATAGCCTTCAAGAATCTCGATCTGGAATTTGCGGCGGACCAGCTGGCGCGTTTCATCGCGCACGCGTTCAGCTCCGCAGACAGCGAGCCGGACGCTGCTCATGTCACCTTCTTCACCTGCGCGGGCATATTGAGAGATGAAGGTGTCGGTCGCCAGCAGAATGGTCGAACCGCTCTGGCGGATACGCTTGGCGATTTCGCGCGGCTGCAGCGGTGTTGGGTGAAAGACAGCTTTGACGCCCGCAATCAGAGGCAAAAGCGCGCCCACCGTCAGTCCGAAACAGTGGAAGGTCGGTAGTGGGTTGAAGACGGAATCGGTCTCTGGCGACAGTCCGATATGGGCACGTACCTGCTCGACATTTGCGACGATGTTCTGGTGGCTGAGCACCACGCCTTTCGGCTCTCCTTCGGTGCCTGACGTAAACAGAATCACGCCGGTCTTCTTGTGATCCGGGCCCTGAAAGACGAGCGACGGGAATAGGGGGCCTACTGCGCCTTTTACCTTGTCAGCCAGGGACAGGTTTTCGCGCACATCTTCGAGGTAGATGAATTGCGCGTCCTCGCTCAGGCTTTCGACCAGCGGCTCCAGGCTGCCGAGTTCGATGAACTTGTTGGCCGTGATGATCTTGGAGACTTCGGCGGCGCGCATGGCGGCGCGGAGGTTTGCCGACCCTGCTGTGAAGTTCAGCATGGCCGGAATGCGGCCTGCAGCCAGTACGGCCAAGAAGGCGATCACGGCGCCAGCGCCGGTTGGGAGCATGATGCCAAGCACTTCATTACGTGCCGTCTTGGCGCGAATCGCAGACCCCAGCGCAAAGGCCGCACGCGCAATCTCCGTATAGGTCAGCTCGCGTTCGTCACCGTCCACAATGGCGACGGTCGCGCCGCCAAACTCTTTGCGGGCCCGCATGAAGGCAGAGAAGATGTCGGTCTTCGTGCGTTTCAGGTTGAATGAGATCGGTTCTGGAACAGTGGTCATGTCAGGCTTTGGCGTCGTGATTTCTAAACTCAGTGTCACAAAATGTCACAGAGAGTGATAAAGGCAACTCGCGCTGGGCAGCCAGTCAATGCCGCCTTGCGATATTGCAGCTTGATGATGGGGACGTAGCGGTCCATCTATGCCGCATGGTTACACTCATCGAGAGCAAGCAGAAATTCCGGCATCCGGAGAAGCGCAACAGGCCCGATACGCCCGTCCTGCGCAAGCCGGACTGGATTCGTGTGAAGGCGCCGACGAGCCAGGGCTTCCGCGATACGCAAGAAATCGTCCGCTCCAAAGGTCTCGTGACGGTTTGTCAGGAAGCTGGCTGTCCGAATATCGGCGAATGCTGGGACAAGAAGCACGCCACAATGATGATCTTGGGCGAGGTTTGCACGCGGGCCTGCTCATTCTGCAACGTCTCCACCGGCAAACCGTCTCCTGTCGACGAAGATGAGCCACGCCGTGTCGCTGAAGCCGTTCAGGAAATGGGCCTCCAGCACGTTGTCATCACGTCTGTTGACCGCGACGACCTTGAGGATGGCGGTGCGCGCCACTTCGTGAATGTGATCGGCGCGATCCGCGAGGCATCCCCCGGCACGACGATCGAGATCCTGACGCCTGACTTCCTGCGCAAGGATGGCTGGGAGAACGCTGTCATCGATGCGCGTGCAGACGTCTTCAACCATAATCTTGAGACTGTTCCGCGCCTCTATTTCTCGATCCGTCCGGGCGCTCGTTACTATCATTCTCTGCGCCTGCTTGAGCGCGTGAAGATGCGTGACCCGAACCAGTTCACCAAGTCAGGCCTCATGGTTGGCCTTGGCGAGACCAAGGAAGAGGTGATGCAGGTCATGGATGACATGCGCTCTGCAGGCATCGATTTCCTGACCATCGGGCAATACCTGCAACCGACGCGCAAACACGCGGCTGTCGATCGCTTCGTCCACCCGGATGAATTCAGGTCCTATGAAGAGATTGCGCGTTCAAAGGGCTTCCTCATGGTGTCCGCTTCTCCGCTGACCCGGTCGAGCTATCATGCAGATGAGGACTTTGCGAAAATGAAGGCGGCAAGACTGGCCGCCAATCAGTAGGAGCAGCCTTTGCCGCGCCTCTCAAAGCAGCTGGTGATCGAGCATCGCGCCGATGAAGTGTTTGATCTGGTCGCCGACATCAAGCGCTATCCCGAATTCATCAAGTGGATCCGCACCATGAAGGTGAGCGGAGAACGCGAAGAAGATGGCGTGCGCAAGTATCGAGGCGAGGTCGATGTCGGCTTCAAGGGCTTTTCCGAGCGATTTGCGACCGATATTGCCGCCGATGATGAGAACCGCACTGTTGAGGTCTCATTGGCACGCGGCCCGTTCAAGAAGCTTCAGAACCGGTGGAAGATGTCGCCCGACGGCGAACTCGGAACGGTGGTCGATTTCTTCATTGATTATGAGTTCCGCAATCCTGTCCTGTCACTTCTCGCAAAGGCGAACACGACACTTGCCGTCAACAAGATCATGAAGTCGTTCATTGACGAAGCCGACCGCCGGTATGGTGAACGTCGCACCTAGTCTTTCTGGTTACGGGATCTGCTGGCGGATCATGTTCAGCGCAGCCTCGATCGTCGCAATTCGAACTTCGTGGCGCCCGATATCACCGAAATAGCAGGCCTCGTGCAGCACAGCCTTGTTCTCTCGGGCGCAGGCGATGTGAACCGTGCCGACTGGCTTCATCGGCGTGCCGCCGCCAGGACCGGCAATGCCTGTGACCGCAATAGCAAGGTTCGCGCGGCTAGAATTGAGTGCGCCCTCTGCCATTAGACGGGCGACGGCCTCTGAGACCGCGCCATAGTCGGCAATCAGGTCGCCCGGCACGCCCAGCACCTCTTCCTTTGAACGGTTCGAATAGGTCACGAAGCCCCGCTCAAACACATCCGAAGAACCGGAAAACTCCGTGAACAGCGCGGCAATGAGGCCGCCCGTGCAGGATTCGGCCGAAGCGATCTTCACGCGCCGCTCTCGCGCTTCATCCATAGTCAGTAGGCAGAGATTACGAAGACGGTCTGGAAACATGCGGTCCTCCTAGATGATCTTGCGAAGTGTTGCAGCGGCCTGGGCGGCGATCCCTTCGCGGCGACCGGTGAAGCCAAGGCCCTCGGTCGTTGTCGCCTTGATGCTCACGGCGTCAAGCTGAAGCCCGGCGAGTTCTGCGGTCCGCTTCCGCATGGCTTCACGGTGCGGTTTGATCTTTGGCGTCTCACAGATGAGCGTGATGTCGCAATGGGTGAGTTGCCATCCCGCTTCACGTGCGAGCTTGATCGCATGGCTCAGAAACACGCCGGAATCGGCATCCTTCCAGCGATCATCGGAGGGTGGAAAATGGTCGCCAATATCCCCAAGGGCCACAGCGCCGAGGATCGCATCCGTCAAAGCGTGCCAGCCTGCGTCAGCATCCGAATGGCCCTTGAGGCGGGCTTCATGCTCAATGAAGATGCCGCAGAGTGTGACCCCGGGGCCGGGCTCAAAGGCGTGAACGTCAAAGCCGGTGCCAAACCTGAATTCAGCCTGTTGTCCCGTCATCACTGCCTCCACTTTCTCAAAGTCATCCGCAAAGGTTATCTTGGAGAGCCGATCATTCCCGTCGACCAACGCCGCCTTTGCACCCAGTGATTCGACTGCTTCGAGGTCATCGACGAAACTGCCCGATTTGTCAGCCAGCGCAGATGCGAGAATACCCGCTTTGAAAGCCTGGGGCGTCTGCACGCGGTAGAGGTTTGAGCGATCTACCGTCTGCAGCGTTTCGTCAGCCTGTCGCTTCAGCGCGTCTATCACCGGCAGGGCGGGGGCTGCAGCGTCATGCGTCGTCATGGCTTCGAGCAAATCAGTGATTGTCTGGGTTTCGAGGCCAGGGCGCGCAGCATCGTGAACCAGAATGATATCATCGGGATCAGGCGAAAGCGCTTCGACTGCATTGCGCACGGATGCTGTCCGGTCGTCGCCGCCTGCGACGAGAATGAGCCCTTCGTCGATTGAGGTTTCGCCAGCAATGGTTTCGATATGATCGGACGGCAGCACCAGACCTATACGGTTTACACGACTGTCTGACAGGAAAGTGTCCAGAGACCAGCGATAGACTGGCTTGCCCGCCAGCATCTCGAACTGTTTGGGCAGTTTTCGACCAGTCCTGCTGCCAGACCCAGCCGCAACTATGATTGCATGAACTCTCATAAGAGCAGGGGCTTACCCGCGCTGATGCAGAATGGCCACATGAATTATTGCTGCGGCACCGCCCCTCATGCTCAACTATTGTGCAAAGCAAAAAAGTGTTCAAACTAAATGTATGTACACGATGCACCAATCTTTGGCAGAGCGCGTTTGGCTTGCCCCGATGTCGGGCTCGACCGACGCGGCATTTCGCAGACAGGCGGTACGTTTCGGCGCTGAAGCTGTCGTATCGGAGATGGTCGCAGGTGAAACGCTGGCTGCGGCACGCCCGGATGTCGTGCGCCGCACATGCAGGCATGAGGGACGCGGGCGCTGGATCGTCCAGCTCGCCGCGCGGCGCCCTGAAGACATGCAGCGCGGCGCTGAATTGCTGGCCGAAGCTGGCGTGGACCAGATCGATATCAATATGGGCTGCCCATCGCGGCAGGTGACCGGCGGTCAGTCTGGCTCTGCCCTGATGAAAGAACCCGATCTGGCGAAATCGATCATCGATGCTGCGCTGCAAGGTGCGGGTGGTTTGCCGGTCTCGCTCAAGATGCGTCTCGGCTGGGATGATCAGATGCTCAACGCGCCAGACCTCGCAGGGTACGCCCAATCGGTCGGGCTATGCATGGTCACTGTTCATGGGCGGACACGCTGCCAGTTCTACAAAGGGTCGGCCGATTGGGCGCGTGTCCGTGAAACTGTCGAAGCGATCGATCTTCCCGTTGTCGTCAATGGCGACATTGAAGACTGTGTAACGGCTGATGCCGCGCTCGCAGCATCGGGCGCTCATGGCGTGATGATCGGCCGTGCAGCGATGGGTCGGCCATGGTTGCTCGGACAGGTTTCCGCCCATCTTGCGGGACGGCGGGACTGGCGCGCGCCAAGTGCGGCTGAAAAGCTCGAGAGTCTCATCGAACAGGTAGAAGACAGCATGGCTCTTTATGGAAAGGCGCTCGGCCTGCGTATCGTGCGCAAGCACATCTCCGCTGCGGTCGATCATCTCGACGCCGACTGGAGCGTTGCGGAACGCAAGGAGCTGCGTGCGCGCGCCTGCGGTTTTGAAGATGCCAAGCCGCTCTTTGTGTTTCTCAATCAACTCTTTGAAGACAGAGCGCAGGTCGCGGCATGACGGACAAGACAAACCTGGCGGACCTGATGCCGGTCGCCGTTCTGCAGATCGACAATCGCCGCAATATCATGTCGGCGAATACAGAAGCGCAGATGATCCTTGGACACTCGCTGGCCAGCCTGCAGGCGCACAATCTAAGTGAGTTCGTCTATCACGACTCGCCGCTGTTCGAGCTTCTCGATCGGGTCGCGAGCGAAGAGGGCGATATCTCTTCGCATGGCTTGCCTATCGCCGGGCCATCTGCCGTGCGCGGAAAACTATACGATATCCGGCTTCGCCCCGGCCCGGATGGGTCCATCATTCTGGCAATTGCCGAGTCGCTTGTGCGTGATCCTTCAGACAGCGCTGCCGGCATTTCCGGCTTTGGTCGTATTCTCGGCCATGAAGTGAAGAACCCTCTCGCAGGCATCTCCGGCGCCGCGCAGCTCTTGCTGCGAAACGCAAGTGAAGACGAAGTGCCGCTGCTCGAGATCATCAAGAGCGAAGCGAGCCGTATCGAACGCCTTGTGAGCCGCCTGTCCGCCTTTGAGCTTTTCTCGGCGCCGCGCCGCGACCGGTTCAATATCCATCAGCTGCTGGACAAGATCCTGATTGCTGAAGAGGCTGCGCATGGCGGCAAGATCGCTCTGAAGCGCGCCTATGACCCGTCGCTGCCGGAAATACTCGGCGACGAGGATCATTTGCACGAAGCTTTCCAGAACATCGTGCGCAATGCAGCCGAAGCGGCGAGCGAGACTGGCGGGCAAGGACAGGTGACGCTCCAGACCGCCTTCGAGACTGGCTTTGCATTCTCCAGCAAGCGTAATGCGCGGCGCCTTCAGCGTGCCATCCGTATCACTGTTGAGGACAATGGCAGAGGCATCAGCTCTGAAACCCGCGATCAGATGTTTGACATGTTCAGCTCGACCAAGGCGGGTGGGCGCGGCCTTGGCCTCAGCGTCGTTTCCGAAGTCGTTGCGGCTCATGAAGGCCGTATCAAGGTCGAGAGCAAACCCGGCCAGACCAAGTTCTCAGTCTTCCTGCCTATGAAACGGGATATCGTCCAATGACACAGAAAACCGTCCTGCTTGCCGAAGACGATGCAAGCATCAGGCTTGTCGTCAACCAGACGCTCGTGACCGCTGGCTATCAGGTTCGCGCTACCAGTTCGGTAGATGCGCTGGAGCGTTGGGTGCGCAATGGTGAGGGCGACGTCGTCGTGACCGACGTGTACCTCGGAGATACGGCTATCTTCGAAGTGCTGCCATCCATCCGGCTTGCCCGGCCGGACCTGCCCGTCATCGTGATGAGCGGCCAAAATACCATTCTGACGGCCGCCTCGGCCGCGCGCCACGGTGTCTATGACTACCTGCCAAAGCCGTTCGACATCGACCAGCTGACCGGACTCGTTGGCCGCGCCCTGAAGGGCCCACTACGCAAGGATGCTGCGGCAACCGAAGCCCTGAAGGCAAATGGCGAACAAAGCCTGCCGCTCATTGGGCGCTCGGAGCCGATGCAGGAGGTCTACCGCATCATCTCGCGTGTGATGAACACGGACCTCACCGTTCTGATTGAGGGCGAGTCCGGTACGGGTAAGGAGCTTGCCGCGCAGGCAATCCATGAGCTGCAAAGTGACAAGAAGGGACCGTTCAAAGCGCTCGATCTTGCAGCCATGCCGACAGACCGCATCAGCCAGGACCTTTTCGGCACGCCAGACAATCCGGGCATTGCGTTCGATCCCGGTGCCACACTCTATCTCGATGAGATCGGCGATCTTCCGGCCGAAGCACAGACCCAGCTTGTAAAGCTCATGCGGGAAGTGGGCGGCGCGCGTATTATCGCATCGACGCGGAAACCGCTCAGCACACTGGTGGAAGAGGGCCGTTTTCGCGAAGACCTGTTCTACCGGATCAACGTCGTCCGGGTCTTCATGCCGCCGCTCAGGCAGCGCAAGGAAGACATTCCCGAACTTGTCAGGGCGTTCCTGATCCGCGCCCAGCGCAAGGGCCTGCCGAGCAAGCAAGTTGAGCCGGCCGCGATGGATCTCATCATGGCCTACGACTGGCCGGGCAATGTGCGTGAGCTTGAGAACCTCATCATGCGCCTTGCAGCGCTCAGCCCCGATTCCGTGATTTCTCAGCGCGATGTGGAACGGGAGCTGCGGTCCGAGGCGCTCAAGGATATCTCATCGTCAGGCAATTTCGAGAAAGAGGTTGAGACGCTTCTCCACAAATATGTGATGGCTGACCTGCTGCAGGCAGACCCGGACGATAGCGACATCCACCGCACCATCATGGAGCAGGTCGAACGGCCTCTGATAAAGCTCGCCCTGTCAGTGACTTCCGGAAACAAGCTCAGAACAGCGGCGCTACTTGGCGTGAACCGGAACACGCTACGTTCGCGGATCAACCAGCTTGGTCTCGCAGACGACTAATTGACCATGGCATAAGTGTTGCTTTATGGCCTCAGTGTTGCGGTTTGAACACAACCGCACGAGCGAGGTATAGTTTGGTCGACACCACCGCACCAGGAAAGCCGCGATCAGGCTGGGCATTGTTCCAGTGGCTTTTCCTCGTGGCTGCCTTCCTCGCCGCTGCGGTTACCTTTGTCGCCATATCCGGCATGGACCCAATCGAGCCGGTCAGCCGCGATGTTCAGGCGATGATCATCGCCAATACGCTCATCATCATCACGCTTGGCGTCATCGTTGTGCAGCGGTATCGCGCCTCGCGCACGCTGGAAAAGGGCACAGAAGGCAATCGGCTGGCGCGCCGCTTCCTGCTTCTATTCAGCCTGTCGGCCGTCATCCCGGCACTTGTTGTTTCGGTCTTCCTTTGGGCGGCAATTTCGCGTGGCTTCGACACTTGGTTCGGCGAACGGGTGTTCACGCTGGTGGAGCAGACGGCCACGGTCGCCCGCGAGAATGTGGACGAGTATAGTGACGCCCTCGAGGAGGACACGCGGCTCGCTGCGTCCGATATCAACAACGCGCTCGAAGGCCTGACGGAAGAGCCTGAAGCCTTCTCGTCCTATCTCGGCATGCAGGCGCTGATCCGGAATATGAGGGTCGGTTACGTCATCGACAGGCAGGGCAGGCCGCTGGCAATCGGCGAGAACGCGGCCAATGACAGCCTGTACCGGCGTCCGACCCCTGAAATGTTCGACGAGGCGGATGCGGGTGAGGTCTACCTTTCGCTGTTCGAGGCAGAGGGCTTCACGACTTCGTTGATCAAGCTTGGCGGCATGGAGAACGCCTATCTCTATCTCGCCAAACCTCTCGACCGCGACGCCTTTGCGCGCTTGCGCCGGGCCGAGCAGGCCCTTGAAGAGTATCGCATCGCCGGCGAGCTAAGCTCGCGCTCACAAGCGCTCTTCTTCGTGGCGTATGGTCAGATCGTGGCGCTGGTTCTGCTGATGGCGATCCGCCTGGCGCTTGAAGCCGCAAGCCGGATTACCGGCCCGATCGGCCGTCTCGCAAATGCAGCCCAGTCGGTCCGTGACGGCGACCTCGACATTCGCGTACCACTTCCGCAGGGCGAAGACGAGGTGCGCGCGCTCACCCGTTCATTCAATGTGATGACGGAGCAGCTTGGTGCCCAGCGCTCAGCCCTGATCTACGCACGCGAAGAGGCCGAGGACCGGCGCCTCTTCCTCGAAACGCTACTGGAAGAAGTCAGCGCCGGCGTCATCCGCATTGACGAGAACTTCATCGTCACGCTCGCCAACCCATCGGCGCAAAAGCTGCTTGAGACAGAACCACCTGTCGAAGGCAGCAATCTTGCGGACATCGCGCCAGCCTTCATGCCGCATGTCGAAGAAGCAATGGCGACGCGCCTGCCGATCGATGCGTCACTTGATATGCGGACGGCTGGGGGTGCGCGTCATTTCAGGCTGAAGGCTGCACGCGATTCGACGGGCGGCCTCGTCCTGACCTTCGATGACGCGACCCGCCTCGTGACAGCGCAACGCCAGCTTGCCTGGCGAGACGTCGCCCGACGTATCGCGCATGAGATCAGGAACCCGCTTACGCCGATCCAGCTTTCGGCCGAGCGCATCCGTCGTCGCTACAGCCAATACATTCCCGAAGACGACACGGTGTTCGACAAGTGTACTGACACGATCCTTCGTCAGGTCAGCGACATTGGCCGAATGGTCGAGGAGTTTTCTGGCTTTGCAAGAATGCCAAAACCGACGCTGGAGAGTTTCGATCTCGCCCAGCTGATCGATGAAACCGGCTTTTCCCAACAGGTGGTCAGCCCCGACATCGCGGTGGAGATCAACCACGTCCGCAAGCCGCTCATCATTTCTGCAGATGAAAGACTACTCGGGCAGGCCATCGGAAATATCATCAAGAATGCTGCCGAAGCGATTGAACGCCTGCCGGCCGTCGATGAAACGCAGGGCGCGATTGAAATCACGACCGAAGACACCGAAGAATCGATCACAATCATCATCGAAGACAATGGCCCGGGCTTTCCTGAAGAAGCCCGCGAGCGGCTACTCGAGCCCTATGTTACCACCCGAGAGAAAGGCACTGGCCTTGGTCTTGCTATCGTGAACCGGATCATTGTCGATCATGGCGGCGCGATCCAGCTGCAGGAGCGCGAGGAATCGCATCGCGGCGCCAAGGTACGGATCACACTGCCAAAGCAGGCCAATCTCGACGAATTCGCCGAACCAGAGACCACGGAGGCTCTCTCATGACCACGGACATTCTTGTTGTCGACGACGAACCCGATATCCGGGACCTGATCTCCGGCGTCCTCGAAGATGAAGGCTATGCGGTGCGCAGCGCTGCAACAGCTGCGAAAGCGCTTGAAGAAGTGCGCATGCGTGCTCCCGGCCTGATTATCCTCGATGTCTGGCTTCAGGGCAGCGACATGGATGGCTTATCCGTCCTGAAATTCATCAAGTCCATCGACCCGCTCATCCCGGTCATCGTGATCAGTGGTCATGGCAATATCGAAACCGCCGTCGCAGCTATCCGGCGCGGCGCTTATGACTTCATTGAGAAGCCATTCAAGTCAGACCGGCTGCTGCATCTGGTGGCCCGTGCCATCGAGTCGACTTCCTTGAAACGCGAGAACGCCTCTCTGCGGAATATGGTGGTCAGCAGCGATGACTGGATCGGGTCGAGCCAGGCTGCCGCAACGCTGCGTGCCTCGATCGACAAGGTTGGCCCGACCAATTCTCGTGTGCTGGTCACCGGACCAGCCGGAGCAGGCAAAGAGCTCGCCGCGCGCCTCATCCATGCTCAATCCAATAGACAGAACGGTCCGTTCGTTGTCGTGAATGCCGCCAATATCGCGCCAGACTTGATGGAGCAGGAACTGTTCGGCGAAGAGGACCATGATGGACGCCCGCGCCGCATCGGCTTCTTCGAGAAAGCGCATACTGGCACGCTGTTGCTGGATGAAGTCGCCGATATGCCGCTCGGCACCCAGAACAAGATCCTTCGCGTGCTGACAGAGCAACGTTTTCAAAGGGTTGGCGGCAAGTCCGATGTTCACGTCGATGTTCGGGTCATGTCAGCCTCCACCAAGGATCTGAAGGAAGAGATCGCCGCGCAGCGTTTTCGTGAGGACCTGTTCTACAGGCTAAGCGTCGTCCCGATCCGGGTGCCTTCGCTTGCTGAACGGCGTGACGACATTCCAGCGCTGATCGACCATTTCACCGGTCGTATTGCCGACAGTTCTGGTCTGAATGCGCGGACGTTTTCATCGGAGGCGATTGCCGTTCTCCAGTCCATGGACTGGCCGGGTAATGTGCGCCAGCTGAAGAACCTTGTAGAGCGTATTCTCATTCTGTCGCCGCATGATGCGAAACGTCCTGTGTCGGTCGATGAGCTACCTCAGGAACGCAGCGGGCTATCAAAAGGGGCGAGCCCAACCGCTTCGGCTGACCTCGTTGGTCTCTCGTTGCGGGATGCACGCGAGCAGTTCGAGCGGGAATACCTGTCACTTCAGATTACCCGTTTCGACGGCAATATTTCTCGCACAGCGGAGTTCATCGGCATGGAGCGTTCCGCGCTACACCGGAAACTCAAAGCACTTGGTGTGAATGCGTCAGCATCACGGTCGGACGTCTAGTCATGCGGGTCATTATTTGCGGAGCAGGGCGGGTCGGTCAGGGTATTGCGCGGCGTCTGGCTATCGAGAACCATGACATCGTGATGATCGATCAGGACACCAAATTGATCGACGTTGTTCAGACCGAGCTCGATGTGCGCGGTGTCGTCGGACATGCCGGTCATCCCGAAGTGCTCGAAGCTGCTGGCGGCAATGACTGCGACATGATCATTGCCGTGACCTATTCAGATGAGATCAACATGGTCATCTGTCAGGTGGCCGATACGCTGTTCAACATTCCCAACAAGATCGCGCGCATCCGGGCCCAGCAATATCTGCAGGTTGGCTATCGCCAGCTTTTCTCGCGAGAGGGTCTTGGGATCGACCTCGTCATCTCGCCAGAGATTGAAGTTGGCGACGCAATCCTGCAGCGCTTCAGCACACCCGGCGCAATCATGAGCGTGAACTTTGGGCGCGGCGACGTTCAGCTCGTCGCCATCGAGGTGCTGGACGACAGCCCCGTGCTCGATACCGCGCTTGACCAGATCCAGGGTCTGTTCCCAAGCCTCAGCGCCCGCATTGTGGGCATCAACAGGGCGGGGCACGTGTTCGCGCCGCGCGGCAATGACCAGCTGAAGACCGGTGACACGGCCTATGTGGCGGTCCTGAAGTCGCACAGTCACAGGCTGAACAGCATCTTCAACCGGCCAGAGCCGGAAATGCGCCGCGTGGTCATCGTCGGCGGCGGCAATGTCGGCCTCTATGTAGCCAAAGGTCTGGAGAAGCAGACCGGCGTGCGCGTGCGCGTCATCGAGTCGGATATTGGCCGCGCTGAACGGGCGGCCGCCGAGCTATCGCGCACAATCGTGATCCATGGCGACGGCCTCACGCGCTACATTCTCGAAGAGTCCGATGCGCCAACAGCAGACCTCGTCATCGCGACAACGCACGACGACAAGACGAACATTCTGATCTCCAAACTGGCCAAGCAGATGGGAGCCAAGCGCGCACTTTCTCTGGTCAACGCACCTGAGCTTGCGGGCCTTGCGCGCGAAATGAAGCTGGATGCGGTTCTGGACCCTAGGGCGCTCACCGTATCGCGCGTTCTGATGAAGATGCGCCGGGGGCGTATCCTTGCACTTCAGTCGCTGGAAGATGGCGCTGCCGAGATCGCAGAAGGCGTCACGCTGGATACATCGCCGCTCATCGGCAAGTCACTCGGCTATGACGATCTTCCCAAGGGCATCACGGCTGCCGCCGTCCTGCGGGATGGCGAGGTCATCTTCGCCTCCAGCGATGTGACAGTCCGCGCTAACGATCATGCGCTGCTCTTCTATGAGGGCGCTATGACCAGCAAGGTCGAACAGTTCTTCCGCGTCAGCGCCGACTTCTTCTAGAACCGACGCCGAGCCCTCAGAGAGTACGGCCAGCATGAACTATCCCGCCATCATCAGAATGCTTGCATTCAGTGGCTTCGGCCTTGTGATGGCGATGGCACTATCGGCGCTGTTCGCTCTCCTTGCGGGAGAGGGGGCTCAGTTTCGCGTTTTCCTGACGACAGGAACGCTGCTTGTGACTGTCTGCGCCGCGATAATCGTCATGATCGACCGGCCGAAACGTAGGGCCCAGCCATCGGATGGTCTGGCCTTCATGGTGTTTTTCTGGGTCTTCGCCGGTATTGCCTGTGCGCCGCCTTTTCTGATGGGGCTTCCAAACGACAGCGCGATTGCAGCGCTGCACGAGGCCATTTCCAGCCTCACCACCACCGGCCACTCGGTCTTCGATCCGAACGTGGTGGTGCTGCCAAATTCGATCCTGTTCTGGCGCGCACTCCTTCATCTGGCCGGAGCGCTCGCGACGATAACTTTTGCGGCGACTGTTCTGGCGGCCCTAAGCCTTGATGGGCCGGGCATCCACCGAACGCTTCTGTTCAGCCATTCGGATGAGAGCTTCTTCGACTCCATGCCGCGCGTGATGCGGGTGACTGGGGTCTATTTCGGTATTTGCCTGCTGATCGTGTTTGCGCTGGAGGTTGTAGGTGGCATTGGGGTCGGCACGGCATTTCTGGATGCTGTCAGTGCGCTGACCACGGGCCTTGCAGATCCACGCAGCGCGTCCTCCGACATTGTGAACGGCACGCGTTCATTTGCGCTTTCGCTAGGGCTGATCTTTGGCACGCTTGGCCTGTTCTTTCTGATACAGATCGCCAATCGCGACTGGCGCGCCGCGGTCTTCGATGCAGAGACGCTGGCTTTCAGCCTCGCGATGCTGGTCTTCATTGCAATCGGGCTGGCTTGCGGCCTTACCGGCCTCAATGCGATTGGCTGGTCGCTATCCAGTCTTTCGACCAGCGGGATCGCCCTCGTCGCGCGTGAAACGACGCGGGACCTGCCACTACTCGTGCAGCTCGCCCCATGCATGATTGGCGGCGCAGCTCTGTCTGCGGCAGGCGGCATGAAGCTCGCGCGTCTCTATGTGCTGTTCAGGCGTGTGGGACAGGAATTCTTGCGGATGGGCTACCGGGAGTCGCTGGTCCACTTCCAGTTCAGAGGGCGCATACAGTCCGATCGCACGCTGATGGGCATCTGGGTCTATCTGGTCGCTTACATCATTGCCGTGGTGATGGGGTTGTTGCTGTTCTCATTCGTGGGACTTGGATTCGAAGATGCTCTGTCGACGACATTCGGTAGTCTGACCAACTCAGGACAGCTTATTCCGCAGGCACAGCTCAAAGACGCAACGTTCTACCAAGTGCTGGCCATATTCGGTATGATACTGGGCAGACTGGAGGTTCTCGCATTGATTCCGCTCCTCACCGTCTCATTTTGGCGTCGGTAGGCAGCTGGGACTTGCATTGCGGGGGCAATCCAGATAGCGCCTGCGAAAACGCATAGCGAACAGCGCCAGCATACGGATAAAGACCATGTCGTCGGATAAAAAACAAAACCTGCAGGACACGTTCCTCAATGCTGTCAGGAAATCACGCACGCCTCTCACAATCTTCCTTGTGAACGGCGTAAAGCTGCAAGGCGTGGTGACCTGGTTCGATAATTTCTGTGTCCTCCTGCGCGGGGACGGACGTCCGCCTCAACTCGTCTACAAGCATGCCATCTCGACCATTGCGCCCGGTGCGCCAGTGCAGCTGTTCGATGAGGAAACCAGCGCGGACAAGGATTGAGCAGCGAGCTAATCGATAGAACACCGGTACCGGACCGGGCCGGCGTCATCATTCCCTGGACCATGCCTGCTGACAGGCCCGACCGCGAACGGCTGTCGGAAACCTCCGGCCTTGTCGAAGCCCTTGGTTGTAACCTCGCCTTCCTACGTCCGGAGAATGTGCGCAAGCCGAGCGCATCCCACCTTCTCTCTGGCGGTATCCTGGAGCGTTTGCGCGAGGATATTGCAGCGTCCGCCTGCACACTCTGCGTCATCGACGCTGCACTGACGCCGGTCCAGCAGCGCAATCTTGAGCGCGCACTAAGCTGCAAGGTCATCGACCGAACCGGCCTCATTCTCGAAATCTTCGGCCTTCGTGCGCGCACGAAGGAAGGCAAGCTGCAGGTCGAGCTGGCGCGCCTTTCCTATGAGCGCTCACGCCTCGTTCGCACCTGGACGCACCTTGAACGCCAGCGGGGCGGTCAGGGCTTTCTGAGCGGTCCCGGCGAAACCCAGCTGGAAGCTGACCGCCGCATGCTGGACCGCCAGCTTGCATCCTTGAAGTCAGATCTCGAGGAAGTACGCCGCACGCGCGGCTTGCAACGTTCTGGCAGGCGCGACGCCGGCTTTCCTGTGATTGCGCTTGTTGGCTACACAAATGCTGGCAAGTCGACCCTGTTCAACCGGATGACCGGTGCCAATGTGTTCGCGCGGGATATGCCGTTCGCGACGCTGGACCCCACCATTCGGCGCCTCGAGCTGCCGGGCCTTGGCGATGCAGCGCTCGTCGATACGGTGGGCTTCATCACAGACCTTCCCACACACCTGATCGACAGTTTCCGCGCGACGCTCGAAGAGACCTTGGAAGCCGACCTGCTCATTCATGTCCGCGACCGGTCTGAAGACTCAGACGAGGCCCGCAAGCAGGATGTCCTTTCGGTTCTTCGCCGGTTGGAAGAAGAAAGCGGACGGCCGCTACCACCAATCATCGAGGCATGGAACAAGATCGACCTGCTGCCTGAAGACATTCAGGAAACGCTGCGCATGTCGGCGCGGGCAGGCCTGCAGGAAACCCCGGCCGTCATTACATCGGCGCTAACAGGTGAGGGCATCGATGATCTGCTGGCGCTCGTTCAGCATTCCATCCAGGATGAACTCAAGCCATTTGCCGTGCAACTAAGCCCAAGTCAGGGCGCCGCGCGGGCCTGGCTGTTCGAGTATGGCGCCGTCAGTGAAGAGACGGTGCAGCCGGATGGCCGCACCGATCTTCTTGTGGGGCTGAGCGAGAAACACGAAGGCCGTTTCCGGTCACAGTTTCCTGACGTCGAGCTCTCTGCTCAGACCACTTCCTGAAAAATCAAACCGCCTTCAGGAGCGCGTGACGCTTCTTGCCAGCAGACAGCTTCACCGCGTCCCCATCGCCGAGATCTGCAAGCGTGAGCGTTGCATTCTCATCGCTGACCAACTCATCATTCACACGGACAGCGCCCTGTTTGATGAGACGGCGCGCTTCGCCGTTTGATTTCGACAGACCCGCCAATGCGAAAGCCGCTGCGATCAAAATGCCGCCTTCCAGCTCACTGCGCGCAATGTCGGTGGTCGGCAGGGCGTCGTCCCGGCTGCCAGCGCCGAACACCGCAGATGCTGCCCGTTCAGCGTCCTGCGCAGCGTCCGCGCCGTGCAGAAGCGTCGTCGTCGCATTCGCGAGCGCGATCTTGGCCTGGTTGATCTCGGCCCCTTCGAGGCTTTCCAGCTTCGCAATCTCCTCGAGCGACAGATCGGTGAAGAGACGCAGGAAGCGGCCGACATCGGCGTCTTCCGTATTGCGCCAGAACTGCCAGTATTCGTAAGGCGATTTGCGATCCGCATTGAGCCATACGGCCCCGTCAGCCGTCTTGCCCATCTTCCCGCCGGATGCCGTCGTGATGAGGTGCGCCGTCAGACCATAGGCGTCGCCGCCATCGGCCTTGTGAACGAGGTCCACGCCGCCAACGATATTGCCCCACTGATCCGAGCCGCCGATCTGAAGACGGCAGCCATGCTGCCGGAACAGCTCCAGGAAGTCGTAGGACTGCATGATGAGATAGTTGAACTCGAGGAAGGTGTAGGGCTGCTCATTGGCCAGCCTGCGGGCCACTGTGTCCTGCTTCGTCATCGTATTGATGGTGAAATGGACGCCCACTTCGCGCAGCAGGTCGATATAGCCAAGCTTGCTCAGCCAATCGTCATTATTGACCATGACAGCATCAGTCGGGCCGTCACCAAAGGTCAGGAAGGGCTCGAATGCCTTCTTGATGCCTGCGATGTTCTCTTCGATCTGCTCATTAGTCAGCAGCGGGCGGGACTTTTCCTTGTCAGTCGGATCGCCAACCTTTGTCGTTCCGCCGCCCATCAGGACGATCGGCTTGCCGCCAGCCTTCTGGAGATGGCGCAGCATCATGATCTGCAGAAGTGAGCCGACATGCAGGCTGTCTGCTGTCGCGTCGAAACCGATATAGGCGACCGGCACACCATTGGCGCAATACGCATCCAGCTCCGCTGGATGAGTGACCTGCTTGATAAAGCCGCGGGCTTCAAGCGTGCTCAGGAAGTCTGACCTGTATTGGCTCATGCCGGTTTCTCCATTATCGAAGGGCGCTGCTAGCACGGGTCACGTATTAATTGGAACAGCCTTCAGATCATTTTGAACCAGTGTGGGCCGCAGGCTTCATGTCCGGCACCTCGATTGATGCGGTCGACGCGGCTCTGATCCTGACAGATGGCGAACGTGTTCTGGACTTTGGCCCGGTTGCTGAACGCAAATACACGCCTGAGGAGCGCGCTGTCCTGAAGGCGGCCGTTGATGCCGCCCGCAAATGGGCCTGGACCGGTCCGCAGCCAGAAGCCGCCTTCCGCGAAGCTAAGGCCGTCCTGACGAAAACTCACTCCGATGCGTGGCAGCAGCTGATCAACGGCTGGAATGGACCAGTCCCAGCCATCGCGGGCGTGCACGGGCAAACGGTGCTGCACAAGCCACCTGTCACTGGCGCGCGCGGGAACACGCTCCAGATACTCGATGCAGACAGCCTGCGCTCTGAGCTCGGCGTGCCGCTGGCTTTCGATTTTCGCAGCGCGGACGTTGAGGCAGGCGGGCAGGGCGCGCCACTCGCACCAGCCTTTCACGCTGCTTTGCTGCAGAACCTTGGCGATACGAGGTCAAACGCGGTCCTGAACCTTGGGGGCGTCGCGAACGTCACCTACCGGTCCGCTGACGGAAACCTCGTCGCTTTCGACACCGGGCCTGCCAATGGTCCTATCGATGAGTGGATGGAGCAGCACGGCGCGGGCACCCATGATGAGGATGGCAAGACGGCCGCCGCGGGCCGCGTCGATACCATGTCTATCGACCTCTGGATGGACAAACCATGGTTCGACCTCCCCGGACCGAAAAGCCTTGACCGCTTCGACTTCGATGCAACGCTTGCGCGCGGGATGAGCCTTGAAGACGGTGCAGCAACGCTGACGGCATTCTCCGCAGAAACAGTCGCGCACGCGGTCCGCAATTTTGCAGAACGCCCCGAACACATCATCGTATGTGGTGGAGGGCGGCGTAACCCTCAGCTGATGCGAGAGCTGAGGCAACGGGTGCCATGCGGTGTGAAAAGCGCCGAAGATGTCGGCTGGCTCGGCGACTCCATCGAGGCGCAGGCTTTTGCATTTCTGGCAGTGCGCACACTGCGGGGCCTGGCAATCAGCTGGCCCGGAACGACAAGTGCGCCCGCACCGATGACGGGCGGGCGCCTTATCGATTAGTCGTCGTCGCCTTCGTCCTCGTCGTCTTCGACGTCGTCGGACTGGTTGGCAATCGCGGCAGCCCCGCGCTTCTTGGACGTATCCGCCTCAAGACGCATCTTCTGCTCGTCTTCGACCAGCCGGCGGTCGACATAGGCTTCGCATTTCGCGATCAGCTCTTCATGCTTGTCGACAAAGAAGTGATTGGCACCGGCGATCGTGTCGCGCTCGATGACTTCACCTTTCTGAACGCGAACCTTCGTCAGTGAACGCTCAACGTCTTTTGGTCCGGAGATCTTGTCATTCTCACCTGAGATAATGAGCCCCGAAGCCGGGCAGGGCGCGAGGAAGGAAAGGTCGTAATGATTGCATGGCGGCGCGATGGCGAGGAAGCCGTCGATTTCAGGACGGCGCATCAGCAGCTGCAGCGTGATCCAAGCACCGAAAGAGTAGCCTGCGCACCAGACAAAGCGCGGATTCTCGGTCAGGTTCTCCATATAATCAAGGACATAGGCGGCATCTTCGAGCTCACCGACGCCCTGGTCATAAACACCCTGCGAGCGGCCAACGCCGCGAGTGTTAAAGCGCAGAACGCCAAAGCCACGCTTCTCGAACATCTGGTAGAGACGGATTGTGATCGGATCCTGCATGGTGCCACCAGCACGCGGGTGCGGGTGTAGAACGAGAGCGATCGGCGCGCCTTCCTGTGCCGGTTCGGTGTAGCGGGCCTCGATACGGCCTGCCGGACCAGGAATAATGAGTTCTGCCATGCTGGGCGCCTCTTTCTTTCTGTCGCGTTTAGCTGGGAAGTGAAGAGGGCGCTTTAGGCGAAAGCAACCGCAGAATGCAAGTTTTTGTGTAAGGACGCGCCGTGTTATCCTATGTGCAGCACCATGGTCTACGCAGATTACAACGCAACGGCACCGCTCCGTCCCGAAGCGCGAGACGCGATGATCGCCGCGCTCGAAGTCGGGGCAAATCCGTCCAGCGTTCACGGCCCCGGTCGCAAGGCACGTAAAATACTCGAGACAGCCCGGCGGCAGGTCGCTTCAGCCATATCCGCCATCCCGCAGGACCTGATTTTCACATCAGGCGGCACGGAGGCCATCGCGCTCGCCATCAATGGTGTCGTGCGACAGCTTGAGGGCAAGTGCACGCTGCTCGTCTCAGCTATCGAGCATGAAGCGGCTGCTAAGAATGCAGGCTATTCAGGCGCGGCTGTCCAGTCCGTCTATGTTACCCGCACCGGAGAAGCAGATCTTGAGGACCTGTCCTCTCGGCTCGCAAACTGGGACACGGACCAACACGGGACGCCCGTGCTCGTCCTGATGCTCGCGAACAATGAGACCGGCGTGGTCCAGCCCGTTGCCCAAGCTGCCGCACTGGTGCGTGAAGCTGGCGGCTTGACGATCTGTGACGGCGTTCAAGGGCTCGGCAAGATGCCGGTGAACGTCTCGCTGCTGGGTGTCGATTATCTCGCCCTGTCCGCGCACAAGGCAGGCGGGCCACAGGGGGCAGGCGCTCTCTGGCTGAGAAGCGGCGCGCCGCTGAAGGCTGGCTTGTATGGCGGCGGCCAGGAGCGATCCCTGCGCTCAGGAACTGAGAACCTTGCCGGCATCGCAGGCTTTGGCGCTGCAGCGGAAGCGAGCGTCGCGGACATTGCCAATTTCACGAAGCTTGCGCAGCACCGCGACCGAATGGAAGCGCGCCTGAAAGCTGAGGGCGGCGTGACCGTGTTCGGCGAGGACGCACCGCGACTTCCGAACACATCGAACTTTGCCTATGGCGGTTTCCGGGCTGAAACGCAGGTCATGGCAATGGACCTCGCGGGCATTGCGGTCTCATCCGGCTCTGCCTGCTCGAGCGGCAAGGTGAAAAGATCACTTGTCCTTGCGGCCATGGGCGCAGATGACGCTCTTGCAGAAAGCGCAATCCGCACCAGCTTTGGGTGGAGGAGCAAGCCTGAAGACTTTGACCGCACAGCGGACGTCTGGCTGAAGGCTCTGCACCAGAGAAAGACGAAGGAGACGGCTTGAATGCCTGATGACGTAAGGGTTAAGGACAGTATCGACAAAGGCACCGTCGCAGCGGCGAAGGCGCTTGAGTCCGAGAACTACTCTGCTGGCTTCAAGACAGACATTGAGACCGAGTATGCGCCGAAAGGCCTGAACGAGGACGTCATCCGCTTCATCTCCGAGAAGAAGGGCGAGCCGTCCTGGATGCTCGACTGGCGCCTGCAGGCCTATGAGCGCTGGCAGACAATGGAAGAGCCTGACTGGGCAAAAGTCCACTACGAGAAGGTCGATTATCAGGACATCTACTATTACGCGGCCCCGAAGCAGGGCGCGAAGTATGAGTCCATCGACGACGTCCCGAAAGAAATCCTCGAAACCTACGAGAAGCTTGGCATTCCGCTTCGCGAGGCAGAAGTTCTTCTGGGTGTCGAAGGCGCGGCGAATACGGCAGCTGAAGCGCGCACTGACGATCAGAAGCCCCGCGTCGCGGTTGATGCGGTCTTCGACAGCGTGTCGGTGGCGACGACCTTCCGCAAAGAGCTCGAGAAGGCCGGCGTGATCTTCATGTCGATTTCAGAAGCGCTGCGCGAACACCCGGAACTCGTCCGGAAATATCTCGGCTCTGTGGTGCCACAGTCGGACAATTTCTTCGCGACGCTCAACAGCGCGGTCTTCTCGGATGGTACCTTCGTCTACGTGCCTGAAGGCGTCCGCTGCCCGATGGAGCTCAGCACATATTTCCGCATGAACGCTGAGAATACAGGTCAGTTCGAGCGCACCCTGATCGTGGCCGACAAAGGATCTTACGTTTCCTATCTGGAAGGCTGCACGGCGCCAATGCGCGACGAGAACCAGCTTCACGCGGCCGTTGTTGAGCTCGTTGCGCTCGAAGATGCCGAAATCAAATACTCGACCGTCCAGAATTGGTGGCCGGGTGATGAGAACGGCAAGGGCGGTATCTTCAATTTCGTGACAAAACGCGGTGACTGCCGCGGCGCACGCTCAAAGATCAGCTGGACGCAAGTCGAGACAGGTTCGGCTGTTACCTGGAAGTACCCGTCCTGCATTCTGCGCGGTGATGACAGCCAGGGCGAGTTCTATTCAATCGCGGTGACCAATGGCCGCCAGATGGCCGACACTGGCACGAAGATGATCCATCTCGGCAAGAATACCCGCTCTCGCATTATCTCTAAGGGTATCTCAGCTGGCCGGTCGGACAACACGTATCGCGGGCTTGTCTCGATCCACAAGAAGGCCGAGAAGGCGCGTAACTTCACGCAGTGTGATTCGCTTCTTATCGGCGGTGACTGCGGCGCGCACACGGTGCCGTATGTCGAGAATCGCCGTGCCGACGCGCAGCTTGAGCACGAGGCAACGACAACGAAGCTCTCCGAAGACCAGCTCTTCTATGCCCGCCAACGCGGCCTGGGCGAAGAAGAGGCTGTCGCGCTTCTCGTGAACGGGTTCGTGCGCGAAGTGATGCAGCACCTGCCCATGGAATTTGCTGTCGAAGCCCAAAGCCTTCTCAAGGTCAGCCTTGAAGGGTCTGTAGGCTAGCGAGCATCAATGGCGTTGACTGAAACGACATTTGCGAACTGGCTCCAACCGTGTGGACAGGCATGGTCAGCGCTCGACAGCATCCGTATCGTCGAACTCTTCTCAGAGGACGTCAGTTTCTACTGGTCGCCATTTGACGCGCCGAGCGAAGGGCGCACAGCGCTGCTGGCGGCGATGCAGGAAAGATTGAGCCGGCAAAAGGACCCGGTCCTTGATTTCCACATCATCGCAATCAGCGACGACGCAGGCTGGGCCCACTGGACGGCCTCATTCACGCGTGATGGCACAGATGATCCAGTTCGCATGGACGGCGTTCTGAAAGCCACGATTCGCGGCACTGAATGCTGCGAATACCGCCAGTGGCAGCATGTGCTTGAGCCGGGCCAGGGCGACCTCATGCGAGACTTCGACGCCTGAAACTACTTTCACCTATTGGTTGACGGCCATTAACGGTCGGCACACGGATTGCTGTTATGGAACGGAGAGTATCTTCAGGCTGACTTGATTGGACCTTCATGGCCCGCCTTTGTTTCATTTTGGGATGTCTCGCGCTTGTTTCCTGCGCGTCACCGGCCAAGCCGACCCCGTATTACATTCCTTATGATGGCTACGGTGCTTCGGCGTCTTTCTCCGGTTTTTCCCGCGGCGAAGTCATCGGCCGCGATGATGGGCGCTATGCAGCCAGCCTTTCCGTTGCCGACATCGGCCCCGGCCTCGACCGTTTCATGTCGCCTCAGGCTGACGGCCTGATCCTTCTTCCGAACCGTCTGGACCGCTCGAAGCTAGATTATTCAATCGAGAGCCTGAAAACCATCGACGAGTGGCTGAAGGACGTTCACACCGTGAACCGTCTACAAGCTGCAGAGGGCCGGGCAGGGGAGTCGCTCATCGCTGACGGTCGCGGCGACAATACCGTGACCTTTGCAGGCCTCTATCTTGGCGAAGTGATCCGCGCCAATTCGCACCTCGATTGGCGCTGGGAGCGTTTCGACCGCTTCATGGCCGCTAATCCGTACTTCACCGAGCACTATGGGTTTGATCCAGGCCTAGACAGTTTCGTGCTGGTCGGCCCTCAAGGCGTCGCCACACCGATCAACACCGCGCTGAAGCGGATCCTCAACGGTCAGGAAGAAAGCCTGCATTACATCGGCACGCTTCTGCTTGATCCGATCGACCTTGATGCTGCTGTTTCCGGCCATGATTTCTACGGTCTGACCGACATAAGCTGACATTTGCTTGCTGGTGCGGCGAAACGGGCTTTGAAAACAGGGCCGACATCTCTACATCGGCAGCATGTTGAAGCTTGATAATCTGACCGCCGATGTTGGCGAAGGTGATGGCCGCAAGACCATCCTCAATGGCCTGTCGCTGGAAGTCCCTGCAGGCGAAGTCCATGCGATCATGGGGCCCAATGGCGCTGGCAAGTCGACGCTGTCCTATGTGCTGACAGGCCGCGAAGGCTATGAGGCCACAAGCGGCATCGCGACCCTCAATGGCGAAGACCTTCTCGAGATGGAGCCGGATGAGCGCGCAGCTGCCGGCATCTTCCTGTCTTTCCAGTACCCGGTCGAAATCCCCGGCGTGCCTGTCATGACCTTCGTGCGCGCGGCGATCAACGCCCAGCGCAAGACGCGCGGCGAAGAAGAAATTTCTGCACCCGACTTCATCAAGAAGGCACGCGAGATCGGCCAGAAGCTGAACATCGACGCGGAGATGCTGAAACGCCCGGTCAATGTCGGCTTTTCCGGCGGCGAGAAGAAGCGGCTCGAAATCTTCCAGATGATGATGATGGAGCCCAGCTTCGCCATTCTCGACGAGACAGACTCTGGTCTCGATATCGATGCGCTGAAGACGGTAGCTGACGGCGTGAACGCACTACGCAGCGAAGATCGCGGCATGCTTGTCATCACGCACTATCAGCGTCTCCTCGACCATATTCAGCCGGACCGAGTTCACGTGCTCGCGAAGGGCCGGATCGTGAAATCCGGCGGACCGGAGCTTGCCCTGCAGCTCGAAAAAGAAGGCTATGACGGGATCCTCGGGGAGGTCGCTTGACTACGACCGCCCTCAAGAACCCGAGCGAAGCCGAGCGCCAACTCGCAGAACTCTTTGCGCGCCATACGCCAGAAGCTGCGCAGAAGGCGGCGTTCGAGGCATTCGCGCGAACTGGCCTGCCGCACCGGCGCATGGAGCAATGGAAGTGGACGGATGTCCGTCAGGCGGTCTCTGCGCTGGCACCGGTGAAGGCTGAAGCCGACACGTCGATTGAACTTCCGCCCAATGCGGTGAAGCTGAGCTTCGACGGCTCAGCCTGGTCTATTCCTGATGAGCTGCCTGCGGGGATCAAGATCTTCCCAAAATCAGGCGGCCACGACTTCGCGCAAGCGAATGCGTTGCCAGTTGGGGCGCTTGCCGCCTCGATGACCGGTTATTCCGGTAAAGACATGCTGATGATTGAGGTCTCAGCCAAAGTCGATCGCCCGCTGGTTCTTTCCTATCATGGCGGCGATGACGCAGCTTTCTCGCGCGTCGTCTTCGTCGTTCGTGAAGACTGCCATGTCGACATATTCGAACACTATAGCGGCGGGGCAGGATTCTCGTCCTTTCTGACCGAGTTTGGTCTTGCCGAAGGCGCGAGCGTCAACCGGACGCTTCTGCAGGAAGCCAGCCAGCAAGAGGTGACCGCGATCACCACCACGGCGCATCTCGATACCAAGGCCGCATTCACCCAGAGCGCGCTATCCTTCGGCGGCAAGCTTTGCCGCATCGAGACGCAGCTGGAGCATAAAGGGGAGGGCGCTGAGGCCACCCTCAACGGCGCTTATCTTGCTGCTTCTGGCTACCACACCGATTTTACGACCCATGTGACGCATGGCGCTGAGTCCTGCGTGACGTCCCAGCTGACCAAAGGCGCTGTTGCAGATGGCGGCCGCGGTGTTTTCCAGGGCAAGTTTCTGGTGCCGCGCACGGTCGGCCAGTTCACGGATGCAGAGATGCAGCATCAGGCGCTTCTCCTTGAGAATGGCGCAGAGATTTTTGCCAAGCCTGAGCTTGAAATCTATGCCGACGACGTTGAGTGCGAACACGGGAACACATCCGGCCAGCTCGACGAAGATGCCCTTTTCTACATGCAGCAGCGCGGCATTCCAAAGCCGGAGGCGCGCGCGCTTCTCACTGAGGCCTTCATCGCAGAAGCGCTGGAAGAAGCGCATGAAGACGTTCGCGCCCAGCTCGTAGAGGCTACCCGCCGCTTTCTTCGGAACCAGCGGGGCGGCTGATGGCACGTGCTCTCGATCTCAATGCCGTTCGGGCGGAATTCCCGATTCTCAGCCGCGAAGTGAATGGACGCCCACTCGTCTATCTCGACAATGCGGCGAGCGCGCAGACGCCTGACGCTGTTCTGGACTGCATGTCGGATCAGGCACGGACTGCCTATGCCAATGTGCACCGCGGCCTTCATACGCTGGCGAACGAGACGACGGAGGCTTATGAGGGCGCCCGCGAGAAAGTACGCCGCTTCCTGAACGCCCCGAGCGAAGAGAACATCATATTCACCAAGGGCGGCACCGAGGCGATGAATCTCGTCGCCAATGGCATAACGGACATGATTGAGCCGGGCGATGAGATCGTCCTGTCCGTGATGGAGCATCACTCCAACATCGTCCCGTGGCACTTCCTGAGAGAACGCCATGGTGCCGTCCTGAAATGGGTGCCCGTCCTCGGTGACGGTTCGCTCGACATGGAGGCGCTGGAGGCCGCCGTCGGGCCAAAGACGAAGCTGGTTTCGCTGACGCACATGTCCAATGTGCTTGGCACGAAGGTTGATGCGAAGCGGGCGACAGAAATCGCACACGCTGCTGGCGCTTATATCCTGATTGATGGCTGCCAGGCCGGCGTTCACCTGGATCTCGACGTTCAGGACATTGGTTGCGACTTCTATGTGCTGACAGGTCACAAGATCTATGGCCCGAGCGGTATCGGCGCGCTCTATGGAACAGCAGAGGCGCTAGATGCGCTGCGTCCCTATCAGGGCGGCGGCGAGATGATTGAGATCGTCGAGCAGGACCGGGTCACTTACAATGTCGCCCCACACAAGTTTGAGGCGGGCACGCCGCCAATCCTGCAGGCAATCGGCTTTGGCGCCGCCATCGACTGGTTGTCCGCATTCGACATGGACGCCGTGCGGGCGCATGAATCCGCGCTTCTGCAGAAGGCAACGGCAGAGCTTTCTGCCATCAATGGCATCCGCATTCACGGTACATCTGACGGCAAGGGCCCTGTCCTGTCGTTCAGTGTTGAGGGCGTGCACCCGCATGATATTGCGCAGCTACTCGACCGCTATGGTGTTGCCATACGTGCAGGTCACCATTGCGCTCAGCCTTTGATGAACCACCTAGGTGTTAGTGCAACCGCACGGGCGAGCTTTGCGCTCTATAACACAGAGCAAGAAGTCGACGTGTTCATCGAGGCGCTAAACAAAGCGCGCGGAATGCTGTTATAAGGTCCTGCAATGCCAGATGATATGAGCCTCTCAGAAACGCCGGAAACGAGCGAAGACACCAGCGGATCGAAGATCCCGCAGGAAGAACTCGATCGGCTGACCGATGAGCTGATCATGGCGTTCAAATCGGTGTTCGACCCGGAAATTCCCGTCGACATCTACGAACTGGGCCTGATCTATAAGGTCGACATCGATGACGATCGCAAGGTCGATATCGACATGACGCTGACGGCCCCAGGCTGCCCGGTTGCAGGCGACATGCCCGGCTGGGTCGAGAACGCAGCCCGCACTGTGGAAGGTGTCAAGGACGTCGAGGTCCGTCTGACCTTCGACCCACCATGGGATCCGTCACGTATGTCCGACGAAGCGCGTCTTGCGCTGAACATGCTCTAGTTGAAACACGCCTCAAGCGATCACACCTGTTAGATATGGCCAGAAGACCACGTCCCCAACTCGTCAAGCTCACCGATGAAGCGGCTCGCCGCGTCGAGGAGATCATGACCGAAAAAGGTGCTGGCTATCTCAGGGTCGGCGTCAAGAATGGCGGCTGCGCCGGCATGGAATACGTCATGGACTATGTCGACGCGCCGGCCGAACTCGATGAAGTCGTCGAAGACAATGGTGTGAAGATCGTTGTCGACTCGAAGGCCGTGCTCTTCCTGCTCGGCTCTATCGTCGACTATGAAACAACGCTGCTTCACGAGAAGTTCGTGTTCCGTAACCCGAACCAGACCGACGCTTGTGGTTGCGGCGAGAGCGTTACAATCGCCCCCGCCGCACTTTAGGTTCTGTTTTCTGCGTGATCAGAGGCAGTCTATCGCGGGTTCGTCACGCCACAGTTATTGGCGAAGCTCGTGAAATCAGCATTCACGGCCGGTAGCGTGATGTCGAATTGCGACTTTCCGGGCAGCTTCATTGAGATCGTGTCTCCGCGCACAGCCGCATTGTAAAGTTTGTGGGGCGTCACTGAATCCTGAGCAATGGCAACCTTCAAAGAGGGTTTGTAAGCCCATTTCGACTCAAAGGTTTCGCCATCGCCAATGGTCGTCTTGATCTCATAGGTCCGCGTGCGGCTCGACGTTCTCTCGAGCATGGTGCCGACATTGCCTGGCTCTACGCCAACGGCAACACGAAGCTGATCATCGATACAGGCAAAATATGCGCCGCGCGCTGCTGCGCTACCAGAAGTGATCGACTGAACACCCCCGTCTTCATAAGTGTTTGCACTGGTCCAGATATCAGCGTCGCTGGCGAGCGCAATTGACGCTGGAGCGAGGCTGAATGCTGCCGCAAGAACGATTTTTTGAAAACTCATGATATCCTCCGCTGATGAATGATTATTGAATAACAATAAACCCGCATCGCGTAAAGATATTTTATTGCCGTTTTTCGATAACTCTTTTGTAATGGTTCGTCTGCTGGTGTCAGGCGATTGGCTTCACTGGCTCGGGAAGCTTCTGACTCTCAAAGGTTTTTGACGAGCCGACCTCGTTCAGAAGTGTTGTCGTTGCACCCTCTATGCGCCGGGTCAGTTCCGCCAGAAACTCCTGCTTCGAAAGCCCCGGCTGGATCGGCTCAAGAAACTCCACAGCAGCGCGTCCGGGCTGCTTTCTGATCTCCTGTTGTTGCCAGAAGAGACCAAGATTGGTCGCGACCGGCACCACTGGTACCCCCATCGCCTGCTGCATGTGCCAGACGCCCGGCTTGTACGGGAAGTGGAAGCCGGGGGGAGCGAGGTGGCCTTCCGGATAGATCAGAACGCGGCGACCTTCGGTCTTCGCCTGCTGCACACCTTCGGCGAGCGATTCAGCGCGCCGGTGGCTGCCCCCGCACGTGTCGATCACGATCGCGCCAAGCTTGTGCAGGATCCCGCCGACGAAAGGGAACTTCTCCAGATGGTCGCCGGTCACGAAAACGAGGTTGTTCACTTCCGGGTAGATCAGAAATCCATCGCCCCAGCTCTGGTGTTTGGCTGCAACTATGAATGGCCCCTCCGGAAGATTGTGCCTGCCGCGAATGTCGGTGCAGATGCCGGCAATCCATCGAAGCACAAAGCGGATCGAAAGCGTGTACAGGCGAACGAGACCGCGAACGGCGCCCTGACCAGGCAGGAGCATGGCGGGCAGGGCAAGCATCACGCAAATGAAGGACAGGACGTAGTAAACGCCTGTGAAGATATAGCCTCTGATCATGACTTGACCCTTTCGATGACTATTTCTGATGGAGGATGGCGAGAATGGTCCGGGTAAACGTTGGCGCATGGGCAGCGAACGGCCCGGGCAGGCGGTTATAGACTTTGTTGAGGCCGGACTGCATGACGACGCCAAGGCACATCGCTGTTGTCAGTGCTGGGTCCCCCTCAGGAATTTCGCCGGATTTCATCATCGCCGCGACCAACGTCTCCAGAATGGTCACCGGATCATCGCTTCGCCGCTCATCATGCGGCAGGAACCTGTTCAGCGAGACGAGGTGAAACGAGAAGAGCAACCAGTCATCATCTGCGATCGCGCAATAGGCGTCCACGGCGCGCGCAACGCGCTCTTCCAGCGAGCCCGGTGCCGACAATGCCTCACGCAGCATTTCCCCGAGCCGGTTGTGAGTGGCCATGAAGAGGGACAGCGCAAGTTCATCCTTGCCCTTATAGTGCCGGTACAACGCGCCCTCAGACACACCTGCCGCATTGGCTATTTCGCGCGTCGTTGCCGCATTGATCCCTTCATCAATGAACAGTTTCAGCGCAGCTCGCTCGATCTTCGGACGGGCGTTGCGGGTACGTAATTTGTTCTGTGACGGATCGGGCATTGAGAGAGAAGCGCTCCAGTTAGTGAGTATTCGCTCACTAACATATTCGTCCGGTTTGGCAAGTCTCTGATGATACGAACCCGGCTGCGGCGTATGGGCAACACTGCAATCGCGCATTGATTGGTCTTGTTTGCAATGTAAGCCCTCCACAGATATAGCGACGAGCCTGAAATCCGCGGAGAAAAAAGAGATGAATTCAAGACTGGTCCTGGCTGGCCTGACAGCAGCAAGCCTCGCACCATTAGCCTCAGCACAGGAAGCTGGCGGCGCAACCGGCGGAATTATCGGTCAGCTCATCTTTTTCGTGCCGCTGATCCTTATCTTCTACTTCCTGCTCATTCGCCCGGCGAACCAGCGTCAGAAGAAACATCGCCAGATGATTGAAGCAATCGTGCGCGGCGATACGGTGATCACGTCAGGTGGCCTTATTGGCAAAGTCGTTAAAGTCACTGAGCAAGAGCTCAGCGTCGAGCTCGCCGACGGCGTGCGCGTGCGCGTCGTACGCTCCATGGTCGCAGACGTCCGCAGCAAGAACGATCCGGCACCGGCCGCGAACGATACCAAAGCGTCCTGATCGCTCTGAGGGGAGTGGGCCATGCTGAATTTTCCGGCCTGGAAAGTAAGTCTTATCCTGATCGTGCTCCTTTGGGGTACGCTCATGGCAATTCCAAACGCGTTTACGGATGGCTTCCTCGGCGTTCAGCCGCGCGAACCAGAATCTGAAGCACCGCAGGACATCGCGGCCTACCAAGCGCAAATGGATGCAGCCGAGGAATCCTGGTGGCCCAGTTTCCTTCCCACCAATAAAGTCAACCTCGGGCTCGACCTTCAGGGCGGCGTCTATCTACTGACTCAGATCGATCCGGCAGAAGTTGCCGCAAACCGCCTCGAAACCCTCCAGACCGATATCGTTCAGGCGCTCAATCGCGACCCACTCATCCAGCGCGATGTGCCGGAACAGCAGGGGACGACACTTCCGATCCAGTTGCGTAATCCAGAAGATATGGAAGAAGCGCTGCGCCGCCTTCGTCGCATCAATCCGACCATTGGCGCGACCGGCGGCGACCGTGTTCTTTCAATCGAGCGTGTTGGCCCTCAGCGTATCATGGTGAGCGTGAGTGAGGATGCTCAGCAGGCGCTCGCCGCTGACGCGCAAGGCACGATGATCACGATCATTCGCCGCCGCCTTGACCCTGATGGCGTCAGCGAGGTCTCCATCACACCGCAAGGCGATACGCGTATCGTCATCGAAGCCCCAGGTGAAGCTGACCCACGGCGCATCAAGAATATCCTCAGCCAGGCTGGCCGTCTGACCTTCAACATGGCGAACATGGACCCGTCAGCCGTCAACGCGGCGCAGGCAACGCGTCCGCCACCAGGTTTTGAGCTTCTGGTGGATGAGTTCGGCCGCCCTATGCTGGTCAGCAGGACGCCCGTGGTCACCGGCAGCGACATCGCAAGCGCAAGTCAGGGCCGCAACCCGGACGACAACTCGCCGGCCGTGGATTTCCGCCTCAATGGCACCGGTGCCGAACGCTTCGGTCAGACGACCGCCAATAATCGGGGCGAGATCTTCGCAATCGTTCTCGACGGCACGATCATGTCAGCGCCGAGAATCAATGAGCCGATCTGGGGCGGCAACGTCCAGATCACCGGACAATTCACGCTCGAAGAAGCTCAGGACCTCGCCGACATTATCGAAGCCGGTGAGCTTCCAGCCAAGCTGAACTTTATCGAAGAGCGCACGGTGGGGCCGGGCCTTGGCGCTGACTCCATTGCAGCTGGTACAAATGCAAGCCTTATCGGCCTCGCGCTCGTCGGTGTGTTCATGATCATCGCCTACGGCCTGATCGGCAGCTTCGCTGTCGGCTCGCTGCTCGCCAATATCGTTCTGATCCTCGGTGCGCTTTCTGGCCTTGGCGCGACGCTGACCCTGCCGGGTATTGCAGGTATCGTCCTCACCATTGGTATGGCTGTTGACGCAAACGTCATCGTCTTTGAACGGATCCGTGAAGAGCAACGCAATGGCCGCTCTCCGACGACGGCGGTCATCGCAGGCTATGAGCGCGCGCTGTCGACGATCCTCGATGCCAACATCACAACCTTCATCGCCGCCGCGATCCTTTACCTGCTTGGCTCCGGCCCGGTGAAAGGCTTCGCAGTGACGCTCGCCATCGGTATCGTGACATCGGTGTTCACGGCGTTCGTCGTGACCCGCTGGTTTACCGCCATGTGGCTGCGCCTCGCGCGCCCTCGCAAGCTTTCGATTTAGGGGGCCGCTATGCTTCTCCAATACTGGCCAAATAGCACCAATGTCCGCTTCATGTCGTTCAGACTGCCGGCGCTGCTATTCTCGGCGATCCTGATCGCCGCATCCTTCGCCCTCATCTTCACCAAGGGTATGAATTTCGGCATCGACTTCGCTGGCGGCTCCGTCATTGAGATTGAACAACCCGAAGGCGTGCAGGAAGAGGATGTCCGTGAGGTCATGGGCGGTCTCGGTCTTGGCGAGGTCGGCGTCAACGCCGCCCGTGGCACCGGTGTCGAAGCGATCGAAGTGATCGTCATCCGCTTTGCGACCCAGCCTGCAGAGCCCGGCATGGACCAGGACACGGCGCAGCAACAAGCCAATGACCGCGTCCGCGCCGCTTTGAATGAGGCGTTTCCAGGTCTCAACGTGCGGAGCAGTGCTGCTGTCGGGCCGAAAGTCTCCGGTGAGCTTCTCAGAAGCGGCCTTATGGCGCTTGCCGTCGCGCTGGCGCTGATGATGGCCTACATCTCGGTCCGCTTCCAATGGAAGTACGCGCTCGGCGCCGTTGCTGCGCTGTTCCACGATGTCATCATCACCATGGGCATGTTCTCGCTCACCCAATTCGAGTTCAACCTGTCCACCATCGCAGCACTTCTGACGATTGTTGGTTACTCGATGAACGACACCGTCATCGTGTTTGACCGCGTCCGTGAAGAGGCCCGCAAGTACAAGAAGATGGAGCCGGACAAGGTTATCGATCTTGCCGTCAACCAGACGCTGTCGCGTACCTTGCTGACATCCGGCACCACGCTTCTGGCGCTGTTCAGCATCTACCTTTTCGGTGGCACCGTGCTCAGCGGCATGAGCTTCGCGCTCATCTTCGGCGTGATCATCGGTACGTATTCGTCGGTGTTCGTTGCGTCCTCAGTGCTGCTCCTGCTTGGCCTTGACCAGGGTGAGAAGCAGCGCCGCGAGGTTGAAGGCTTCCAGGGCGTCTGACGCTAGAAGGAAAACTGTTCGCGAAGGATACGCTCATCCAGGGCGTGTCCCGGGTCGAACAGCATGGTGAGCGGCTTGCTGCGGTCTTCAGTGACAGAGACCTTCGCAATGTCGCGCACTTCCTGATTGTCCGCAGCAGCAGACACGGGGCGCCGGTTCGGTTCAACGATCTCGAATTCCACACGCGCATCGTGACGCAAGAGGGCGCCGCGCCAGCGACGTGGCCGGAACGCGCTCACCGGTGTGAGGGCCAACAGATTCGCGCCAATGGGAAGAATAGGGCCGTGCGCCGAGAGGTTGTAAGCTGTTGAGCCTGCAGGCGTCGCAACCATGATGCCGTCGCAGGTCAGCTCGCTCATCCGCTCATTGCCATCGACCCGAATGCGCAGCTTTGCGCTCTGGGCCGTTTCGCGGAATAGCGAGACCTCATTGATCGCAAGACGTTCGAAATGCTCACCATGCACATCAGTCGCAACCATGCGGAGTGGCACGAGCATGGCTTTCTCAGCCCGGTTCAGCCGATCAATCAGGTTTTCCTCGACATAGTCATTCATCAGGAAACCGACCGTGCCGCGGTTCATGCCATAGACGGGCTTGCGATCGTCAAAGCGCCGTCGCATCGCATTCAGCATCGACCCGTCGCCGCCAAGTGCCACGATGACCTCTGCTTCCTCCTCGGAATACTGGCCATACTGACGGGTCAGGCGCTGCAGGGCTTCCTGCGCTTCCGGTCGCCGCGATGCGGTGAAAGAGATCTTGATGCTCATTTGCGTGGTGTCGCTGCGCTTGGAGCGAAGGTCAAGCTTGCGTAGGGGGATAGTGCAAAAGGGGGCAATTGCTGTATGTTCCAGTAAAGACTTGGAGGAAGATCATGCCGGACGATATGAAATCAATTGATGTGAAGAGCGCTGTTTCCGCAGAGGAATGGCAGGCGCGCGTGGATTGCGCGATGCTCTACCGTCTCACAGCCCTGCACGGCTGGGACGACATGATCTTCACGCACATCTCGCACCGCGTCCCGGGTCCTGAGCATCACTTCCTGATCAATCCATACGGCATGCTCTTCGACGAGATCACCGCGAGCTCGCTGGTCAAGGTCGACCTTGAGGGCAATATCGTGATGGACACGCCATACTTCATCAATCCGGCGGGCTTCACCATCCACTCGGCAATTCACGCGAATCGCGAAGACGCGAACGTCGTCATGCACCTGCATACCGATCAGGGCGTTGCCGTTTCCTCGCAGAAGGAAGGCCTGCTTCCGATTTCGCAGACTGCGATGATCGTGCGCGCTGACGTTGCCTATCACGACTATGAGGGCGTGGCGCTCGACCTGGACGAGCGTGAGCGCCTTGTTGCTGACCTTGGTCCACAGAAGCACTCCATGCTGCTGCGCAACCACGGCACGCTGACCTGCGGCGAGACTGCGGCCATGACCTTCACGCGTATGTTCTTCCTGGAGCGCGCCTGTTCCATGCAGGTGATGGCGCTGTCGGCAGGCCGCGACGGCGTGCTCGAATGTGATGTTGACCTGCAAGGCAAAGTGGCCGGGCAGGGCGGCATGACCGGCCACAGCTCTGGCATGGGCTCACTGACCGAAAAGCTCGTCTGGCCAGCCATGAAACGCAAACTGGACCGCCAGTCGCCGGGCTACGACACCTGATTTTCGACTGCTGCGACAAAAGCGGTATAGCGGAAAACACCTATGGATACCGGCTTGTGGCTTTGCCATATAGCCGGGAACCCATTCACGAGCCCTAAATACGGGAAAGGTGAAAAGCCGATGAAACATCTCAAGGCGTTCGAAGATGCGCTGACTGATATTCGCGATGAGGGCCGCTACCGCGTCTTCGTCGACCTTCAGCGTCATCGCGGCAATTTCCCGAAAGCGACCGCCAAATTTGAAGATGGCGAGCGCGAGATCACCGTCTGGTGCTCGAACGATTATCTCGGCATGGGTCAGGACGATGACGTCCTGAACTCCATGCATGAGGCAATCGACAGCTTTGGCGCTGGTTCCGGTGGCACCCGCAACATTTCGGGCACGACGCGCTACCACGTCGAGCTAGAGCGTGAGCTCGCGGACCTTCACGGCAAGACCGGCGCGCTCCTGTTCACGTCTGGCTACGTCGCCAATGACGCAACCCTGTCGACGCTCGGCAAGATCCTGCCAGGCCTCATTATCTATTCCGACGCGCTGAACCACGCGTCGATGATTGAAGGCATTCGTCGCTCAGGCGCTGACCGCCGCATCTTCCGTCACAATGACGTCGAGCACCTGCGCGCCCTGATGGAAAATGATGATCCATCGCGCCCAAAGCTTATCGCTTTTGAGAGCGTCTACTCGATGGACGGCGATGTTGGACCGCTGAAAGAACTCTGCGATCTCGCAGATGAATTCGATGCACTGACCTATCTCGATGAAGTCCATGCTGTTGGCATGTACGGCGAGGAAGGCGCAGGCGTTGCCCAGCGCGAGCAGCTGATGGACCGGATCGACATTATCGAAGGCACGCTCGGCAAGGCTTACGGCGTCATGGGTGGCTATATCGCCGCGCACGACACCATCATCGACGCGATCCGCTCGATGGCTTCGGGCTTTATCTTCACCACCTCGACCTGTCCGGTTATGGCAGCTGGCGCACTGGCAAGTGTCCGCAAGCTTCGCACCGAGGACGGCCGCACGCTTCGTGCCGACCACCAGGCCAAGGCCGCGCTCCTGAAAGCGAAGTTCCGCAATGCGGGTCTGCCGGTCATGGACAGCGTAACCCACATCGTCCCGCTGCTCGTTGGCGACCCGGAAAAATGCAAGGCGCTTTCCGACACGCTGCTCTTCGACTTCGGCATCTATGTCCAGCCCATCAACTATCCGACAGTACCGCGCGGCACGGAGCGTCTTCGCTTCACGCCCGGCCCTGTGCACGATGAAGTGATGATGGATGAACTGGTTGCTGCCATCCTCGCTGTCTGGAAACAGCTTGGACTTGAGGAAGCCGCCTGATCCACAGCCTTTATTGAAGGCATGACGAACGAGACAAATGCCCGCCAGCCTCCGCCGGGAAGCTTGCGGGCATTGTTGCATTCGTCGCACACGCTCGCGTCTTGCTCCCGGACGCGAGCGCTCTTAGAGAGATCAAAACGCAGAATGAGGATCTGACCATGCCCGATACGTCTTCTTCGGCAAGCTTTGACCGTACGCGCTTCTTCTCCGCCGGTGTGAATGACACCGACAAGGAGCTTGCAGATGCGATCGCGAAGGAGCTTGACCGTCAGCAGCACGAGATCGAGCTGATCGCCTCTGAAAACATTGTCTCAAAGGCGGTTCTGGACGCGCAGGGTTCGGTCCTCACGAACAAGTATGCAGAGGGCTATCCGGGCAAGCGCTACTATGGCGGCTGCCAGTTTGTGGACCTTGCTGAAAACCTCGCCATTGAGCGGGCAACAAAGCTCTTCAACTGCGAATATGCCAACGTCCAGCCTAATTCCGGTAGCCAGGCAAACCAGGCCGTCTTCCAGGCGCTGATCAAGCCGGGCGACACCATTCTGGGCATGAGCCTCGATGCAGGCGGCCACCTCACCCATGGCGCAAAACCGAACCAATCGGGCAAATGGTTCAACGCGGTCCAGTATGGCGTTCGCGAAGATACCCACCTCATCGACTTTGATGAGGTCCGCGCACTTGCGAAAGAGCACCAGCCAAAGCTTATCATCGCAGGTGGTTCCGCCTATCCGCGCCAGATCGACTTTGCGAAGTTCCGTGAGATCGCTGACGAGGTCGGCGCCTGGTTCATGGTGGACATGGCGCACTTCGCAGGCCTCGTCGCGGGCGGCGCGCACCCGAACCCACTCGATCATTGTCACGTCGCTACGACGACGACCCACAAGACGCTTCGCGGCCCTCGCGGCGGCATGGTGGTTACCAATGACGAGACCATCGCCAAGAAAGTAAACTCGGCAGTCTTCCCGGGCATCCAGGGCGGCCCACTCATGCACGTGATCGCTGCAAAAGCGGTTGCTTTCGGAGAGGCGCTCACCGACGACTTCCGCGCCTATGCCGCGCAGGTCGTGAAGAATGCGCGCGCCATGTCCGAGGCAGCAAAGGCTTCCGGTCTCGATCTCGTTTCCGGCGGCACCGACACGCATGTCGCCCTGATCGATCTTCGCCCGAAGAAAGTCACCGGCAAGGATGCGGAGGCCGCTCTTGGCCGCGCCTACATCACCTGTAACAAGAACGGCGTGCCATTTGATCCTGAGAAGCCAGCGATCACCAGCGGTATCCGCGTCGGGTCACCTGCGGGTACGACGCGCGGGTTCGGCGAGGCAGAATTCCGACAGATCGGCGAATGGATCGGTGAAATCGTCGATGCCGTCGCAAGCGGCGATCCATCCTCAACCGAGGCGCGCATCGCCGAAGATGTGAAAGCGCTGACTGCCCGTTTCCCCATATACGAAACGCTGGGATAGGCCTGAGGTGAAGTGCCCGTTCTGCACCGCTGAAAACACGGCCGTGAAGGATTCGCGCCCGGCTGAGGACAATACGGCTGTTCGGCGCCGACGTGCATGCGAAGTCTGCGGCGGCCGGTTCACGACCTTTGAACGGGTGCAGCTGCGCGAGATCATCGTCGTCAAACGCGATGGCAAACGCGCCTTGTTCGACCGTGAGAAAGTCGCAAAATCGGTGACGATCGCGCTCAGAAAGCGCGCCGTCGGCGATGAAGGTGTCGAACAGCTCGTTTCTGGCATCGTTCGCAAGCTCGAAAGCAGCGGCGAAACCGAAGTCACCTCTGAAGACATCGGCGAACTTGTCATGGACGCACTGAAGACCGTCGATCCTGTCGGCTATGTGCGGTATGCGAGCGTCTACAAGGACTTTCGTGATCCGACAGACTTCGCGAAGTTCATCGACTCTTCCGCGCTGGACGAACCCGGTTCAGACGAGTGAGCGGTAAAGTCTCTGTCACGCTGAAACTCGCAACCTCGCTAGATGGCCGGATTGCGTTGTCTAACGGTGTCAGCCAGTGGATCACCAACAGCAAGTCTCGCGCCCGCGTCCACGAGATGAGGGCGCGTCATGACGCTGTGCTGGTCGGCGTCGGCACGGTGCTGGCCGATGATCCACTTCTGACGGCGCGGACAGTTCCTGCGCCAGCCACTCAGCCGGTTCGCATCGTCGCCGACAGCCGTCTGCGCACACCGCCTCATTCCCGGCTCGTGGAATCCATCGGCCTCGGCCGCGTCATCCTCGCCCATGATGATCACGCAGACGGAAACGCCTTTGCGAAGACGGGCGCCGAAACCTGGCCCGTAGGCTCCTCGGACGGAAGGCTAGACCTCAATCAGCTGCTGCGACGCTGCGAAGCCGAAGGGCTACAGCGCATCTTCCTCGAAGGAGGCGGCACACTCGCGGCGAGTTTCCTGGCCGCGGGCCTCGTCGACGTGCTTGCCTGGTTCCGCGCACCCATCCTCATTGGCGGCGATGGTATCCCGGCAGTCGGCGCGCTGGGGCATGAACAGATGGACCAGACCACGCGGTGGGAGCTGCAATCGCGCGAGTCGTTCGATGCAGACTGCCTCGAAATCTGGACCCCCGCATCCTAGCACTGCAACGCGCGGGTCAAATTGACCCGAGGAAAGTGATTGGTACGCCTCAATCACATGCCTATATGCCGGGTGAGGAAGAGGAATTACCATGTTTACTGGGCTCGTAACCGATATCGGCCGCGTCGACAGCGTTGAGGACACTAATGGTCTGCGGCGGATGCGTGTCGTGTCGCATTACCCCGTCGACAGCATCACAATGGGGGCTTCCATCATGCATGAAGGCGTCTGCCTGACCGTCGTCGATTTCGGCGAGGAAGACGAGGGGAGCTGGTTCGAAGTCGAAGCAGTCCCAGAGACCCTGTCGCTGACGACGCTCGGTGCGCTCACCTCCGGCTCCGGCGTTAATCTGGAGCTATCTCTCAAGCTCGGTGAAGAACTCGGCGGTCACCTCGTCTACGGCCATGTCGATGGTCTCGGCGAAATCGTGTCCGTAAAGCCCGAGGGCGACAGCTTCCGCGTCACGATACGCCCGCCCTCGGAAATCGCGCGCTATTTTGCGACGAAGGGCTCCGTCACAGTCAGCGGCGTGTCACTGACCGTCGCGAAGGCGCACGACAATGGCGACTTTGATGTCGCCATCATTCCTCACACCTGGGAAGTGACAACGCTCAGCGCATTACAGCCGGGCAGCAAAGTAAATCTTGAGGTCGACATGCTCGCGCGGTACGTCGCCCGGATGATCGGTGCCGACGCACCAGAGACCAAGGGCACAGCATGAGCGGCGATCTCCACCACGCTATTTCCTCCATCGATGAGATTATTGAGGACGCGCGCAATGGGCGCATGTTCATTCTCGTCGACGCTGAAGACCGCGAGAATGAAGGCGACCTCGTCATCCCGGCAAGCTTTGCAACGCCGGAAGCAGTTAACTTCATGGCGAAGTATGGCCGCGGCCTGATCTGCCTCTCCATGACGAAGGAACGCGCCCGCACGCTCAACCTCGACATGATGGCGCGCGACAACCGCGAAAGCATGCAGACGGCCTTCACCGTTTCCATCGAAGCCAAGGATGGCGTGACCACCGGCATTTCTGCTGCAGACCGCGCCAAGACGGTTGCGGTCGCCATCGACCCGACCAAGGACCATCACGACATCGTATCACCGGGTCACGTCTTCCCGTTGATCGCGCGCGATGGCGGCACGCTTGTTCGCGCAGGCCATACCGAAGCGGCCGTTGATATTTCTCGCATGGCTGGCCTCTATCCGGCGGGTGTGATCTGCGAAATCATGAATGATGACGGGACGATGGCCCGTCTTCCTGAGCTCGTTTCCTTTGCGCAGCTTCATGGTCTGAAGATCGGCACGATTGCCGACCTCATCGCCTGGCGCCGCAAGAATGACCGCTATCTGGAGCGTCGCGTCGAAGCCCCTCTCGACAGCGAGTATGGCGACGGCTTCAAGACGGTCGTCTTCCGCAACACGCTCGACAATTGCGAACACATCGCCGTCGTTCACGGCAAGATCACCCCTGAAGAGACTGTCCTGGTTCGCGTTCACCGCACGGACGTCCTCTCCGACATTCTCGGTCAGAAAGGTCCGCGTGCGAATCTCGTCGAGCGCGCGATGAAGATCATCGCGAATGCCGAAGAGCCGGGCGTCGTCATTTTCGTGAACACGATGCGGCCGAACTCCATTGCATCGCGCCTTGGTCTCAAGACCTCCGAAGGCGATGACGGACATATGCCACTGCGCGAATACGGCGTCGGCGCGCAGATCCTGCGTGAGCTTGGCGTGCGCAAGATGATCTTCCTTTCAGACACCAAGCCGACACGCGTGGCGGGCCTTGAGGGCTATGGCATGCAGATCGAAGGCTGGCGAACCCTCAACGACGGAAACAGCTGATGGCCCACCGCATCCTGATCGCGACCTCGCGCTACTACGAACACATCTCCCTCGAGCTTGAAGCAGGCGTTGCCGAAGCGCTGGCTGACGAGGACGTGACGCTCGAAACCATTGAAGTGCCGGGCGCTTTCGAAGTGCCGGGCATAATTGCCATGGCAGCAGACAGCGGGCGCTATGACGGCTTTATCGCGCTTGGCTGCGTCATTCGCGGTGAGACGAGCCATTATGATTATGTCTGCGGCGAGAGCGCACGCGGGCTGATGACCCTTGCCGTCGAGCGCCGTCTCGCCATCGGCTATGGCATTCTGACCGTCGAGAACGAAGAGCAGGCCCTCGCGCGCGCTGACCGCAAGCGCAAGAACAAAGGCCGCGACGCTGCCGTAGCTTGTCTCGAAATGCTGAAACTCCGCAAGAAGTTCGTCGGATGAGCAACACCCAGAAGCTCCCATTTGAAGTAATCCGTGCCCGCCGGGCAGGGGCGCGCCTTGCTGCCGTGCAGGCCCTCTATCAGATGGAGCAGACGGGCCGCGGTGCCCGCGCCGTTATCCGTGAATTCATGGAAGACCGTCTTGGCTTTGGCCCGGACGAGGAACCGGTTGAAGAGGCCGACCCGGACCTCTTCAAGGCGGTTCTTCGCGCAACCGTGGAGCACCAGGCAGAGATCGACAAGGCGATCCTCAAGCGCCTGAACAAGGGCTGGAAGCTTTCGCGCCTCGATTCCACGACCCGCGCGATCCTTCGCGCAGCGACAGCCGAATTCATCGCGCATCCTGAGCTGTCTAGGCCCGTCATCATCGACGAATATGTCTCGCTCGCGCATGACTTCTTTGAGAAGACAGAGGCGAATTTCGTGAATGCCGTACTCGACAATATCGGCAAGGATATCCGCCCAGGAGAATAAGGCCGCATGAGCGAGTTCGACTGGATTGCCCGTTACCTGCGCCCGCTCGCGAAATCTCCGGGCGCTGACGGGCTCAGAAACGATGTCGGGGTCCTTCGGCCAGCCGGTTCACCGCTTATCGCAACGCTCGATACAATGGTTGAAGGCGTCCATTTCCTGAGCGGCGACCCGCTCGACACCGTCGGACAGAAGCTCCTCCGCGTGAACATTTCCGACATTCTCTGCAAGGGCGCCGTGCCGAGGGACGCCTTGCTTTCTATCGCAATGCCGGAAGCTTTCAGCGAAGACCAATTCGCTGCCCTCTGCGAGGGGCTCCGCAGAGACCTCGACGCCTGGAATATCGCCTTGATCGGCGGCGACACAGTGCGCACGACAGGCCCGCTTTCACTTAGCCTGACGCTCACTGGCACATGCCTGACCGAAAGCGTTATCCAGCGAAGCGGCGCGCGTAAAGGCGACACGGTCTATGTGACCGGCAAGATTGGCCGTGGGGGCCTAGGCCTCCGCGATGCGCAGAGCGACATCGATAGCGAGCATGCCGCTCATTACCGCGTTCCAGACATCCCTCCCCTGAACATCGCAGATCTCATCGCCGCGTTTGCGACTGCGTCCATCGACGTTTCCGATGGATTGATCTCCGATGCCGGACACCTGGCGCAAGAGAGCAAGGCCTCCATCAAGATCGACCTTGGGCAGGTCCCCTTTGCCGAGACCGTTCGTGATGCTGAACACGCCCTTGAAATGGCGACATCCGGCGACGACTACCAGACCCTGTTCACGGCGCCTGACACCGACAAACACCGCCTGCTTGGAACCGCAGAATCTCTCGGTCTTCACGTCTCACCGGTCGGCGTCGTGCGCGCTGGCGAGGGCATTATGCTGAGCTTGAATGGCTCTGATGTGCCATCGCCTGTCCGGACAGGATACCGCCACTAGGCCACTTTCGTCCCCAAACCCTTCATTCGAAGTTTCTTGCTAATCGCCGCTTGGTTTGGCAGTCCTGAATCCACACAAGGGCAGGGCTGATTCAACGCGAATACAGCCTCATAATAAATAAGGGAGGAAGGGCACTAATGACCCTATGGTACTGGATCGCACTGGCGGCGGGCTTCGCCGCGGTGCTGTATGGCTGGCTGCAGTCGCGCTCGATTATGAGCGCCGATGCCGGCACAGAGAGAATGAAGGAAATTGCGGGCGCAATTCAGGAAGGGGCAAACGCCTATCTGAAACGCCAGTATACCACCATCGGCATGGTGGGCGTTGGCGTAGTCATCGTCCTGTTTATCGCGTTCAGAAACTGGGAAGTTCCTGTCGGTTTCATTATCGGTGCAGTGCTTTCAGGCGCGGCGGGCTTTATCGGTATGAAAGTGTCCGTGCAGGCAAACGTGCGCACCACCCAGGCGGCTAGCAAAAGCCTGCAAGGCGGTCTGAACATCGCGTTCAAGTCGGGCGCCGTTACCGGCATGCTGGTCGTAGGTCTCGCCCTGCTGGGTGTGGTTGCGTATTACGGCCTTCTGACCGGTGTCGTCGGCTATGGTGAAAGCGACCGCGCTGTCGTCGATGGTCTCGTCGCACTCGGCTTTGGTGCTTCGCTGATCTCGATCTTTGCCCGTCTTGGCGGTGGTATCTTCACCAAGGGCGCGGACGTTGGCGGCGACATGGTCGGCAAGGTCGAGGCTGGCATCCCGGAGGATGACCCTCGCAATGCCGCAACCATCGCAGACAATGTCGGCGACAATGTCGGCGACTGTGCTGGCATGGCAGCTGACCTCTTCGAAACATTTGCCGTGACAATCGTCGCGACCATGGTTCTCGGCGCAATATACTTCAGCGGCCTTGGCTACCTGAACTCCATCATGCTTCTGCCGCTCGCAATCTGTGCTGTCTGTATTGTGGCGTCCATTGCAGGCACCTGGTTCGTGAAGCTTGGTAAGGGTTCGACCAATATTATGGGCGCGCTCTATAAGGGCCTCATCGCAACGGGTGTGTTCTCGCTTGCTGGCCTTGCCGTTGCCGTCAATTACGGTCTTCCAAACGGCTTCGGTGAACTCGAAGGCGCTGGCGCAGCTCTGCGTCTTCTCACCAATGAAGGCGGCGAAGCGGCAACTGTCACAGGCCTCGATCTCTTCTTCTGCGGTGTCGCAGGTCTGGTTGTGACCGCGCTCATCGTCGTCATCACGGAATACTATACTGGCACGGCTTACCGTCCGGTGCGTTCCGTGGCGAAGTCGTCTGAGTCCGGCCACGGCACGAACGTGATCCAGGGTCTCGCTGTCTCGCTCGAGTCGACAGCGCTTCCAGCGATCGTGATCATTGCCGGTATCATCCTGACCTTCAATCTTGCGGGCCTTTATGGCATCGCGATCGCTACGACGACGATGCTGGCTCTGGCAGGCATGATCGTGGCGCTCGATGCGTTCGGACCTGTGACGGATAATGCCGGCGGCATCGCCGAAATGTCCGACCTTCCAAGCGAAGTGCGTGACACGACCGATGCGCTCGACGCCGTGGGCAACACGACCAAGGCTGTGACCAAGGGCTATGCTATCGGTTCTGCCGGTCTCGGCGCACTCGTGCTGTTCGCGGCGTACTCAGAGGACCTCAGTTACTTTGCGACAAATGCCGCAGAGGGCAGCGTTCTGCTTGGGGCGACCGTCAACTTCTCTATTGCCAACCCATACGTCGTGGTCGGCCTTCTGTTCGGCGGTCTCCTGCCATTCCTCTTCGGGGGTATGTCGATGATGGCCGTTGGGCGCGCCGCTCAGTCCGTTGTGGTAGAAGTTCGCCGTCAATTCCGCGAAATGCCGGGCATCATGAAAGGTGAAGTCAAGCCGGACTATAGCCGCGCTGTCGACATCCTTACACGGGCCGCGATCAAGGAGATGATTGTGCCATCTCTGCTGCCGGTCCTGTCTCCCATCGTGCTACTGCTGGTCATCTGGCCGATTGGCGGTATCTCGGCGGCGCTTGCTGCTGTGGGCGCAATGCTCCTGGGCGTGATCGTCACGGGGCTCTTCGTGGCAATCTCAATGACGTCCGGTGGCGGTGCATGGGATAATGCCAAGAAGTATATCGAAGACGGCAATCATGGCGGCAAGGGCTCTGAGGCTCACAAGGCTGCAGTGACCGGTGACACTGTTGGTGACCCGTACAAGGATACCGCTGGCCCAGCCGTGAACCCGATGATCAAGATCACGAACATCGTGGCGCTGCTCATGCTGGCCGTTCTCGCCCATTAAGGCAGGAACTTAAAACAAAAAAAGAAACCCCCGACCTTCGAACGGTCGGGGGTTTTTCTTGTCTAGTTCCGAAGAGCTGGCAGGGATTTGAGGCCCGCGCTCTCTTTCCAAATTCTAGTTGCGACGGCCCGTCGGATTGCCTGGTGTGGCCTCGTTCGACGGCGGGAGAACTGTACGGCCCACATTGCCGAAGATCTGTTCCCAGAGGCCAAGCTCACGTCCGCGGGTTGGCGTCTCGCGAGACGCATAGTTCAGGACGCGGCCATCGTTCTGGTCGTATTCGAGCACTTCCTCAACCACGTCTTCGTCGCTGAAACGGATCGCGGTCACGGTCCGCGTGGAGATGTCAGGGCGATAGAACGCAAAGCGCTCCTGGATTGTCGTGATGTACATCCAGGTATTGTCGTCAAAGATGCTGCTGGTCGACGGCGAACCGAGCTGGGCCAGCACACTCGAACGCGTGTCGATACCTGGTGTGATCTGGCTCGGCGCGACCTCGTCGGGCGCGTAACCATGATATTCCTGCATAGGCGAGATACAGCCAGCAGTCAGGCAGGCCAGTGCAAGGCTAGCGAGAATGGTCCGATGTGCCATGAACAATTCCTTTCACTCTGAAATCGCTTACATGGCGGCAGAGGCGATTGGCAAGTTATAGAGCGCAGATATGGATTGGCTCCGCAGATTTCTCCCAGGCAGTTCACCCCGTAAGGACAAGGCGGCTGTTTCAAGCTTGTATGCTGCGATTCTGGGCCGTGCTCGCAATCCAGACGTCTTCGGCAGCCGCGGCTTCGCCGATACTATGGAAGGGCGTGCTGGAGCGCTCGCTATCTATTCCGGCCTCGTGACCACGCGCCTGTCGGCAATTTCCCCGCAAGGTCGAGCGCTCTCGTCGCGTCTGACTGACCGGATATTTGACGACATTGATGCTGGCCTCAGGGAGACAGGGGTCGGAGATGCCTCCATCGCACGCAAGGTCCGGACAATCGGCGAACGATTCGTCGGGTTGGGGATCGCAGTGAACGAAGCCTTTCTGTCACCCGAGCCTAAAACGAGCATTATGGAAATCCTCGAGCGAAACGAGCTGACAGACGGTACCGGCACGACGAACGCAGCCGACGACATCATCAATGCGAGGCGCATTCTGGATACCCAGTCTGCCGAGACTCTGCTGTCAGGCGAACTTGACTGGCAGCCCTGATGATTTCATCGCCAGTTGCGTTCAGTGAGTTGCACTGATCTGGCCGCGTGCGTACTGTCCCGCCAATTCAAGATTGGACCTGTTTTCTCCAATGAGTGACCTCACCCTCTCAATCGACGCCATGGGCGGCGATGCGGCACCGGAAGTCGTGCTGGACGGACTGAAGCTCTTCAGCACCAGGTCGAAAGATATCCGCTTCCTTCTTCATGGGCGCCAGAGTGAGCTTGAAACCAGTGTTGCTTCGCGTGGCCTGACCAGCATCTGCGAGATTTGCGACCAGCCTGAGGTCGTCAGCATGAACGCCAAGCCGTCCTCGGCCCTCCGCAAGGCAAAGGGGACGAGCATGTGGAGCACAGTTGAGGCCGTAAAAGACGGGCGGGCGGCAGCGGGCGTGTCGGCAGGCAATACTGGCGCGCTCATGGCGATGTCCATGTTGGCTCTCCGCAAGATGGAGGGCGTCCACAGACCCGCAATGACGGCCATATGGCCAACGCTCAAAGGCCGGACGGTCGTGCTTGATGTAGGTGCCAATCTGGACGCTGATGCAGAGCAACTCGTCGAGTTCGCCGTGATGGGCGAGTCCTACGCACGAGCCGTTTTCGGCATTCAAAAGCCGGCGGTCGGCTTGCTCAATATCGGTTCTGAGGAAGAAAAGGGCAGCGACGCGATCAAGCTCGCCAGCGAAATCCTGCGGACCCGTGATCTTGGAATTGAATTCAAAGGCTTCGTTGAGGGCAACGACATTTCCATGGGTGTGGTCGATGTCGTCGTTACCGATGGTTTCACCGGTAATGTCGCCTTGAAGACAGCAGAAGGTACCGCGCGTCTCGTGTCGACATATGTGCGTCAGGCACTCACCTCCAGCCCGCTTTCAAAAGCCGGCGCGCTACTTGCGCGCCGCGGCCTGATGGAGCTGCGCACAAAAATGAACCCGTCGAGCGTAAATGGCGGCGTGCTTCTCGGTCTGAACGGTGTCGTGGTCAAAAGTCATGGCGGCACTGATGCGGAGGGCTTCGCGACAGCTGTCGGGCTGGCGGCAAATCTCGCGCGTAGCAATTACATGCAGGAAGTCGCCACGGGGCTGACCCGTGTCGGTCGTCAGGACATTGCAGCAGAATCGGTCAGTAAATGAGCATGCAGCGTAGCTTTATTCGCGGGTCAGGCGCCTATCTGCCTGAGCGCATCCTTACCAATACCGACCTCTCGAAGATGGTGGATACGTCCGACGAATGGATTCGCGAGCGCACCGGTATCGAAGAACGCCACATCGCAGCCGACGGTGAGCTCACTTCGGATCTGGCGACAGGTGCGGCAAAGGAAGCGCTGGCCAATGCAGGCATAGACGCAGGCCAGATCGACCTGATCGTGCTTGCGACAACCACTCCCGACCAGACTTTTCCGGCCACGGCGACGACCGTTCAGGACAAGCTCGGCATCAAGCAGGGCGCAGCGTTCGACGTGCAGGCCGTCTGTTCTGGCTTCCTCTTCGCGCTTGCGACGGCAGACTCCATGCTTCGTCAGAACCTGTTCTCGACGGCACTTGTCATCGGCGCAGAGACGTTCACGCGCATTCTGGACTGGTCGGACCGGTCAACCTGCGTCCTCTTTGGCGATGGGGCAGGGGCTGTTGTGCTGCAGACCGGCACCGGCGCTGAGGATGAAGGTGTGATCGCCCACCATGTGCGTACGGACGGCTCTAAAAAGGAGCTTCTCTACGTTGATGGGGGCGTCTCTTCGACCGGGACCATCGGCCATGTCCGCATGCAGGGAAACCAGGTTTTCCGGCATGCCATTGCGAACATTTCCAGCGCCGTTGAGTCGGTCCTCAGCGACACCGGCTACTCGATCGACGACATTGACTGGTTCGTGCCTCACCAGGCTAATCAGCGTATTCTCAACGGCGTTGCCAAGAAACTTGGCCTCGACGAGGAAAAGGTCATATCTACTGTAGCAAAGCACGGAAACACGTCCGCCGCTTCCATCCCGCTCGCTCTTCATACGGCGGTCTCGGATGGTCGCATCAAAAAGGGCGATCTTGTGCTAAGTGAAGCTATGGGCGGCGGCTTTTCCTGGGGCGCTTCCCTCTTTAGGCTGTAATCTTTTCGTTAAGAAATCAGCCATATCTGTTAACCAGAGGAGCTGAGTTCGTGAGCAACAAAACCGTTACCCGCGTAGAAATTTCCGACGCCATTGTGCGTGAGGTGGGTCTCACCCGTCAGGAATCAGGCGACATTCTCGATCGAGTGCTCGATCTTATCGGCAAGAGCCTCGAGCATGAGAATGAAGTGAAGCTTTCGCGGTTCGGTAACTTCGTGGTTCGCAAGAAAGCAGCGCGCGCGGGACGTAATCCGAAGACGGGTGTTGAAGCCAAGATTTCAGCGCGTCGCGTCGTGACTTTCAAACCTTCTCCGCTCCTCAAGACTGCCGTGGAAACAGACGACGACTAAGAGGGGAAATTCATGGGAAATGCCGCTAAGCGGGTAAGGAAATCCGCAGCCGCCTATCGTTCAATTGGTGAAGCTGCTGAAGAGCTTGATCTTCAGCCTCACGTGCTTCGCTATTGGGAAGGCAAGTTTACGCGGTATCTGAAACCCATGAAGCGGCCCGACGGTCGCCGGATGTACCGGCCCGAGGACCTTCGCGCGCTTCACGCGATCAAGCTGCTTGTTCACGAGAAGGGGTTCACCCTCAAGGGCGCAGGACAGCTCCTCAATGAACAGGGCTTGGACGCCGTTCTCGATGGCGCGGCCATTCTCGGTTCAAAAGCTAACGCGCAGCAGCCCGCTCAGCCTTCAACCAGGGAAGGCCCAGCGCGAAAGCTACAGGATTCGGTCCGTGCGGCTTTCTCGTATGAAGATGCACCACAGGAGACCGGCCTGAAGGGCAGCGAACGCCTCGAAACCATGTTGAGTGACCTTGAAGATATCAAGGCGCGTCTTGATGCAGCCCGGTTGCGAAAAGCGGCTTGAGGGACCTGCAGCAACAGTGATTGCAATCAGTGGGCGCCGCGATTAAGCAGGCGCCTAGTCGGAGCGTAGCGCAGCCCGGTAGCGCACTTGTCTGGGGGACAAGGGGTCGTGGGTTCGAATCCCGCCGCTCCGACCATCCTAATCGCGGTCGAGCTGAGCCCTGTAGAGCGTTGTCTTTACAGCCTTCTCCCAGCCTGTGATGAGCACTTTTCGTTCCGCATCATTCATTGTCGGCTTGAAGACGGTTTCGCTCTGCCAGAGCTTCTCAAGCGCGTCGACGCTGTCAAACACGCCGGACTGAAGCCCGGACAGGAAGGCCGCGCCGCGGGCGGTGCTCTCGATCATATCCGGACGGTCGATCGTCGTTGCCGTAACATCTGCGAGGAATTGCAGGAACCAGCTATTGGCGACCATACCGCCATCGACGCGGATACGGCCTGTATCGAACCCATCGGCATTCAGAGCCGTCAGCAGGTCGAGCGTCTGATAAGCGACCGATTCCAGCGCCGCGCGCGCTATGTCAGCCTTGTCGGTGCCCCGCGTGAGGCCAAACATCGCCCCGCGCGCATCGGCGTCCCAGTGCGGCGCCCCAAGCCCGGTAAATGCCGGCACAAAATAGACGCCTTCGTTTCCGCCGGCCTGCTGGGCCAAAAGCTCGGTCTCGCTCGCGCTCTTGATGATCTGCAGGCTATCGCGAAGCCATTGAGACACAGCCCCCGCAATGAAAATAGACCCCTCGACCGCGAATTGCGGCGCGGCGCCAGTGCGACACGCCACCGTGGACAGGAGGCGGTTCGTCGAGGTGAGGCACTCTTCTCCGCTATTGGCGAGCAGGAAACAGCCTGTGCCATAGGTGCTCTTCACCATGCCTGGATGAAAGCAGGCCTGCCCGAAGGCGGCGGCCTGCTGGTCGCCCGCGACGCCAGTGACGGGCAAGGCACGCCCAAACCATTCCGGCGCCGCTTCGCAAAAGGATGCAGCGCTGGTCTTCACCTCCGGGAGCACAGACCGTGGCACCTTCAGGAGCTTGAGCAGCTCATCATCCCAGCCCCCTTCGCGAATATTGTAGAGCAGGGTCCGACTCGCATTTGTCTCATCGGTGACGTGCGCCTTGCCGCCACTCAGCCGGAACATTAGGAAGCTGTCGACCGTACCGAAGGCAAGCTTTCCAGCCTCTGCCAGACTTGCCGCCTCGGGAACGTTTTCGAGGATCCAGCGCAGCTTGGTGCCAGAGAAATAGGGGTCGATGGTCAGGCCGCTGCGCGAATTGACCATGTCTTCGTGGCCGCCTGCCTTGAGAGCCTCGCACATCGAAGCCGTACGCCTGTCCTGCCAGACTATGGCGCGGCTCACGGCCTTTCCTGTCTCACGGTTCCAGACGATGACGGTTTCTCTCTGGTTCGCGATTCCGATAGACACGACCTTGCCGCCCGTCTCGGCTTCGCCTGCCTTCATCGCACGGCGCGCAGTGTCGAGCGTCGTTGCCCAGATGTCTTCAGGTTCATGCTCGACCCAACCCGGCTTTGGGAAATGCTGGGTAAACTCCTCTTGGGCGACCGCCACCACGGTGCCCTTCGAATCGAAGACCATTGCGCGGCTTGAAGTCGTTCCCTGGTCCAAGGTGAGGATAAGCGCCTCTGACGGCATCGCGATTACTCCTGTTTTGCCGACACACTCTCACCTGATCGGTCAAATTTCAAAGACCTGTCTTGAGAGGATGTTCACCTCTTTTCTCTAAGAGACGCCTTGTAATTGCGCAAAGAGGAATGGTGATGGGCGATGCATCGCACCCGGCGGAGCCACCAAAACTGAAGTCAGCCAGCATCCTTGGCTCGATCGAAATTCCCGACGAACAGCTCGGCGCGATCCGTGAAAAGCAGGTCGACGCCGTCGGTTCGCTATTGCCCGTTATCGGCCTCGCCAACCTCATCAATGCCGCTGTGGTGATGATCTCTTTCGCCAACACGCCGGCGAACCGACTACTTGGTGTCTGGTCGATGACGATGGTTATTGCCACATCAATCATGTTGATCGGCTATTTCATTATGCGTCGTCGGTCGAAAGACGCGCAGACAATTCCATCGGCCGAAGCGGGCAAGAACAGCATTGATCGTTTCGCTCGTTTCGCGTCGGTGCTCGGCATCCTCTGGGGCATTCTCCCACTTCTCATCCTCCCGCTAACCGATCATACGAACCAACTCGCCGTCAGCTCTATTGTGGCAGGCGTGATGTTCGCCGGCGTCCTGCTCATAGGACGTATTCCAGAAGCCGCCATGGGCTTCCTGATCCCCACCGTCATTGGCTACGTCGTCGGGCTTCAGCTCGGCCAGGATCCGCGCAACGACTTCCTGTCCGTCCTGGCATTTGTGTATGCGGTAGTTCTGTGGACATCGTCCAAATGGTCGTTCAACCAGTTCGTCGAACAACACCTCAACGGGTCGGCGGTGAAACAGCAGGCTCAGTTGATCGGTCTTCTGCTGCGTGACTTTGAAGAGAGCACGTCAGACTGGCTCTGGCAGACCGATCAGGGCAATTTTCTCATCGACATTCCGCTGCCTACCGTCTCCGAGCAGAACAATTTTGAGCTGATGGCCGTCGGTGTCGGCCTGACGACGCTCTTCAAGGAGAGCGACGCATCCCGAACTCTGTCGCGTTGCCTGGAGCGTCAGCAGAGCTTTCGTGATCTGAACCTCGAGGTCGAAGGCGAGTCACAGACCTGGTGGTCCCTGACGGGTAAGCCGATCTTTGACAGCGCCGGCAAATTTCAGGGGTTCCGGGGTGTTGCGTCCGATATCACCCAGTCCAAGGCGATCGAAGATCGTATCGCATTCATGGCCCACTTTGATCCGCTGACGTCGCTGCCCAACAGGGCCAATCTTCACGAGTGTCTGGAAAAGGCCGCCGCCCGTCCCATTCCGGATGGCCGTTGCCGCGCCTTGCTGTGGCTGGATCTCGATAACTTCAAATGGGTCAACGATACGCTTGGCCACCCGGCAGGTGACGAACTCCTGTGCCAGGTTGCCAATCGCCTTAAGGATGCAGCGCCAGACGCCCATGTTATCGCCCGGCTTGGCGGTGACGAGTTCGCGATGCTACTCGAATGCGACTCTCAGGACGAGCTGATCGAGACCGTGAAATCGATGAGCGAGCGCCTGAACCGGCCATACGACATCTGGAGCTCAATCGTTCATTGCGGCGCGAGTATCGGTGTGCGCATCATCGAACAATATAATATGGAAATTCAGACGCTTCTGAAGCACGCCGACCTCGCCCTCTATCAGGCCAAGGAAGCAGGTAAGCGCACATGGTGCGTCTTCAGCCAGAACCTCGAGGACCGGGCCAAGGCGCGCCAGACAATCGAGCTGGACCTCAACAAGGCGCTTGAGAACAACGAACTTCGCCTGTTCTTCCAGCCGCAGCTGGACGCAAAGACCAATAAGATCATCGGTGCTGAGACGCTCATTCGCTGGCAGCATCCGACGCGGGGCCTGATCGGGCCAGACCACTTCATTCAACACGCCGAAGATAGCGGAATCATTACCCGTCTGGGCGACTGGGCGCTGCGCGAAGCGCTGAGGGCTGCGCGCCGCATGCCGGATAATATGCGCGTCGCGGTGAATATTTCGCCGCTACAGATCCACAGTTCCAGCCTTGTGACGACGATCATCAACGCGATCGCCGTCAATCAGATCGACCCGGCGCGACTTGAGCTTGAGATTACCGAATCGGTCCTCATGACGGATACCGAATTCACGTTGCAGCGTCTCAACCAGTTGAAAGAGATTGGCTTGCGAATCTCGCTCGACGATTTCGGTACCGGCTTCTCATCGTTGAGCTATCTGCGCCGTTTCCCGTTCGACAAGCTCAAGATCGACAAGAGCTTCGTTGAAGACATCGACCACAATCATGAGAGCCGTGCCATCACAAAGGCAACGCTTCAGATTGCCAAGGCGCTCAATATGAGCTGCACGGCCGAAGGCGTCGAAACCGAAACCCAGAAGCAGTATCTCACCGAGATTGGCTGCGACGAATTGCAGGGCTTCCTTATCAGCCGCCCGCAGCCGCTTGAGAAACTCGGCCACCTTTTCCCAGTGCGTTCAGAGGAAGAAGCAGACCAGTTGCTGTCGCAATCTCCGGCAGACATTTCGATGTCGGGCGACGTCATCCGTCTCGAAGGTCAGCCGCGCAACCGGCAGAAAGCGACGGGCTAGCGCGGTACCTATTGGCGTTTTCAGCTGCCCGCTGCAGCCAGCTGCAAGTCGTCTGCATACGAGCGCGTTTCATGCTTGACCGGTGCGCGTGGCTTGTCTAATCAGGCGCCTCACCGCCAAATGCGGTGGACGATCTGCGCGGGTGTAGCTCAGTTGGTTAGAGTGCCGGCCTGTCACGCCGGAGGTCGCGGGTTCGAGCCCCGTCACTCGCGCCATTTCGTTCGAAATGGCAAAACAGATCAAGAAAAAGGCGACCGCCTCAAACGGTCGCCTTTCTTTTTGGCCGCAATGCGCGTGCCCTCAGCTATCGGCAAAGGCGGCCGGGCGTTTCTGCAGCTCTGCCATCACCGCCTCGATCTGGTTCTTGCTACCGATCAGCTTGTCCTGCAGCACTGATTCCTGAAGCAGGGCCTCTGCAGCGGTCATGTCTGGCAAATTGTTGAAGATCTCCTTGTTCGCGCGGATGGCGTCCGGGTTCTTGCCTGCGATCTGCGTCGCAAGCTCCATGGCGCGCTCATACGGTGTCTCGCTGACCTCTGTCGCAAAGCCGTACTCAGCCGCGTCAGCGCCCGAGAAGATGCGTCCGGTGTAGGTGAGCTCGCGCAGGCGGTCATCGCGGCAGAGCGAGCCCATAATCGCCGTGCCCGCCATGTCCGGTACGAGGCCCCATTTGATCTCCATGATAGAGAGTTTCGTCTCCGGGTGGATGATCCTCATATCTGCGCCCAGCATCACCTGAAAGCCGCCACCGAAGGCGACGCCATGCACAGCGGCGATGACAGGGACGGGCAGGGCGCGCCAGCCCCACACGGCCTGCTGCGCCCGGTTGGTGATGCCATGCGTGCGCGGGGTGAGCCCCTGGCGGCCACCCGGCGACCCGCCGCCACTATTACCTTCAGCCATCTTGCCAAAATTACCCATATCGAGACCTGCACAGAACGCGCGGCCATCGCCAGAGAGCACGACACAGCGCACTGACTTGTCCTTGGACAGTTCCTCGGTCGTCGAGAGCAGCGCTTCGAACATCGCATCGTCCAGCGCATTCATCTTGTCTGTGCGAACGAGTTTGACGTCAGCGACGCCGTCTTTCTTCGTGACCTGAATCCGGTCGGACATGTGCGGTCTCCTCATGCTTGGAAATCTCGCTTCAATCTGCCCAACGAAAAACGCCGGGACAAGTAATGTCCCGGCGTCATGGTCTTTCGTGTCGCGCTGCGCCCTAAAGGAAGAGCTTGGCGAACTCACGCTTGCGGCGGTTCTTCCAGGCACCCTTGTGCCAGGCCGCAGACGCCAGAAGCGGAACCACGGAACCTGCCTCGGCAAACACCATCTGCTCATGGACGGTCTGCACCTTGCCCCAGCTCGCAGCTTCTTTCAGCGTCGAGGACGAGCAGGCGCCGTCACGCGTGTCGGCAACAGTGATCTGCACGGCATATTTGTGCATCTCGCATTCCTTGCCGAGGATTTCAGCGCAAACCACTGTATCCTGGACGAAATTCTTCGGCACACCGCCGCCCACCATGAGGAGACCCGTCGTACCGGCAGCGATCTTGACGTCCGTGAGCTCGCGGAAGTCGGCGACGCTGTCGATCGACATGTAGTTGCCCGGATTTTCGACCTGGTGCTTCACGAGGCCAAAACCTGCCGAGCAGTCAGAGAAGGCCGGCACGAAAATCGGCACATTGTGATCGTAGCAGGTCTCGATCAGCGAGCCTTTCTTGACCGCATTCTCCTTCAGCCACTTGCCCATCTCCCAGATGAACTCACGCGAGGAATAGGGGCGCGGCTCAAGCTTGTTGGCGATATCATAGATGACGTGGTCGCAGGCCTGCAGCTCTTCTTCATCGATGAACGTGTCATAGATACGGTCGATGTAGAGGTCGCGCAGGACGTTGTCGTCGACCGACTCCGGCGCCTGATAGTGCTTGTAGCCAAGCGCCTCGAAGAAATCCATGTCGATGATCGACGCGCCAGTTGCGACGATACAGTCGATCAGGCCGTCCTTCACGAGGTCGCGGTAGACGTGCATACAGCCGCCCGCCGAGGTGGAGCCTGCGAGCGTCAGGATGGTCGAGCAGTCCTCGTCCTCAAGCGCCATGTTGAAGATATCTGTCGCCCGCGCGAGGTCGCGCGAGGTGAAGGACATCTTGCCCATCGATTCGACGATAGGACGCGCGTCGAACTTGGTGATGTCGATATGCTCTACCGGCTTGCTCAGCAGTTCGGCCTTACGATTGGAATTGTCAGACATGAGGGTCTCCGATGACTTGGGAGGCGTTGTAACGGTGTGGGGTGATTGGGTCCAGAAGGCAGGCGGCCCTCACCCTTTCAGGCGAAGGCCGCTCTCAGACTAGATTGAAGGGATGACTACGCCATGACGGCGACGGTCGTCTCGCTGTAGAAGCCATTGAAGCGCGAGGAGAGGGCCTGGCCATAGGCACCGAGATGGCAAATCTCGACCCAGTCGCCTTCCTGCACATCAGCAGGCAGCTCGAATGGACCATTCATGACATCAAGGCTGTCGCAGGTTGGCCCGAAGAAGCGGAAAGCTTCAGTTTCACCTTGGTCGCGTGGCTCGACGGTGTGGAGCTTCACAGGGAACTTCCAGGCGCACTGGGCCGCGTCGAAGAGCGAGCCATAGCTACCGTCATTGAGGTACAGGTCACCGCCCTTGCGAAGCTCAACACGTGCAAGCGTCGAACCACCTTGCGCACAGAGCGCACGGCCAGGCTCGCCCAGCACCTGAAGGCCTGCGAAACCATGAGCCGCCAGCGACGCACGGATCGCGCTGAAATACTCACCCATCGGGCGCGGCGACATGCCTGGATACGGTACCGGGAAACCACCACCGCAATCGATCGAATCAATCTTAACGCCCGCTGCATCTACGATGGAGCGGACATAGGCCAGCGCCATGTTATAGTCGCTGATCTCAAGGCACTGCGAACCAACATGGAAGGTCACGCCTAGCTTGAAGGCATGGCGGCGTGCTTCGCCGAGCAGTTCGACGGCCTGATCGCGGTCTGCACCAAACTTGCCCGACAGTGGCATGGCTGCGCCGCCCTTCGGCAGCGCCACACGCAGGTGAAGCGTCAGGTCGCTCGCATAGCCCGTGACTTCAAGCATCTTCTGAAGCTCGTCAGCAGAATCGAACGAGAAATCACGCACGCCGCACTCATAGGCGTGACGGATCGCTGCGCGCGACTTCACAGGGTGCATGAAGAAAAGCTTCGCGCCCGGCACAACACTCTGGACGAGGTCGACCTCGCGGGTTGAGGCAACATCAAAGTTGCGCACACCGCTGGTCCACAGCGTCTTCAGGACGGCCGGATGCGGGTTTGCTTTCACGGCATAGAGAACCTTGCCGGGGAAACCGTTCAGAAAGGTACGCGCAGCCGCCGCAATCTTCTTCGGGTAGAGAACGAAGATCGCGTCATCGCCTTCATAGGCGCGCAGGACATCGCCAACACTTGCAAAGGCCGGAAGACCTGAGCGGTTGGAGGTATCGGGAAGAATAGCAGGGCGCGCCAGCGGCGCAGAACCAGATTTAAACATGGCAAAGATTCGGATTTTAGCTGGCACGAAGCCAGTGAACTTATTGACTGCACCAGTACAAACGCCCGATGCGCACGACAGTTCGGCGGGCGAACCCGCTACGGCCTTATAAGTTCAGCGACCGCAGCCGCATAATCTCCGAATTTCTGGTCGTAATAGTTATAGAGCCCGGTGTCCCAGGCTACGTCCAAACGGCTGTAAGCTGCCGCTAAAGCGATCATGTTCGGTGCCATCCAAGTATCCTCGTCCAGCATTACCGGGCTCAGCACCCGATGATGAAAGTGAAGACATCTGGGCTCACCCGTACTGACGCCCTTTCGGGACCGTCGTAGCTCGCTTGCGTGTCGGCGCTCGAAATATTGAATCGCGATTCAAAGATCAAGTATTTTTTACGTGATGTAAGACGGCGAATGCGTGAGCCAGATCAGCGACAAGATCGGCAGGGTCTTCAAGGCCTGCATGGAGCCTCACAAGCCGCCCCTGACGGGCCTGCGTCCAGTCTTCCGGCAGCCGTGTCAGCTGCTCATCGCAAGGGATGATCAGGCTTTCAAAACCGCCCCAGGAGAAGCCCATCTTGAAGAGTTTCAGCGCTGACAGGAAAGCATCTACATGGGCGTCTTCTGGCGCATCCAGAAGAAAGCCAAACAGACCGCAACTTCCTGAAAAGTCCCGCTTCCAGATCTCGTGATCGGGATGGTTGGGCAGGGCAGGGTGGATGACAAGGCTGACATCATCCTGCGTGTCCAGCCAGTTCGCGATCTCGAGCGCACTTGCTTCATGCGCTTTCAACCGAGTGCCCAGCGTGCGTGTGCCCCTCAGCGCCGCATAGGCATCATCCGGCCCGAGCGATATGCCCCAGTCTTCTGTCAGAGCTTCGATTGCCACGGCATGCTTCTTGTCATTCGTCACAACCGCGCCGCCAAAAGCATCCGCATGGCCCACCACATATTTGGTGAGCGCCTGAAGCGAGATATCGACGCCGAGATCGAGCGGGCGATGAAACACGCCAGCGCCCCAGGTATTGTCCATCACCGTCGTAATACTTGTCTTGCGCGCAATCTCGACAATGGCCGGCGTGTCCGAAATCTCGAAGGTGAGAGACCCCGGCGATTCGAGCACGATCAATCTGGTCTCTGGCGTGATGGCCGCCTTCAACGCCTCAGGGTCGCGCGGATTAAAGCGTGCGGCGCTGATACCCATCGTCGGCAGGCGCTTCTCACAGAAGCGCCTCGTGGGCCCATACACAGAATCTGAGAGCAGCACGTGGTCGCCGGCCTTCACGACAGACGCGATCGCCACGGCGCAGGCACTCAGGCCCGAAGGCGTCAGCCGCGCATACTTGCCACCTTCCAGCTCACACAAAGCCGCTTCCAGCTCCCGGTGCACCGACAGACCCATCCGGCCATACCCGGTCCCGCCGCCATAAAGCGATTGCCGGTCCGGCAGGAGCACAGTCGATGCACGCTCGACAGGTGGGTTTACGGTGCGCCGCTCGGGATTGCCCTTGCGGTTATGGATGAGCCGGGTCGGAAGTTTCATGCCGATGCGGTCGCAATCTCGCTCTCTGGGTGGGAGGCCCATTCCGACCAGGAGCCATCGTAGACAGCGACGTCCCAATTGCCGATCTCGGCCAGAGCGAGCGCAATGACTGCGGCTGAAACGCCAGATCCGCAACTTGCAATAGCCGGCCCACCGGCGTGATCGCCCAGCAGCGCCTTGATCTGGTCCTTCGAGACGAGCTTGCCGTCCGCGCCAACCAGCTTGCCGGAAGGGACGTTTCCGCTGCCGGGGATGTGCCCAGAGGGCAGATCCGGGCGTGGCTCTTTCTCAGTCCCGGAAAAGCGGCCCGCAGGGCGGGCATCGAGGATCGGTGTGTCACCAGACGCTGATGCGGCGGCGACCTGCTCGCGCGACTTGATGAGGTCTGAGCGCACGCGCGGCGTAAAGTGCCGCCCGCCAGTGATCACAGGCGGCAGGTCTTCAAGTTCGCCGCCCTCTGCCTCCCAGGCACGCAAACCGCCGTTCAGCACGTACACATCCTTGTGTCCCATGACGCGGAACATCCACCAGACGCGCGCGGACGCAAAGAAGTCATTCGCATCGTAAACGACGACCCGGTTTCCATCACCGATGCCGAGCTTGCGAACACGCGATGAGAACTTCACTGAATCCGGCATCATGTGCGGCAGATTGCTTTCCGTGTCGCTGATCTCGTCAATGTCGAAATAAACCGCGCCCGGAATATGCCCCCGGTCATAAGACTGGCGCCCCGCACCGGCACTTGCCGTCCAGCTTGGGAACCAGCTCGCATCGACGACGCGAAGGTCGGGCGCCTTCAGATTATCTTTCAGCCAAGCCGCTGAAACGAGCGGTGATCCATCAGCCATCAGGCTTCCTCCATCCATGGCGGAACGGGCAGGTCCTTGCTGCGCAGGAATTCAGGATTGTAGAGCTTCGACTGGTAGCGATTGCCGTAGTCGCAGAGGATCGTCACGATCGTGTGGCCCGGGCCAAGGTCCTTTGCGAGGCGGACGGCGCCCGCAATGTTGATACCGGCAGACCCGCCAAGGCAAAGGCCTTCATGCAGGATTAGGTCGTAGAGGATGTTCAGCGCCTCGTCATCCTGACACCGATAGGCATAGTCGACCTTCAGGTCCTCGATATTCTTGGTGATACGGCCCTGACCGATACCTTCGGTAATCGACGTGCCTTCTGATTTCAGCTCGCCATTCTTGAAGTACTCATAGAGCGCCGCGCCGCCGGGATCAGCGATCCCGATCTTTACGTCCTTGCTCTGCTCCTGAAGGTATTTCGCAACGCCAGCGAGCGTGCCGCCTGAGCCGACCGCGCAGATGAACCCGTCGACCTTGCCGTCGGTCTGCTGCCAGATTTCAGGACCCGTCGTCGCATAGTGCGCCTCAAGGTTCGCAGTATTGTCGAACTGGTTTGCCCAGATCGCACCATTCGGCTCTGTCTTGGCGAGTTCTTCGGCGAGCTTTCCGGAATAGCGCGCATAGTGATTGGGGTTGGAGTAGGGGACCGCATCCACCTCGATCAATTCCGCACCAAGCAGCTTCACGGCCAGCTTCTTTTCCTGGCTCTGCGTGCGCGGCATCACGATCACGACGCGGTAGCCAAGTGCACTGCCCACCAGAGCGAGGCCAATGCCGGTATTACCGGCCGTACCTTCGACAATCGTGCCGCCCGGCTTCAGCGCGCCAGAGCGCTCTGCGTCGCGGACAATGCCCAGCGCCGCGCGGTCCTTTACAGACTGGCCCGGATTGAGGAATTCGGCCTTGCCGAGAATGGTGCATCCGGTTTCCTCTGAAACCCGCTGCAGTTTGATGAGTGGTGTATTCCCGATCGCGTCGAGAACCGAGTTGAGGATCATTCAGACTACTCCGTTTACAGTGTCGATGTAGCTATCAGCATTGGCAGTGACAACACCGGTCCGGGCTGATCCAGTCAGGCTTGTCGCGCGTAATAGGTTCGAAGCTAATCTGTTTGAGCGCCCGGAAATGTCCAACGTCGACACATATCACGCCTTCATGCTGGACTATGCGACCGGCAATCTGTCGGCCAGCATGAGCCTCGCGGCGACCCTGCATCGCCTCATGTCAGAGGAGGGCGACGAGATTGCGCGTGTCTGGGAAGCGGTTCGCGCCAATATCAATCCGACCGGTGAAGATCATCAGGAAGCCATCTACCGGATGGAGGACATCGCCACCGAGATCATCAATACTGACTATAACACCGTCATGTGGCGCAAGGGCATATCTGGGGCCCGCTTCTGCAAGCTGCCAGAAAATAGCGGATCGCTGATGCGGCTGGAGCCGGGCGACCGGGTGTTCGCACACGGACACAGCACGCTGGAAGCGATGATCGTTCTGGAGGGCTGCCTCGAAGACGGGCGCGACACGTTCGAGGCTGGAGAACTGGTTCTCGCGACGCCCGGAGAGCGCCACCGCCCCGCCGCATCCGGGAACAAGGCATGTACCTGCTTCGTTGCTCGTGCAGATACGCCATTCTGGAGATTCACGTGAAAACCTCGATCAGCACCCTCGCGCTGGCAGCAGCGCTGACCGCCGCACCAGCCTTTGCCGATAGCGCTGAGACCGACAGCATCAGCGCGCCGGTTTCGGATGAAGCGCCAGCAGCCTGGCAGCCTCAGGACGGAGACCAGATCGTCTTCAACGTCCTGCGTAAAGGCAATGAATTCGGCACGCACACCATCTCCTTCGACGTCGAGTCCGAAGACAGCTTCACGGCGCGCTCTGATGTCGAGCTAAAGGCCGGCCTCGGTCCGATCACGGTGTTTCGCTACGAGCTCGACGCGACCGAAACCTGGAAGAACGGCAAGCTGGTCGGCCTTGAAGGCCAGACAAATGATGACGGCGACGATGAATTCGTCGAGGCAAGCATCAATGGCGACAGCCTGACCGTTGAAGGCTCAGCGTATTCCGGCAATGCGCCGCTCGGTATCATCCCGTCTAGCCACTGGAACATCCAGCAGGCATTCAGCAGCCAGATCCTGTCCACTGAAACGGGCGAGCTGCTCGACACCAAAGTCGACGAAATCGGCCGTGAGACCCTGACGATTGGCGGCGAAGAAGTAGAAACCACCCACTACCGGCTGCAGTCAGATCTGACTGTCGATCTCTGGTATGATGATCAGTCGCGCTGGGTGAAGCTCAGCTTCGAAGCGCGCGGTCAGCAGATCGATTATGTGCTGACTGAACTCTACTAGGCAGTACTCACACCAGAACGACAAAAGGCGGGCCGCAAAGCCCGCCTTTTCTTATGCCCGCGATAGCTGGAACTGGCCGACATTGATCCGGCCATTCCCGAAACCAGCCTCACAATAGCTGAGATAGAAGCGCCACAAACGACGAAAGCGCTCATCGAACCCGAAAGTCTGGATCTTGTCCCAGGCCTCTTCAAAGCGATCAGCCCATAGCTTCAGCGTGCGGGCATAGTCCTGTCCGAAATAGTGCACGGCATCGAAGCGAAGCCCCGCATTGCTCAGCGACTCTCGAAGCGCCACTTCGCTTGGCAACATGCCACCCGGGAAAATGTAGCGCTGGATGAAGTCGGTCCGCTTGCGGTATCGACGGAACAGTCGGTCCTCGATCGTGATAATCTGGAGCGCAGCTTTCGCATCATCCTTCAAGCTCTCACGCACCTTCTCGAAATAGCTCGGCCAGTACGCTTCACCGACCGCCTCGAACATTTCGATAGAGGCAACGCCATCATATTTGCCCTGATGGTCGCGGTAATCCTCCAGACGGATCTCTACACGGTCCGACAGTCCCTCTCTCTGCATCCGGGCAGCTGCATAGTCCCGCTGAGCTTCGGATATGGTGAGACATGTCACCTTTGACCCACGCGCCTTGGCCGCATATTCGGCGAACCCGCCCCAGCCGCAGCCAATCTCGAGCAGTTCGCTATCAGGCCCGGCAGCAAGCTGATCGGCGATACCTTTATATTTGGCCGTCTGGGCCTGCTCCAGAGACAGGTTTGGCTTGTCAAACAGGGCAGACGAGTAGGTCATCGTCTCATCGAGCCAGGCCGAGTAGAAATCATTCCCGAGATCATAGTGCGCCATGATGTTTCGGCGCGCACCGGCGCGGCTGTTGCGGTTGAACATATGGCGTAGCTTGTTGATCCCCCTCACGAGCGAGCCACCAACGGCTAGCTTTCCAGCCGCCTCGAAATTCTCCGAGAAATATTCCAGGACCGCTGTCAGGTCCGGCGTGGACCATTCGCCGTCCATATAGCTTTCGGCAAAGCCGATATCGCCGCCCGCGAGAGCACGTTTAGCGAAACCAAACTCGTGGACGTCGACCACAGCATGCGGACCGGGATTTCCCTGATCGAACAGCACCGAACGCCCATCCGGCAGATTGAAGCGAAGCGAGCCATTCTCTGTTCGAAGCAGGAAGAGCCCCGCAAGCCGGAAGCCCGCGGGAACACCGGACAGTTGTCTTAGCGTCGAGACTGTTGCGCGAATTTCGCCTGACTGCTGGTTCATTGGTGTTTCTCCTTCAAGACACGGCCTGATGGTGTCGCAACAGACACCCTTTGCTGCGCCTGATGCGGTTTGGAATGATAGTTTGCGCCCTTCAGCCAAAGCTTCAAAGCCTCCCAGTGGATCGCCAAGGTTACCCCCAGCGTGGAGAGCGGCATGAAGATGGCCTTGCGGAGAAGCGCCTGGTCGGTTGCCGGGGCAGCTTTGGTCGACAGGGTCGCCATATGTTTGACGCCGCCGTCTGAGACTGTGCTCACGCCAAGGCGCAGCATGTTTTCGTCGCGCTGAAGCGAGAACTCATACTTTCCCGAGACGTCGAAGAATGGCGAGACATGGAAGATCTTGTCTGCGGCATGCTTGCTCCATGCGCCATCAGCGGCGGCGACATAGACGTGGCGTTCGCCGAACGTGTTGCGCACTTCGTAAATAACGCCGGCAGGGCGTGCCTCCTCGTCCTCCGCAATCCAGACGGAGATGGGCGCAAACTTGTAAAACAGGTGCCGGGGAAAAGTGATGAGCTTCAGCTTGAGCGCAGACGCGTCCACGCCCGCCTCCAGCAGCCGCTCGTGTGCCCAGCCCCGCAATGACTGCCCACCCTGGGCGCCATGCTCATCTGTCCGAAAGCCAAAAAGCGCGCCTTCATCGACACCAAATAAGCGACACTGACGACGCGCATCTTCCAGCCGGTCGACATCAACTTCGACCATGAAGACGCGATAGCTAAAGTCCGACACAAACGGCGTGAACCGCCGGTGCACCGTTTCACCCTGGTGCAGCTTCAGTGCAGGGGCGGTGTCGCTCACTGCGCCGCGGCCCCGGCTGCCTTGGCATCCGCAGATATGGCTCGTTCCGTTGACGGTACGACGAGTTCGACGCCCTCAGCGGCCCAAGGGACCCGTCCGCCAAGCGAGAGCGCCGCGCGAAGACCGCTCTTCAGCCCATCCTCATGGAAGCCCGACCCGAGCCACGCGCCCGCAAGCCAGAGCCCCCTATCGCCCTGAATTCGCTCCAGCGAGCGGCAGGCCGCAGCGGCCGGTGCGTCGAATTGCGGGTGATCGAACGTCACCTCATGGAAAACCTTGTCTGCCGCAGGTGGCACGGACGGGTTCAGGGTCACGAACAATGGGCAATCTTTTGGCAAATTCTGAAGCAGGTTCATCCAGTAGGTGAGGCAGATATTCTCGCCGTCGGAATACTTCTGGATGACGTTCCAGCTCGCCCAGGCTGCGTTCCTGTCGGGCATGTAAGTCGGATCCCGGTGCAGATAGATGCGATTTGGGCGGTACCCGACCGAGTTCAGCAGGAAGCGTTGATCCTCGAAAGCCGGCGCCAGCATCTGGCGGGCCGTATCGGAATGAACGGCAAGAATAACATCGTCAAACAAGTGCTCACGACCATCCTCGGTCGTCACCCGCACATGCTGGCCGAAGGGGCTGACTTGTTTTACCGGCGCGCTGAGGCGCAAGCGGGAGCCAAGCACCTCCGCCGCCTTGTCGACATATTGCCTGGACCCACCAGTCACCGTGCGCCATTTTGGGCGCTCGGCATGCATCAGGCGATGGTTCTCAAAAAAGCGGAAGAAACTTAGCGCCGGATAGTCCAGCATCTCTGAAGGGGGCGTCGACCAGATCGCGCCGCCCATCGGAAGGATATAGTTCTGCTTGAAGTCCTCGCTGAACCCTTTCTGGTTCAGCCACACACCCAGCGTCTCATTGCCGATCCGTCCGGCCGCAAGGTCCTCGCGGGCAATGTCGTTGAATTTGAGGATCGTGCGCCAGAATTTGTGAAACCGAGGTCGCAACAGGTTCCGCTTGCGGGCGAACATGCCTTTTACGGTCGAAGCCCACTCGAACCCGTCTTCATTCGACACTGCAAAGCTCATATCGCTTTGCTCTGTCTCCACGCCCAGCGCATCGAAGAAACCTGTGAGGTTGGGATAGTTGCGGCCATTATAGACGATGAAGCCGACATCGACGTTCAGCTCATGCCCGTCATAGTCGATGGTCCGCGTGTGAGCATGACCACCGGCGCGCTCACGCGCTTCAAACACGGTGACGTCAGCCGTGTCTTTCAGTGCATAGGCAGCGCCAAGACCGGTAATGCCTGAGCCGATGACAGCAATTTTCTTCATTCTCAGTCCTGCTTTTCCTTAAGCGCTTCCCAGGCATCAAGCGCACGCTGGCGCCCTTCCTTGTGTGCGATAATCGGTTTGGGATAGGTGCTCCCAAGCTCAATGCCCGCTTTCTTCAGTACGTCGCGGCCCGCCTCCCAGGGTGCATGGAGATGCTTGTTGGGAAGCTTCTTCAGCTCCGGGCACCAATGACGCACGTAGGCACCGGTCTGGTCGAACTTCTGGCCCTGCGTGATTGGGTTGAAGACCCGGAAATAGGGCGATGCATCTGCGCCAGATCCGGCCGTCCACTGCCAACCGGCTGCATTCGATGCAGGATCCGCATCGACAAGCGTGTCCCAGAACCAGTCTTCGCCTTCGGTCCAGTTAAGGAGCAGGTGTTTGGTCAGCAGGGAGGCCACGATCATCCGGACGCGATTATGCATCCAGCCTGTTGCCCAAAGCTGGCGCATACCCGCATCGACGATCGGATAGCCGGTTTCGCCTTTCCGCCAGCGGTGAAGATCCTTTTTACTGGATCTCCACTCCATCACATTGAATTTACTGTCGTAATTCTCACGTCCCATCTTCGGGTTATGATAAATCAGGACATAGGAAAATTCACGCCAGACGATTTCGGAGAGGAATGACCAGGCGCTTTCCTCTTCCTTCAGGCCGCGATTGATGCGCCCCATAACTGCCCGCCAGATCGTCGCCGGGCTGATCTCGCCATGTCGCAGGTGAGGGGAGAGGCCTGACGTGCCATCCTCATCGGGACGATTGCGCATTTCCTCATAGTCGCGGATCGGGCCGTCGAGAAAGTCCTGCAATCTCTCCTGCGCACCATCCTCGCCCGGGGTCCACATCTCGTCGAAGCCTTTGGACCAATCGGGCTTGCTTGGATGCAGGCCCCAGCTCTCAATCTCGTCCCCATCGATGCCGACGCCATCGAACTTATCCGGCGCGGGTAGCGGGTCGGGCGCTTCATAGCTGCCGCGCACGGCGCGCCAGTAGGGCGTGAATACCTTGTAGTAGCCGCCAGACGTCGTCTTGTACGCCCACGGCTCGGTCAGAAGCGTGGTGTTGAAGCTCTTTGCGTCAATGCCGTCATCCTTGAGCGCTTTCTTGATGTCCGCGTCACGGTCGATCTCGGGCTGCGTGTATCTGCGTCCCCAGAAAACCGCTTCGGCGCCGGTTTCCTTGATTAGGTCACGCAGGATTTTCTCGGCATCGCCCTTCCGGCAGATCAGCTTTCCGCCGCGTTGCGAAATAGCTGAGCGAAGCGACTTCAGCGATTTATCCAGCCACCATTTCGATGCGCCGCCAAGATCGCGGCCGCCAGCAACCGTATCTTCGAGAATATAGACGGGGAATATCTTCGCATTCGCTTCGACAGCGGCTGCAAGGGCCGCATGATCTGCCAGCCGAAGATCGTTCCGAAACCAGACGATCACAGAATCCGGATTGTCCTGTCCCAGCGTTTTTCTCCTGCTTGCCCAATGTTGTAGTCGTTTACGTGGCAAACTGTGGCGTGGATCATTCTTGTCCACATCCCATGTGTCTGGTGCCAAAGGAAAACTTTGTTTAGTCAGACAGGACGCGACCTGAAATTAGAAGCTGGCACGGGGTAATGCGGCTTGAGACAGCAGATATCCGAGATTCTCGAAAAAGCCCGCGGCAAGCAGATCATCTGCGTCGGGGACCTGATGCTCGACCGGTACGTCTATGGCAGCGTCGGCCGAGTGTCGCCCGAAGCGCCCGTTCCAGTCCTTCGAAAGACAAACTCAACCGAAGTGCCGGGCGGTGCAGGCAACGTGGCCCGAAACCTCAGCGCGCTTGGTCTCCGCACAGTCATGATCGGCTGCGTCGGCGACGATGAGGCGGGAACGCAGCTTACTGACCTCCTTGAAGCCGATCCGCTGATCAGCTGTCAGCTCGTGCGCACCGCAAACATGGCCACCGTAATCAAAACCCGTTTCATCGCGGGCACGCAGCAACTCCTGCGCGTCGACACTGAAGACGATGGGCCGGACCTCGCGAAGGCCTCGCTAGAGATCGGCAAACTGGTTGAAGCGGCGGCGAAGACGGCCTCGCTGATTATCGTGTCTGATTACGCAAAAGGGGTGATCACCCCGGTCGTCTTTAACGCCTGCATCAAGGCTGCGAAGGCCAATGACATCCCGGTTCTGGTCGATCCGAAGTCAAAGGATTTCAGCATCTATGCAGGCGCCAGCCTGATCAAGCCGAATGCGAGCGAACTCGCCGCCGCAAGCGGCTTGCCCACGGCAAGCGACAACGACGTTGATGCCGCCCTCAGCGCGATGGCAAACCTACTACCGGAAACCCGGCTCGTGGTCACCCGCGCAGGCAAGGGCATGTCCTGGCATGAAAGCGCCAGAACCTTTCACATGAAGGGCGAAGCCCGGCAGGTGTTCGACGTGTCCGGCGCTGGTGACACCAGCATGGCCGCACTGGCCGCCGCGATCGCTGCAGGCGCAGACCTCAAGGACGCCGTCGCCCTCGCCATCGCTGCATCTGGCATCGTGGTTGGCAAGGTCGGGACGGCTACCGTCAGCGCAGAAGAGCTTCACCGCGCACTTTCCGCGGGTGAGGCGCCTGTCTCTGCTGGTTTGCTGAACCGCTCGGACATTGCTGAACTGGCCGTGCGATGGCGCGCATCCGGCCTGCGGGTCGGCTTCACCAATGGCTGTTTCGATATCCTGCACCCCGGCCACCTACGCGTCTTGCGCCAGGCCCGCGCGCAATGTGACCGCCTCATCGTTGCGATCAATACGGATGCGTCGGTCAAACGCCTCAAAGGCGAAAGCCGGCCCGTAAACACTGAGCAGGACCGTGCAGAGCTCCTCGCAGGCATCGCCGGCGTAGACGCTGTCACAAGCTTCGACGAGGACACGCCCGCCGAACTGATCGATGCAATCCAGCCAGACGTTCTGGTCAAGGGCGGCGACTACAAGGCCGACGAGATCGTTGGCGCCGATACGGTCAAGGCGCGCGGCGGTGAGGTGGTCATCGTGCCGCTTCTTGAAGGTCGATCGACGACCGGCATCATCGAGCGCTCACGCAGCTAGTTTCCGCGTTCACCCGAAATATCACGTTCCGAGTTTGGGCGACGGATCGGGGCGACATCCACGACTTCCTCTGCCGCCCATGTGTCGAATGGTTCTGCTGGCTTTGGCAGGGTCTCTTCCAGCCAGACCGACAGTGTTTCGGCGCGCGCCTCGACACTCTGCGCCAGCGTGCCGTCATCGCTATAGACCAGCCGCGGGCGGGGCAGGCTCGGCAGGAAAAAGCGCCTGACAGGCTTGCTGGCAGTAAGGCTCGTCGAAACCACACACGCTTCGACAGCGCCGCTACAAGCGCCCACCGCCTCAGTCCACTCAGCCGCGCCCATATCCGCTGAAATCATGACACCCCCGAAGCGCTGGCGGAAATCTTCATCAGAGGGCAGGGCGCCAAGCGCGCCTTCCAGCAGCGTCTCGGTGCCGGGCCCAGCCACGATCAGCACGCCGCGCTTACGGTTCTCAGCGGACACATAGCGGGCCACGGCCGCTGCCACGTCGCTCGAGGCCAATGCGCTGGCTTCCGTTCGCATCCGCTTTCCTGACGCAGGCGACGGCGCGCGGTAGGACGGCGCGTAAATGACCGCGCTCTCATCAGATGAGAGCCCGGCCTCATCCATGAAATCGGCATAGTCGCCCTTGCTGATATCGCTCGACGCCGGAAGCAGGCCCGCAGGCTGCGGCGTGGTCGGGTAGGGTGCCAGTACGATAATATCGACGCCCCAAGGACTCGCCCATCCACCCGGCGGCGTTTCCGCCGGGCGCTGAAGCCAGTCCTCATCCAGCGAGTAATCCGGCTCCACAGCATCCCGTTCACCCTGACCAAGCCAAGACGCGTAGACACTATCCTTCAATGCGACCCAACCGACAGCCAGCGCAGCGATAATGCCAAGCGCGATCAGGATAGGGCGCATATTCAGTCCTCTAGAGCGGTTGCCAGTCCCGAGTATTTCGGTTGATCGACCTTCAACTGCGCAATTGCGGTCTTTTTGAGGTGATCCATCAGGGCCGCCGACTCAACCGTCAGCTCGCCCGAGCGGATCTTGCCACGGAGTTCCTCATTCAGCGCCTCGCGGGATTTTCCGTCACTGCCGGGCAGCAGGGCTTTGAGGCGCTCATACTCGGCCGCGTCATTGCCTTCGCGCGCTTCGAGGTCCCGAAGGATCGTTGCTAGCACGTTGGACGCAACGCGCGCATGGAAAGCGGCGCGGCCTTTCAGCTCCGGCATTGCCGAATGATCGACGAAATTCTTAACCGCCTGAACGAGTTCACTGACACTTGGCTGATCATGCATGACGTTGGCCCTCCAGAAGGTTCACAAGGTCCATCTCGGTCTCTGAGACGCGCCGACCAATGGCTGCACGCTCAACACTCGCATCGGCGCCAGAGCGGAACGTCTCGTACATGCCCATACACATGATGCCCCACTTCATGCTGCCCAGCATGTCCCACCAGTCGATATCGCGCGGCGTGAATTCCGCGCCGCCCGCAGCAGCATAGGCTTCCAGCAGCGGTTCTACATCGCCAAAGCCGCCAAGGCGCTTGTCAGACTGCCCGAACCGCCAGGAATTGGTGCACATCCAGCCAATATCCTCACGCGGGTCGCCATAATGGGCGAGCTCCCAGTCCAGCACGGCCGCCAGACCCTGCTCATCCACCATGATATTGCCGAGCCGGAAGTCGCCATGCACGAGCATCGGCTCAAGCGGCTTTGGCGCATTTTCTTTCAGCCAGACAATCGCGAGGTCGAATATGGGCCTGCAGACACCGATTTCCTGATAGGTCTGCTCATACTGCTCGACCTGCGCAAGACCGGTGCTCTCGCGAATACGCGGCACATCAGAGCCATCGATGCGGTGGATGCCAGCCAGCGCGCGGCCACATTGTGCCGGCAGGTTCTCTCGAGCCTTGGCATACTCATCATCGCGCAGGATGCGCCGCGCGATCGTCTCGCCTTCGACTCGGGACATGATAAAGCCTTCGCCGACACCTTCATCCGGCTCCAGCACATGGACGACTTCGGGCACCGCCACGCCGGCATCGTGGGCCTTACGGATCAGCTTTGCTTCGTTCGGCAAGCCAATCGCGCGCGAATCATCAGTCGCTTCCATGCCTTCCGGCGCGCGCCGCAGGATCAGCGTCTCCGGGGCTCCGGTACCGTTGAGGGTAAGCAGCCAGGTTTCCTGGCTTGCGCCACCTGACAGCCGGTTGGCAGAGGCCAGCGCTGTCTGCTCGCCATACACGCGTCTAAGGACCGCCTGCAGCCTGCTATCGAATTCTTGTTTCTCACTCATCTTCGCCACAATTAACGGAAATCATATGATCTCCAAGCCATACTCAACGTAAACCACGACCACTTTTCAGGAGCGCTTTTATGGCGGATAAATCCGGTCACTCTGACAACGGATTGATGGCACCCGAGCCGAAACGGCCCAGTCTGTGGGCGTGGCTGCGGGGTAGATTCCTCGCAGGCATGGTCATCGCCGCCCCGATTGCGATCACCTTTTTCGTCCTGCAATTCCTGATCAATTTCATCGACAACAGGGTCAAACCCCTGCTGCCGCCGATCATTCAGCCAGAGACCTATACGAACATCGCGATTCCCGGCTTTGGCGTGATCGTGATGATCGTGGCGCTGACGATTCTCGGCGCGGTCACCACGAACCTACTTGGTCGTTCAGTCGTGCGGGGCGCAGACCGGCTTCTCTCCAGCGTGCCAATTGTCCGCAACGTATATGCCGCCTTCAAACAGCTGATCGAGGTGCTCACCAACAATCAGCAGGCCTCTTATGATCGTGTGGTTATGGTGGAGTACCCGAAGGTCGGCTCATGGTGCATCGGCTTTGTATCGTCCAATGCAAAGGGTGAGATCGCGCACCGTCTAGGCGCCGACTTTATCGGTGTCTTCGTTCCAACGACGCCAAACCCGACCTCGGGCTTCCTTATCTATGTGCGGGAATCTGAATGCATCGAGATGGACATGTCGATCGAGGACGGCGCTAAGATGATCCTGTCGGCTGGCCTCGTTGTGCCTGAGCACGGCGAAGAGACACCTAAGCAGCGCTCACTCCCGCTGGCGGACGAGCGGACTGAGAAGCTCTCTGAGGATGCTTAGCGCCTGGCCCCGCTCGCTCACCAGGCCGGGATCAGTTTCAATTGCATAGCGGGCATCCTTGCGGGCGATTTCGATGAGGTCAGCGTCGGTCTGCAGGTCGACAATCCTGTAATCGACAGCGCCGGACTGGCGCACACCGAGCACATCGCCAGGCCCGCGCAGCTTGAAATCCGCCTCGGCAATCGCAAACCCATCCTCAGTCTCGCGTAGCGTCTCAAGCCGCTTGTGCGCGAGCTCACCGAGGGGAGGCCGGTAGAGCAGGATGCAATAGGATTTGCGCTCACCGCGCCCCACCCGCCCGCGCAGCTGGTGCAACTGCGCCAGGCCAAATCCTTCGGCCCGCTCGATCACCATGACCGTGGCATTTGGCACATCGACGCCAACCTCAATCACCGTCGTCGCAACGAGCACTTTCGTATCGCCGCGCCTGAATGCCTCAAGTGCCTCGTCCTTCTGGTCGCCGCGCAGGCGGCCATGCACGAGGCCGACCTTCTGCCCGAGCCAGTCCTCCAGCGCAGCGGCGCGGGCGACGGCCGAGCTGTCATCCTCATCTGCATCGACGCGCGGACAGACCCAGAAGACACGCTCGCCTCGGTCAATCGCGCGTCCGATCGCTTCGACGACGTCCTCGATGCGTGTGTCGGGAATCGCACGAGTTTCAATCGGCTGACGGCCTGCAGGCTTCTCATCAAGGATCGAGATATCGAGGTCGCCATGCACCGACTGCGCCAGCGTCCTCGGAATAGGCGTCGCGCTCATTACCAGCATATGCGGCGCCGACGCCTTTTCGATGAGACGCATCCGGTCGGCAACACCAAAGCGATGCTGTTCATCCACCACGATGAGGCCAAGCTTCCGGAAAGACACGCTTTCCTGAAAAAGAGCCTGCGTGCCGACCGCGACATGAATGCTGCCATCGGCGAGCCCCATGAGCGTCGATTCGCGCTTTGGACCTTTCTCACGGCCTGTCAGGATCGCCACCTCATGGCCGAGGGGCGCGAGCAATCCTGCCACCGTCTCATATTGCTGACGCGCCAGCACTTCGGTGGGCGCCATGAAGGTGGCCTGGTAGCCAGCTGACACCGCTTTCAACGCGGCCATGACCGCGACCAGCGTCTTACCCGCGCCAACATCCCCCTGCAGCATCCGCCTCATCGGGTGCGGCCTTGCCACATCATCTGCGATCTCGCGGATCGCCCGCCTCTGCGCCGATGTCAGCTTGTAGGGCAGACGCGCCGACAGCGCATTCAACGCATCATTCGGCCCCTCAAGCGGCGGCGCAGTCCTGCGGGCGCGGCTTTCGCGTGCAAAGGCAAAGATGATCTCGCGCGCCAAGGCTTCGTCATAGGACAGGCGGCGGCGTGCCAGTTCGAACGCGTCAGGGTCGAAAGCGTCAGGCGTATGCAGACCCGCCAGCGCCGCCTTGAAGCCCGGCCAGTGCTGCGCGGCGACAAGATCATTGCCCAGCCATTCCGGCAAATCGTCCGGAACGAGGTCCAGCGCGGCGATCATCGCCGAATGCACCCGTTTGTTCGTCAGGCCTGCCGTCAGCCGATAGATCGGCTCTACCGGCGGCGGCGGCTCACCCCGCGCGGGGTCCACGACATGGTCTGGATGCGACATCTGCCGCTCGCCCTGAAACTCACTGACGAGGCCGGACACGATCCGCTCCTTGCCGATCGGAAACTGTCCCTGCAGCCAGCGCGGGTCGGCACGAAAATAGGTGAGCGTCAGAAAGCCACTGCCATCAAAGAGCTGGATGCGGTGCGGCGCCCGGTCGGAATAGGGCGCTTTGTACGACATGACTTCGCCGCGAACCGTTGAGACTTCGCCAGCGACCAGGTCCTGAAAACTGTTGCGCACCCGGCGATCCAGCCATTTTTCCGGCAGGTGGAGCAGGAGATCCCATACCGTATCGCCGTCTATCAGCCGCTCAAGGACCGGCTTCAGCTTGGGACCAATCCCCGGAAGCTTGTCGACGGGCTGGAACAGGGGAAAGAGTCGTTCATCACGCATGGGTCAGCTGACAATATCGAAAGCGTCGCAGGCTTCAATTGAAGAGGTCGGTGGGCAATCGCTCAAGCTTCACCTATGTGACGGTTTCACGCTCAAACAGAGGTATCTCTCGTGGAAGAACGTAAACGCAAACTCCAGTTCCGCGCGTCGCGCCGTGGCTTCCGGGAAATGGACCTGATCATGGGCCAGTTCGCCCAGCAAAAGATCGATGCCATGTCCGAGACCGAACTTGATGAGTTCGAACGCCTGCTCGCCACGCCGGACTGGGAAGTCTACGCCTGGATTATCGGCAACAAACCCGTGCCGCCAAATTATGCAGGGCCTGTGCTGGACCAGTTGCTCGGCTTTAGATACGACGCGCGCGCTCTCTAAAAACACGGCGAACGCGCTGAAGGCGCGCTCCTGTCTGTCCCGCCAGGTGATCGACCAATGCCCAGCCCTTCGCGCCTCACCAGCCTGTCTGCGCCGACGAACGTCTCAGGCGCGCCCTTCGGACTGGATATCAAAGCCTTTCAGGACTCCCTCCTGAACAAGGGCGGCATCGCGCTCTACGTCGCGCGGGATGACAAGACCGCAGCGACCGCCCTCAAGCTCGCCGAATTCTTTCACCCGACAATGGACCGCGTCCTTCTGCCGGGCTGGGACATGCTTCCCTATGACCGGGTCAGCCCGAGCGCCGCTGTGGCGTCCCAGCGTTGCGCCGCGCTCGCGCGCATTGCGCAGCAACGCGAAGGCAGCAAGCCGCTTCTGGTCATCACCACAGGCTCATCCCTGATCCAGCGCCTGCCACCCCGCGAAACAATGCGCGCGGCCAGCTTCTCCATGAGTGTCGGCGAAGAACTCGCAGAGGACGCCCTCACCGACTACCTGTCCGTCAACGGCTATATCCGCGCCTCGACGGTGAGTGAGCGGGGCGAGTACGCCATTCGCGGCGGCATCATCGATATCTATCCGCCGACCAGCGATGAACCGATCCGGCTCGACCTGTTTGGCGATACGCTGGACCAGCTGAAAGCCTTTAATCCGGAAACCCAGATTTCAACGCGCGAGCTGCCATCGATCACGCTTGCACCCGTCTCCGAGATTCTCTTCTCCAGCGACACGCTCAGCCTGTTTCGCGAGAAATACCTTGATGCCTTCGGCGCGCCAGGCGGCGACACGATGTATGAGGCCGCGCGGGCTCAGATCAGGCGGCAGGGTCTCGAAAACTGGCTCCCGCTCTTCCACGACCATCTCGACAGCCTGTTCGATTATATCGGCAGCGATGCCCTTATCGGCTTTGGCTATCTGGCGGGCGAGGCCTCAAGTGAGCGCCGCTCACAGGCCGAAGACTATCACGCCGCCCGGCTCGAAGCGGCCACCGAGGACCGCCCCTCGCGCGTCCTCCCGCCGGACGCACTCTATCTGAGCAATCGAGAGCTCGACGAAGAGCTTTCCGCACGCGGCATCGCCCGCTTCTCTGCCGCAGGCGCCGAAACCGGCATCGACCTCGGCGGTAAGCACGGCCGCGACTTCGCACCAGAACGCGCGCAGCCAGAGACGAACGTCTTCAAATCGGCCGCCGCCCATGCGCAAGCCCTGCGTGAAAGAGGCCTGACCGTTATCTTCGGGGCGTGGACGTCCGGCTCTGCCGACCGGCTCGTCAATGTCATGGATGATCACGGGCTCGGCGCATTGCCGCGGGTCTATTCCATGGAAGCGGCGGTCACGGCTGGCCTCAGCATCTGTGAATTGCCGCTAGAGCAGGGGATCGAGACCGAATCTCTCGCCATCATCTCAGAACCCGACGTGCTCGGTGACCGGCTGGCAGCCCCGCGCCGCAAGCGCAAGGCCGCGAACTTCATTTCCGAGGCGGCCTCCCTCAATACAGGCGACCTCGTCGTGCACGTCGATCATGGTGTTGGCCGTTATGCCGGCCTCAAGACACTCGAGCTGACCGGCGCGCCGCATGACTGCCTGGAGCTCGAATATTCCGGCGGCGACAAGATCTTCCTGCCGGTCGAGAACGTCGACCTTATCAGCCGCTATGGCAGCGATGACGCCGAAAGCGCCGTCGACAAGCTGGGCGGTGTCGGCTGGCAGACCCGCAAGGCGAAAGCCAAGAAGCGCATCCTCGAAATGGCGGCAGAGCTGCTGGAGATCGCCGCCGCGCGCGAACTCAAGAAGGCCGAACCAACGACAACAGGGCAGGGACTCTACGAAGAGTTCGCCGCCCGCTTCCCTTACGAAGAGACAGACGACCAGCTCAACGCCATCGAGGATACGCTCGAAGACCTCGCCAGCGGCAAGCCGATGGACCGCCTGGTCTGCGGCGATGTCGGCTTCGGCAAGACTGAAGTTGCCCTTCGCGCCGCCTTCGTGGCCGCAATGAGCGGTATGCAGGTCGCCGTCATCGCGCCGACCACACTGCTCGCGCGCCAGCACTTCAAATCCTTCGCCGAACGCTTCGCCAATTGGCCGGTCAAAGTCCGACACCTGTCGCGCATGGTCACGCAAAAGGAAGCGAACGACGCCCGCGAGGGCCTCACCAGCGGCGATGTCGACATCGTCGTCGGCACCCATGCACTCCTGTCAAAGTCGATCGAGTTCAAGCGTCTCGGCCTTCTCATCGTCGATGAGGAGCAACGCTTTGGCGTGAAGCACAAGGAGCGGCTGAAAGAACTGAAATCGGACGTCCACGTCCTGACGCTTTCGGCAACGCCGATCCCGCGCACCCTCCAGATGGCGCTCACCGGCATCCGCGATCTTTCCATCATCGCGACCCCGCCCGTCGACCGCCTGTCTGTGCGCACCTATGTCGCCGAGTTCGACACCGTCACGATCCGTGAGGCGCTGCTGCGTGAGAAGTATCGCGGCGGTCAGGCCTTCTTCGTCGCCCCGCGTATCTCTGACCTCGATTTCCTCGAAACCTTCATGCGCGACAACGTGCCGGAGGTGAGCTTCATCGTCGCTCACGGGCAGATGCCACCAACAGAGCTCGAAGACATCATGACCGCCTTCTATGAGGGCGAGTATGACGTGCTGCTCTCGACCACGATCGTCGAAAGCGGGCTCGACATTCCGCGCGCCAATACGCTCGTCATCTATCGCTCCGACATGTTCGGCCTGGCGCAGCTCTACCAGCTTCGTGGACGCGTCGGCCGGTCCAAGCTTCGTGCCTATGCCTACCTCACCACGCCGCGTGAGCATGTGATGACGCCAGGCGCCGAGCGCCGCCTGCGCATCCTGCAATCGCTCGACAGCCTTGGCGCAGGCTTCCAGCTTGCGAGCCACGACCTCGACATGCGCGGCTCTGGTAACCTCCTCGGCGACCAGCAGTCCGGCCACGTCAAGGAAGTCGGCGTCGAACTCTACCAGTCCATGCTGGAAGACGCGGTCAACGCCCTCAAATCCGGCAGCGACCTCGAAGAAGAAGTCGCAGACGACTGGTCACCGCAGATCAATCTTGGCGTCGCGGTTCTTATCCCGGAAGACTATGTCGAGGACCTAGGCGTTCGCCTCGGCCTCTACCGCCGCCTTGCTGAGATCGACACCGATGAAGGCCGTGAGCGTTTCGCCGCCGAGCTTATCGACCGGTTCGGCCCGCTCCCTGAAGAGACCAAGCAGCTCCTCGACATCACCGCCATCAAGGCGGCCTGTAAGAAGCTTGGCATCGGCAAGCTCGATTCCGGCCCGAAGGGCATCGTCATGGCCTTCCGCGAAGATACGCCCGTGGAGCCGCGCGAGCTGATGACCATCGTCCAGTCGCGCCCGAATTCCATGAAGCTTCGCCCGGATGGCAAGCTGGTCGTCACCCGCGCGCCGGACGAGAAGGAAAAGCGCATCCAGCTCATCCGCAACCTGCTTCGTGAGCTCAGCGCCCTGACACCCGCCTGACTGCCCCTTTGCCGCTGCAGACCAGCGACTGGTGCGACGCGACGGCAAGTCTTGGCAGCCAGACCCGCTCTTATATGGTCTCGCCATTGCGAAATCAGGGAGGAGCGAGGCGATGGCCAGCGGACCACTTACAGGCATCAGGATTGTTGAATTTCAGGGCATTGGGCCGGGGCCGTTCTGCGGCATGCTCCTGTCGGACCTTGGCGCAGACGTTGTGCGCATCGACAGGGCAGGCAAGGGCGGGCGCGCCGCCACGCCAGCGAATGTCGAATCGCGCGGTCGCCGCTCCATCGCGCTCGACCTCAAGAACCCGGACGATGTCGAAACCGCGCTCAAGCTGATCGAAAAGGCTGACGGTCTTATCGAGGGCTTCCGCCCGGGTGTTATGGAACGCCTCGGCCTCGGCCCGGATGTCGTGCTCGCGCGCAACCCGAAGCTGGCCTATGGCCGCATGACCGGCTGGGGTCAGTTCGGCCCGCTGTCACAAGCTGCCGGCCACGACCTCAACTATATCGCGCTTACTGGCGCACTCGGCGCGATGGGCCGCAAGGGTGAGCGTCCATACCCGCCACTCAACCTCATTGGCGATTATGGCGGCGGCGCGCTCTATCTCGCTTTTGGTCTTCTGGCCGCCATCCTCAACGCCCGCGGCGGCGGCGAGGGGCAGGTGATCGACGTTGCCATGACTGATGGCGCGGCGTCCCTGACCTCCATGTTCTTTGGCATGCGCGCCATGGGCGTCTGGAGCGATGAGCGTGAGGACAACATGCTCGATGGCGGAGCCCACTTCTACGACACCTATGAGACCAAGGATGGCGGCTATGTCGCCATCGGCTCGATCGAGCCGCAATTCTACGCGCTCTTGCTTGAAAAGGCCGGTCTCACCGATCCGGACTTCCAGCACCAGATGGACCGCTCCAAATGGCCAGAGCTCAAGGCCAAGATCATCGACGTCTTCAAGACCAAGACCCGCGACGAGTGGTGTGAGATCATGGAAGGCACCGATGTGTGCTTTGCTCCGGTCCTCTCCATGACTGAAGCGCCCGAGCATCCGCACAACAAGGAACGCCAGACTTTCGTCAACTATGAGGGCGTTACCCAGCCAGCACCGGCGCCGCGCTTCTCAAAGACGCCAGGCAAGATCCAGCGACCGCCGGCCAGCCCGGGCGCTCATACAGATGAGGTCAAGAAGGACTGGAAGATCAGCTGATCGCCTCGAGGGCTGCTGAACATAAGACAACAGGCCGTGCACAACGGCGTTCAGCTAGCTTCTGATACATAAGGGATGTCGGCTGCGGAGACGGGAGACTCTTTCTCCCAACGCTCTGGCCGCCGGCGTCCTTCTTGCTTGAACTGGGCTGCCTACGGGCGGCCCTTTTTTTATTCTATAGTATCGAACACTTTATCTAAACTATATGACATCTTTGCGTTTCATATTTTTTATGAACGGCCCGATTGATGTAACGGATAAAGCTAGGCGATAACATATATCAACAACTGACAGTTAGAGTTGCAATAAACGAGGGGTTTCTATGGGCACTGTTTTGACCGCTTCGCCGCGCAAGGTGAGTGATGCTGACCGCGGGATAGGTCAACTCGTGCGCCAGGCACGCCGCCGCGTTGGTATGACCCTTGATGATCTCGCCAAGCAGCTCGGTCTTTCCTACCAGCAGGTCCACAAATACGAGAACGGCACAAACCGTATCAGCGCCGGTACGCTCGCCGCCATCGCGAACCTGCTCGCCGTTCCGATCGACCACCTCTTTCCGGATGAAGTCCTTCTCGGCAGCACCGATGGCGAAGACAGTGAAATCGACCGCATGCGCGCCGAAGTAAACCGCGTCACGCGCACGATTGATGACCCCAAGAAACTTGAGGCCATCATCACTATTCTGAAAACGTTCTGAAGTCCTGACGGCCTAGCGGCCGCGCTTCGCGTATTTGTCGAACTGGTTCGGATGCACAAACGTGTCCTGGAACCAGGGCGATTTCTCTGCTGAAAACTGCTTGCGCGTCCAGTCGATGAACTGGCGCCCATGCGACAGGCGTTGCATGCGCGGCGTATAGGTCAGCCAGAACTGGATCGGCGCGACTTCCTGAAGCTCTAGCGCAATAAGTCGCGGGTCGAGTTCGATGACGTATGAAGGCATGACCGCAATGCCGCCCCCAGCCGCACAGATCTCGCGCAGGACGGTGCCCGAATTCGTCAGCAGTTTGAACCGGATTGCCTTCTTCAAGTCGACGGCCCGGCTCGACCAGTTTTCGATCTGGTATGAGTAGGCATCGTGCATCAACACGTCATGCCCCTGCAGGTCATAAAGACTGGCGGGCGCCGTGCGCCCAGCCAGGTAATCCTTCGTGGCGAAGAACATATAGTGCAGCACGCCAAGTCGTATGGAGAGGATGTCTCTCTGGCGCGGCTCGCTGAACGTGATGCTGAGATCTGCGTCACCGGTGGCGAGGTCTGCATCCCGATCTGCAATCTGAAAGTCGAGGTCTACGCCCGGCCGTTCTTCCTGAAATTGCGGGACGAGACGCGCGAGCCAATGCGAGGCAACGCCATCCTGTCCTGAAAACCGCAAGCTGCCGGTTCCTTCGAGGTCAAAGTCACTCACCGTGTTGACGATGTCATTTGCGCTATCGGTCATGGCGCGCGTGCGTCTCTGAACCTCTCGCCCCGCCTCGGTCAGCTCCACGCCTTTTGTGGTGCGGCTGAACAGCTGGCAGCCGAGCATCTTCTCAAGCTCGTCAATCTTGCGGCTGACGGTCGGAGTGGATTCGCCGAGGCGCTTGCCAGCTGCGGTCAGGCTTTTGAGCTCAGCAACGACGCCAAAGACGCGCAGTTTGTCCCAGTCGAGGGATGTCTTTTTCATTCAAATGCCTTCCGGGCCAAGGGCAGTGGCCATGCCCTGACCTCGATTTGAAAAAAAGTAAATCGCACAACTTGACAACCCTTGCGCGAAAAACGAAGAATCTCGCGTAAAGGGAGTTTTTCATGACCATTCACCGCACAGTTGTATCACAAACCGCCCGGCCATATTGCAACACATCTCCTGAACGCGTTGCGGCAATCATGGGAAAGTATTCTCTTCGCCGCGCAAGGCCCGGCGAGGTGATTGAGACGCTGAAACTGGGCGAAGCCCTTGTCGGCGGCGCGCTTGCAAGGCCTGAAGTTGTCGCAACCATCGACACGATCACCCAGATGACCATCTGGAACACAGGCGACCCGATTGCGGGCATCTTCCTGGTGGTGCCAGTCACTGAAGAGGGCAGGGGGGCTGTTGAAGATGGCAGCTTTAACCCGGCAGACCCGGCCATCCGCCACATCGCGCCGGCCAATACGCCAATCTTTGGCGTCTATTGCGGCATCTATGCCGGCGCAACACGAGAGGCTCGCAAATCCGTCCTCATGGCGGCAGGCGATTTGCGCCTGAATGCCTTCGCACCAGTGCCGACCTATGCCCGCGGCGCCACTGAAGACGGTGCCCGCTCCATGCTGACACTCGGCTACCGACCACTGCAGGGCGGCCTGAAAGACCTCTTCGTCTCCGACCCTGTGAGCGCCGACCAATGACGACACCACTCGCTTACCCGGCGACAGGCTGCAAAGCCCTGCGCCGCCCGCCTACACCGGACAGTTTTCGCGCCCTGCGTGTGCGCCCGGTACAGTCACTGGACGATCTCCAGCGTGTCTTCGCCATCCGCGCCGCTGTCTTCATGGCCGAACAGCGCTGTCCCTATGACGAGGAATATGACGGCAATGACCTTGCCGCGCTTCACCTGATCGCCTTCATCGGCCGCGAACCTGTCGGCACGCTGCGCCTCAGATGGTTTGCTGACTTCGGAAAGATTGAGAGGGTCTGCATCCTGCCTTCCATGCGGGGCAGGCACATTGAGCGCATCCTGCTCGCCCACGCGATCGAGATTGCCGCGCGCAAGGGCTACCGCCTGATGATTGGCCAGATCCAGGCGCGGCTCTGGCCGCTCTGGTCCCGCGTACTCCATTGTGAACTACAGGATGGCCGGGAGAGTTTCAGCTTTTCGGACTTCGAATATCTCGAGATCGACATCCCCGTGCCACGCCACCCCAACCCGCTCACAGCCGGAAGCGACCCCTTCATCCTCATCCGCCCGGAAGGTGACTGGGACCGGCGCGGCATTCTGGAAGAGTCTGCAGAAAGGTCGAGCAATCAGGACCGCGAAGAAGCCGCCTAGCAGCGAATCGACAGCCAATCGTATTGAGCCATCACTGGGCCGGCGTCCCTCCCACCAATCAACCGCGTCCGCTTAGCTCGTCCCGAATAAGGTCTCCAAAGCTGCATTTGGCAGGCGCTTTTTCATCGTGATTGCGGAAAACGTCTCGCGGACATTGCTTAGCTTGCATGCCTCAGCAAGCCGCCCATTTGCGAGTTCGTCCGTCACAACGATCGGCGGAAGGATGGCGAGCCCGATATCCTCACGAGTAAGCAAGCGCATCATCGCCATATCGTCAACTTCGGCCGCGATCGTTGGAGAAAGATTGAGCTGCTCGAAAAGGACGTCGACGCCGTTTCTGAAGCCGCTATCGGCGGTCGGAAGGATAACAGGCTCAGTAGACAGAAGCTCGACAAGATCTGACCTGCCAGACAGGCGCTCCGGCGTTCCAACCAGGCTGATTTCCTGTTCGGCCAAAATGCGCGATGACCAGGGCGTTGCAGAATCCCTGAGAGGCACCTGGTTGACGAGGACGATATCGAGCCGGTGCGCTTCAAGGCTTGCCAGTAGTTCCGCAATCGTGCCGGACCGGATGATGACCTCAACGTCGGGCGCCTGAACGACAGGTCTCAGAAATCCGATTTGGAAGTTGCGAGATAGAGTGGACAGTGCCCCGACCCTGAGGATCGTTTTCTGCTGGCGTTCCGAATGCCGGAGCCGGCCAACCATCTCCTCTCCGGCCGCAAAAATCGCGTCGGAGTGATCGAGCGCAATCTGGCCTGCTTCTGTCAGGACCAGTGACCGCCCGCGACGCTCGAACAGGTCATGGCCAAGACTGTCTTCAAGCTTCCTGATCTGGGTGGAGAGCGCCGATTGCGAGAGATTCAGAGATTCCGCGGCGCGTGTGAGGTTGCCTTCTCGAGCCACGATCCAGAAGTACCGAAGGTGATTGTAGTTCAGCATATTCGTTCTCCATAAAAGAACGATTTGGACGATATATTGTATTATACTAAACTATTTGCCTTTGATAGCGAGACGCCGATGAACAAGGAGACATCGGCATGTCCTTCGCCCCATTCCTCTTGCTGACACCCCCGCTAATTCTTTTGGGCACGGCTCTCGTGAGTTTCAGTCAGTCGGCTCCATACCCTCCAATTCGTAAGGCTGTGCCTTGGCTTGGTCTGCTGATCGCGCCGATTTCCGTCGGCGCGCTCGCCCTTTACCTCATGACCGGCGCATCGACGCTCGCAATCGGCCCAGGCGAATTTGTCTTGCTGACCCTGCGCTTCGACATTGTCAGCGCTTCTCTCGTCGCGTTGATCGGTTTCATCGGTTCGATCGTGCTCGCCTATAGCGGCCAATATCTGGAGGGCGAGGCCCGGCAAGGCCGTTTTCTCGGGCTGATGTCTCTCGCCATGGCTTCGGTCCTTCTGTTCGTGATGTCCGGCCATATCGTCCAGCTCTTCATTTTCTGGATGACGACCAGCTTCTTCCTTCACAAGCTGCTGCTGTTCTATCCTGATCGGCGGGGTGCACAGCGCGCCGCGAAGAAGAAGTTTCTCTTTGCTCGGGCAGGCGATCTCTTTCTGCTGGCCGCTGGTGTCGCTCTGTGGACGCAGTTCGGCACCGGCAACATTGCCGAAATCAACGCTATCGCACGCAGCGGCACTGAGCCTGGCAGCGCGATAATTGTCCTTGCCGCATTCCTTCTGGCCTGCGCCGCGCTTCTGAAGTCGGCCCAGTTTCCATTCCATGGCTGGCTGACCGAAGTGATGGAGACCCCGACGCCTGTTTCTGCGCTGCTTCACGCGGGTATTATCAATGCAGGCGGGTTCCTTCTGATCCGCTTCGCGGACGTCATGCTACTCGCCCCAGGTGTCCTTGCCATGCTGGTGATGATCGGGGGCTTTACGGCGCTCTTCGCGGGCCTCGTGATGCTGACCCAGCCTGCGGTGAAGACATCACTCGCATGGTCGACCATAAGCCAGATGGGCTTCATGATCTTCCAGTGCGGCCTGGCGCTCTTTCCGCTCGCACTTCTGCATATTGTGCTGCACTCGCTCTACAAAGCGCATGCCTTCCTGAACTCTGGCGACGCAGTGCGGCAGGTCGCGTCAATTCGCCGGCCAGGACCGATTGCCGTGCCTAGCCTCAAGGCCGTGGGCGCGTCTTTCGCCATCGCGATCGGCATTTACGCGGTCGTAGCGCTTACACTCGGGCTCGATGGCAAGTCACCACAGGCCATCGCACTTGGCGCCATCCTCGTCTTCGGCGTTGCCTACATGCTGGCGCAGGGTCTTGCAGGAAAAGCACCCCGGCAGCTCGGGCTGTACACGGCCGGCTACGCGGTAGCGACAACGCTCGCCTATTTCGGGCTCCAGACACTGGCGACGCATCTCGCCTATCCATCCCTGCCGTCCACACCTGCGCCAGACGGTCTTGGCTGGGCAATGATCGCGACCGCTCTGTTCAGCTTTGCTGCCACGGCATTCGCACAGGCCACATTCCCGCTCTGGGCGGACCACCCCGCCGTTCGCGGCCTTCGCGTCCATCTCACGAACGGATTTTACATAAATGCGGTCTGGGACCGGCTGCTCGGCGGCTGGAACCAGCGGTCCAGCGTCCCCCGCAACTAGCCACATCTCGGTTCAAAAAGGATGACCTCCATGTCCACGACCAAATCAAAGAAGAGCGCCCAGATTCGCGCACTCGTCGACACTGCAGCGCGCACCATTCCGCCAATGTGGCCGCTCGAAGCGACCGTTGCCGTGAATCCCTTCCTCGGCGCGAACACGAAATCCCTCGATGCGACAGCTTCGGTCTTCGCCCCCATAACCGGTCAGGCACTGACTATGCAGCCAAGCTGGTTTCAGGAAAAGCTGGAAGCAGGCGAGGTAAAGGACGAAGATCTGAACGCCGCCCTGGAAGCATGCGGCGCGCCATCAGACGTCTCGCCAGCGGATATCCGGAACCGCCTGTCCAAGCTGGTGGACCGCGCACCTGCACGCATTCCCACTGTGCTAGATCTCGCCGCATCGCCATCAAATGTAGACCTTCGCGGCGTCATGACGGACCGCGTAACCGCCTGGGCAGCAAACTTCTTCGACCAGGGGCAGGCGCTCTGGCAGATTACCGACAAGGGTGCGGCCTGGGCGTCCTGGCGCGACTACGCAACCAATGACCTCACGCCCGAAATTCTGGGGCTTGAAGGCTTTTGCGCTTTCGCGAGCCGGCTGACAGATGATGTGGAGACCTTTATCGGCGAAGCGCTCGATGAACTTGGGGTCTCGGGTAACGCGGCCGAGATCTACCTTACACAGATATTGTTTGACCTCGGAGGCTGGGCGCAGCTCGGCCGTTACCGCCTCTGGCAGGCGGAGCTGGCCGGGTCTTCTGACCCGATCATGGGTGATCTGCTCGCGATCGGGCTCGCCTGGGAAGTCTTTGCCCATCGCGCCGCGAGCAGCGAAATTATGCTCGACTGGAAACGCGCCAACAAGGCCCGCGAGCGGGCAGGAGAGGTTGGACAGGACTTCTGGCTACTCGGCTGTCTACAATTTGCGCTCGACCATGCTGAGCAAAGACGGCTCGCTGGGCTTTTATCCGCGCCGTCGGTGGCACAAAACGCCGAAGCCCGGCCGCCACTACAGGCCGCCTTCTGTATCGATGTGCGGTCAGAGGTCTTCAGACGCGCGCTGGAAAGCGTGAGCGAGACGACAGAAACACTCGGATTTGCTGGCTTTTTCGGCCTCGGCATCGATCACAGGTCCTTCGCGTCCGACGTTCACGAACGCCGTCTTCCCGTTCTGCTAAATCCGGGCCTGGAAACCTTTGAGACAGGTGAAGATGAAATCAGCGAAGATCGCGCCAAGCGTTTCCGCCTCCGCGCTGTCAGGGCCTGGGGGCGCTTCAAGCTCGCCGCGGTTTCATCCTTCGCATTCGTTGAATCGGCAGGGCCGATATACGTGCCAAAGCTCCTTCAGGGCGCCCTTGGCTTGAAGTCGGGCAACAGCAAAAACGGACCTGCGCCAAAGCTTCACCCCTCGGTTACGCTTGAAGTCAAGGTGGATGCAGCTCACTCAATCCTCAAAGCGATGTCGCTGACGCAGAATTTCGCGCGTCTCGTGCTGCTCTGCGGACACGGCGCCTCTGTGGTGAACAATCCGCATGCGAGCGCTCTGCAATGCGGTGCGTGCGGCGGTTACAGCGGCGAGGTAAACGCGAGGCTTCTCGCTGGCCTGCTGAATGAGGAAGCGGTCAGGCAAGAGCTGTCGACGCGCGGCATCGACATTCCAGCTGACACCTATTTTGTTGGCGGGCTACACGATACGACATCCGACACCGTCACCATCTATGATGACGGCAAGGCATCAAGCCACTCCAAAGACATCGAAGCGGCCAGGCGCCTCCTTGCCGAGGCTGGCAAGCTCGCCCGGGCGGAACGCGCGGCGACTTTGCCGAGCGCATCGCAGTCAGCAAGCCTCCTGAAACGTGGACGCAGCTGGTCGCAGACCCGCCCGGAATGGGGACTTGCCGGCTGCAGCGCATTTATAGCGGCGCCGCGCGAGCGCACACTCGCAAAGGACCTTTCTGGCCGTTCATTTCTCCACTCTTATGACTGGCGCGAGGATAAGGACTTTAGCGTTCTGGAGCTGATCCTGACAGCGCCGGTGGTCGTCGCCAGCTGGATCAGTCTGCAATATTACGGTTCGTCCGTTGCGCCTGACCTGTTCGGCGCGGGCAACAAGCTGCTCCACAATGTCGTTGGCGGTGTCGGCGTCCTGGAAGGCAATAGCGGCACGCTCAGGGCAGGGCTTCCCATTCAGTCCGTCAGTGACGGGCTGAAGCTTCGCCACACGCCGGTCCGCCTGTCTGTATGTGTCGAGGCGCCCCGCGAAGCGATCAGCGCAATCCTTGCGAAACACGACGACGTCAGAGCCCTGTTCGACAATCACTGGCTCCATCTATTCGCCATGGATGACAATGGCGCGCTGGCCCACCGATACGACGGCAAAGGTGGATGGCAGCCAGCCTTTTCAGCTCATCACGCAGCGGCTCCAACAGGGGCGGCTGCGTGAGCGGCCTGACGCACCTTGAACGGCTTGAAGCTGAAGCGATCCTGATCCTGCGAGATGGGGTGGCTGAGGCTGAACATCCGGTACTGCTCTTCTCGGGCGGCAAGGATTCGACCGTTCTTGCTCATCTTGCCTTGGAAGCGTTCTACCCGTCGCGCCCGCCCATGCCGCTCCTGCATGTCGACTCTACCTGGGAGTTTCGAGAGGTCGTCTGGTTCCGGAACCAGTTTGCCGCTGAGAACCAGTTTGAGCTCGTCCTCCACCATAATGAGGAAGGCCGCGCGCAAGCCCTGAACCCGATTGATCATGGCAGTATGTACACAACAGTGATGCGCACCGACGCGCTCAAACAGGCGCTCGATGCCGGCGGGTACGACGTCATATTCGGGGGCGCACGACGCGACGAGGAGGCGAGCCGCGCGAAGGAGCGGATCGTATCTGTCCGAAATGCCGGGCATGGCTGGGACCCGCGAAAACAGCGGCCCGAACTGTGGTCGCAATACAATTGGAGACGGTCATCCGGTCAGACACTACGGGTGTACCCTCTATCGAATTGGACCGAATTCGATTTGTGGGCCTACATCCTTCTGAAAAACATCCGGATCTGTCCGCTTTACTTCGCCGCAGAGCGTCCGGTGTACGATCAGGAAGGCACACTCATTGTCATAGATGATGAAGATCGCGCCAGAATGCTTGGCCTGTCGATATCACGCATGGAGAAGGTGAGATTCCGCTCACTCGGTTGCTGGCCAGTGACAGCGGCTGTCCCGTCAGAAGCAAGTGAGTTGTCGTCAGTCGTCAAAGAGACGTTCTCTAGCCGTGTGTCGGAACGCAATGGACGTGTAAGCGATGAGGGGTCGCTCGAAAACCAGAAGCGGACGGGCTATTTTTAGGAGCCTAGTATCCGCCCGGCAGCTATCAGTCAGTCAGTGATGGCGGAGGGACGGGGATTCGAACCCCGGGAACGCTTGCACGCTCGCTAGTTTTCAAGACTAGTGCATTCAACCACTCTGCCATCCCTCCGCGTGGGGCGCTGTTTCTGACATTATGCAGGCAAATGCAATAGCAGTGCTGAACCTCATTTCCGCCTTAATCTGAGGCGACCTCACTGCTCAGGATCCCGATCAAAGAAACCCTTTGTTTGGAATTTGCACCGTAATTTGAACCACTGGGGAGGCGAATAGAGCTGTTGCTTGCGCAAGCAGGTTTCGGCCAGAGCTCAACCCGCGCATCAAACGAGGTCCCAGAGTGACATCGATTCCTGTGTCAGCCCGCTACTTCACGAGTGCCATCGCCCTGTGCCTGATGTCTGTTCCAGCGTCAGCGGACACCGTCGATTTCGACGCGTCGCGCCCGGGGACGGCGCCGGAATTCTCGGCGCCGCTGCTGAGCCCGGTGAATGCGAAAACCTCATTCGTGGCTGCCAAGGAAAGCGGCAAGGCATCCTGGTACGGCCGCGCGTTCAATGGTCGCCCAACGGCGAGCGGTGAAATCTTCGATGCTGCGCAACTGACAGCGGCCCATCCAAGCCTGCCGCTGCCAAGCCTCGTAAAGGTCACGAACCAGTCCAATGGCCGGGAGATCGTCGTCCGCGTCAATGATCGCGGACCTTTCACGGGCGGCCGCATCATCGATCTGTCGCGCGGCGCAGCTGAAACACTGGGTATGATAGAGCAGGGGGTTGCAACGGTTACGCTGGACTATCTCGGCCCAGCACCTGCGAAACAGACGGTTCAATACGACACCACAAATCAGTACGCGGCGAACACCGAGACGAACACTTGGCCAGAGCCAGAGAGCAGGGGAGCTCACCCGACCCTCTATGACGACACGCTTCTTGGCGGTGTCGAGCCGTCGCTCGGCGTGCCTGATCCCGGCAAGTCCACTCCAACGCCGGCGCAACTTGGCAATCCGGCCCCTCTCGCAGCGCCAGTGACGCCGCCAGTGACCCCGACCGTCAGCGCCGCGCCTGATCAGGTCGCAAGCTATCAGCCGCGCCCGAATGATCTTCGCCCGGTTGTAGCGAGTGATCTCGCCGCCATTCCGGAAGCGCCTCAATCGCCTCCAGAGCAACCTGTCGTACAGGCAGTCGCAAGCGGCCCTCAGCTCTACGTGCAGGTCGGCTCATTCACGCGCATCAACAATGCGCAGGACGTCTCGCAACGTCTCGCCTCGAGCTTCCAGACCGATATCGAAGCCGTGCGCATCAACGATGCCGACTATTTCCGCGTGTTTGCAGGTCCCTTTTCGACACGCGAAGCCGGCGAGCGCGCGCGCCAGGATCTCAAATTGCTGGGTCTCGGCGAGGGCTTCATCGTAAGCCGCTAGAGCAGGGGCCAATTCGTAATCAAAAGCCTACCGCAATAGGCCAGAACTTTCAGTTAGCCTTCAACAGACCTTTCCCTTGTTGAGCTAGCGTCATCCATGACCGAATAAATCGGTCCGTGCGTCGGCAGAATGTCGGACACGAAAACATGACTTCAGAACGAGGTTACCATGGTCTTGAATGCCAATACTGGTCTGCGCGCGCTTGCGGCCACAACACTTTTAGCTTCCATCGTTCCAGTATTTGCACAAGCAGGGCCGCGCGAAGCTGCCCCGATTGATTTCGTGCGTCTCACGTCTGTAGAGCAGTCGAGACGAGCGCCGGTGACAGCGCGCGTCGGCACGACAACGCCCCGGTTGAACCCCAAAGCCGTCCAGGACACCTGGCGCGGGCCTGTCACCAACACGGGGTCCGGGTCCTTGCCGCAGGTCCGGCGCAGGATCGAATTTGCCTACCCCGGCAGCGTTCGAACGCCCGTATCAGTTCGCCCGACTTCGCCAACGAGCACGCCTCTACCGGAACTTGGCGGTGCGGTCATGAATGAGGTCGCAATTTCCTCTGCACTTTCCCGTTCTGGTGAACGAATGGTCGCCGGCCATCCGAGTTTGCCGTTGAACAGCCTCGCCCATGTTCGTAACCCGCAGAACAATGCCGAACTCGTCGTCCACATTACCAGCCGCACATCGGCCCGGCGTGAAGAGACTTTGACCCTGTCTCCCGACGCTGCCGAGCTACTCGGCATTTCGAGGCCCTTTGGCGCCCAGGTCATGGTCGAGAACCTCGGTCCCGGAGCGCCAGCCCGCGCAGAGGCCGAGCCCGCTCCGCAGGTTCTGCAAGCCAGCTTTGACCGTGAAATCCCGGTCGAGCGTCAAACCTCACCACCCCCCGCATCTGGCTCGCTCTTCGTCCAGATTGGCTCTTTCACAGAGCGAAACAAGGCGAGTGACGTTGCTAGCCGTATTGGCGGCGGACTATCGAGCGAGTTGCAGGCGGCGAATGTGAGAGGCCAGACATATCACAGGGTCATGGTCGGCCCGTTCCAGTCGCGCGATGCGGCGGACAGAGCCCGCGCCAGCCTGCGTCAGCTCGGCTTTCGAGACGGCTTCGTCACGTCTGGCTGATACAGCCTCCTGCATTGACCCGGGTTCCAAAACGCCGTCTGTGGTCTAGGTTATCGCTTCACCGCGTTACCTATTCCCGGAGACCCGAAAATGCTTCGCCCGAACCTGCTTGCCGCCCTCTCTGTCCTCGCAGCTGCGGCGCTGCCGGCATCTGCCCAGTATATCGACACTGAAGCAGAATACGCCGTCATCATGGACTATGAGACCGGCGACATCCTGTTCTCCAAGCGCGGCTCTGAGGCCATGATTCCGGCCTCCATGACCAAGATCATGACGGCGCACGTGGTCTATGACGCCATTGAGCGCGGCGAGATCTCGCTCGACGACGAACTGGTCGTCAGCGAACGCGCCTGGCGCGAAGGTGGCTGGGCCACGGGCGGCTCCACCATGGGCCTCAAGATCGGCGAAACGCCAACGGTTGAACAGCTCCTTCGCGGCGTGATCGTGCTATCGGGCAATGACGCGTGCATCGTTCTGGCCGAAGGCCTCGCAGGTTCTGAAGAGGCATTCGCCGACCGGATGACCGACCTCGCTCATGAGCTCGGTCTGTCTTCAGCCAACTTCAAGAACGCCAGCGGCCTTCCCGCCGACGGCCATGTCATCTCGGCAGCAGACCTCGCAAAACTCGCCGCCCTCGAAATCCGCAAATACCCGGAATACTACAAATACTATTCCGAGCTGGAGATGACCTGGAATGGCATCACCCAAGGCAACCGCAACCCGCTCCTCTATTCGATGGAAGGCGCAGACGGCCTCAAGACCGGCCACCTCGAAGTCTCCGGCTACGGCCTTACCGCGTCTGCTGAGCGCGACGGCCAGAGAATGATTATGGTGCTGAACGGTCTTCCAAGCTCGCAGGCCCGCGCGGAAGAGTCCGAGCGCCTAATGCGTCTTGCCTTCACCGCTTTCGACACGCGCACCGTCGAACCTTCGGAAGAGGCATTTGCCGAACTTCCAGTCTGGAGTGGCGAGGCCAGCACTGTTGGCGTCCGCCTCGAGCAGCCGCTTCGCGTCGCAGGGCACAAGCGCGCCTTCGATGAGGCGTCGACCGAAATCGTCTATGATGGTCCGCTCTCGGCACCGATCGAAGAGGGCCAGCAGGTCGCCACGCTGGTGATCACCATGGAAGGCCGCGACGAACCAGTCACTGCGCCCCTAATCGCAACGTCTTCTGTCGAGAAGCTCGGCTTCATGGGTAAGGCGATTGCCGGGCTCAGCCTTAAAATGGGCGGCGCTGCTGACCAATGAGCCGTCGCGGGCGGTTCATAACGATTGAGGGCGGCGAAGGGACGGGTAAGTCCACGCTGATTGCAGGCCTAGAAACGCATTTCCTTGAAAGCGGCCAGCCGGTCACCGTCACACGGGAGCCGGGCGGCACGCCGCTTGCGGAAACGCTGCGCGGTCTTGTCCTGTCGCCCCCATCCGACACGCGCTGGAGCGCTATGAGCGAAGCCTTGCTCGTCTATGCTGCTCGACGTGATCACCTAGAGAAGCTGATCGAACCGGCGCTCGCAAAAGGCGAGAACGTCATCTGTGACCGGTTCGCTGACTCCACGCGCGTCTACCAACGGCTTGGCGGTCTGGCGCCAGCCGTCATCGAAATGCTGGACGACCTTGTGGTGGGCGAGCAGCAGCCTGACCTCACCCTCGTTCTGGACGGTCCCGTCGAAGAACTGATGGCGCGGCGCAAGGCGCGCGGCGGGTCAGACGTCTTCGAGGCCATGCCGCTCGATTTCCACAAGGATGTTCGGCAAGGCTTTCTTGATCTAGCCGCGGCTCATCCAGACCGCTGCAAGGTCATCGATGCAACGCAGCCGGAAGCCGCAGTTCTCTCCGACGCGCTCAAAGCGATTGAAGACGCCTCATGAGCGGAGAGGTCGCGCTCCCATTGTTCGGCCACAAGGCCGCGCAGGACAAGTTCCTGAAGGCGATGGATGGCGGGCGCCTTCACCACGCCTGGATCATTGAAGGGCCGTCAGGCATCGGCAAGGCGCGCTTTGCGCTTCGTCTGGCCGCCATGCTGCTCGGCGCCAAACCAGCAGATGAGGATGACAGGGCCGGTGCGGCGACATCTGACCCCGTCATGCAGAAGGTGCTCTCATCCGGACATCCGGACCTGAAGCACGTCCAGCGCGCGGTCGGCGACAATGGCAAGCTGAAGCAGGACATTGCGGTCGACCAGATCCGCGAGCTCAACCAGTTCTTTTCTCTGAAGCCTGCGCTTGGGGGCTGGCGCATCGGCATTCTCGATTCCCTTGATGAGATGAATGCCAATGGCCGCAATGCGCTGCTCAAGACGCTGGAAGAGCCACCGCCACGCGCGATGCTGTTCCTGATCTCTCACGCGACAGTACCCGTGCTTGCGACGATCCGGTCACGCTGTCAGTCACTTCGGCTGACCAGTCTTTCCAAGGAGGAGACGCTGCAGGCCTTGCAGGCGCAGGAGGTTGAATCGCCGCAGCAGGTCGCGGACCTCGTGGCCGGCCGGCCGGGGCGCGCAGAGGCGCTGACCGGCCCCAAAGTGCTGGCAGCCTCACACGCCGCACGAAGCTTTCTGAAAGCCCTGCCAAAGCCTGCCGACGCCGTTCTCTCCACAACGATACAGGCCGCTGCAGAGGACGAAGCCGCTTTCGGCGTGTTCGCAGAAGAGCTTATGAGCTGGGTCAGCGAAAAGGCTGAGGCATCGCCAGCCTGGTCGGATATCTGGTTCCAGCTCCACAATATCGTCGCCTCGCAGCGCAATCTGCACATGACACCCGTTCAGGCCGCATCAAAGCTCGTCTCGACCCTTCAAACCGGAACCGGGAAGGTCTAAGTCGCAGCCCATGTTCGATACGCATGTAAACCTGCACGCCGAGGCGTTCGAAGAGGACCGCGAAGAGGTGCTTGCGCGCGCGCGGGAAGCTGGCATCCGGCGCTTCCTCGCGATTTGCGATCGCTTCGATAATTATCCGGCCGTGAAGGCTATCGCAGATGCGAATGACGACATCTGGAACACGGTAGGCGTCCACCCACATCACGCCAAGGACTTTCAGGATCTCACCGTCGAAGACCTCATCCGCGCGGCAGGGGACCCGTGCACGGTCGCCATCGGGGAGACCGGCCTCGATTTCCACTATGGCTATTCGGCAGAGGCCGAGCAGGTCGCGAACTTCCGGCGCCACATCGCAGCGGCGCGCGAAACCGGACTGCCTCTGGTGGTTCATACGCGCGAGGCCGACAGCCTGACGGCAGATATTCTGGAGGATGAATATAAGAACGGACCGTGCGGTATCCTTCTTCATTGCTATACGGGCGGCCAGGAGCTTGCGGACCGCGGCCTGGCGCTCGGCGCATATTTTTCGGTGTCCGGCATTCTGTCCTTCAAGAATGCGAAGGATGTTCGCGCCGTCATCTCCACCATTCCGCTGGACCGCATTATTCTTGAGACGGACTGTCCGTATCTAGCGCCTGTGCCTTATCGCGGGCGGCGCAATGAGCCTGCCTATTTGCCATATGTCGCCGATGCTCTGGCGGCACTTCACGACAAGTCGCGCGAAGAAATAACTTCAATATGCGAAGATAATGCATTGACTTTATTCAATAAAGTGACTACATGAGCAGAACCGGGCGCTTCACATTCCTCGGAACAGGTTCCTCCGGCGGCGTACCACGCGTCGGGAATGACTGGGGCGCATGTGACCCGAATGAGCCGCGCAACAGGCGCAGACGTTGCTGCGTTCTCGTCGATGCAGGCCCTTTGGATACACCTGACAATTGCACACGCATCCTGATCGACTCATCACCGGAACTCCGTGATCAGTTGCTTGACGCCGAGGTCCGTCATCTGGACGCGCTGGTCTACACGCACGACCATGCAGACCAATCCCATGGCATTGACGACGTCCGGGCGCTGGCACTGCGCATGCGCAAGCGCGTGCCGACCTATCTCGATGCTCGCACCGCTGCGACGCTGACGAAGCGCTTCGGCTATTGTTTCGAGGGGCATGGCGGCTATCCACCCATCCTTGACCGCCAGGACGATATCGTTCCGCTTCAGCCATTCAGTATCGACGGAGAAGGGGGGCCGGTAACCCTCCTGCCAGTTGAACAGATGCACGGACGGATCATGAGCCTCGGTTTTCGCATCGGGAACCTCGCTTACTGCAACGACCTGCACGATTTTCCGCCTGAAAGCCTCGAAGCGATCGCTGGCGTCGATAATCTGATCCTCGACGCGCTACGCTACACCGAACATCCGAGCCACGCGCATCTGGACCGCGCACTCGGTTGGATCGAACAGCTCGCGCCGAAGAAAGCATGGCTCACAAATCTTCATATCGATCTTGATTACCAGACGCTCTGTAATGAGCTGCCTGCGCACGTACGGCCTGCCTATGACGGCCTCGCCGTCGATTTCGAGCTCTGACCGCATCTCGCAATTTCCCATAATATTGATTATACGATTTTTGTTATGAGCGGCGCGACCACATCCCCGGCCAGCTTATCCTAAGCCTTAAGCGAGATGTTGAACGACGCTCATGCTGGCGCCAACAGCGTCTCGCGCAGCTATGATTGACGCGTGCGGCGCAGCGCCGTCTCATATAGAAACCGCCCTATCGGGCTTTGAACCGAGCGGTCCAACTGGGCCTGTTAACGTCTCGGATATTCGTACGAACCGCCAATCATCAAACCGGAGCGCCAGCTTTTCATGACAAAACACTCCGACAGCGAGTTTGAACGCCTCAAATCCATCATGCAGCAATTGCGTAATCCTGATGGTGGTTGCCCCTGGGATCTGGAGCAGACTTTTGAGACCATCGCGCCTTACACGATCGAGGAAGCTTATGAAGTCGCCGATGCGATCGAACGTGAGGATTTCGGCGACCTAAAAGACGAGCTCGGCGACCTTCTCCTGCAGGTCGTTTTCCACAGTCAGATCGCTCAGGATTCCGGACTTTTCGACGTCGAGGACGTCGCCCGGAGCGTCAATGACAAGATGGTCCGGCGCCATCCCCATGTCTTCGGAGATGCCGAGGAACGCGACGCCGATACGCAGACCGAAGCGTGGGAAGCCATCAAGGCGCGTGAAAGGGCCGCCAAGGGCGCCGTCACTGAAGACACGTCTGCACTTGCTGGCGTCGCCAAGGCACTTCCAGCGCTCATGCGCGCCGAGAAGATCCAGAAACGCGCCGCCCGCACGGGCTTTGACTGGACCGAGCCGCGCGACATCCTGTTAAAGCTTGATGAGGAATGCGACGAAGTTCGGGAAGCCATCGATAGCGGCGACCTGGATGCTATCGAGGACGAGATCGGCGACCTTCTCTTCGTGGCGGCCAATCTCGCGCGGCGCTTCAAGCTTGATCCGGAAATTGCGCTTCGCCGGTCCAACGCCAAGTTCGAACGCCGGTTTCGCGCAATGGAGCAGCTGGCGACCGATCAGGGAAAAATATTCAGCGAGCTGTCACTCGACGATCAGGGCGCGCTCTGGGACGACGTCAAACGCCTCGAGAAAGGCTGAGCCGAGGCCCGTCTAGTTCGTCTCTGAACCAGGTGCCGGCGCGATAAATTCTGCGTCCGGCATCGGCGGCGCTGGCGGTGTCTTGTCTGGATCGACAGGAATCCCCTCCGGGATCGATGTGTCGGCCGGGTTTTCGAAGATACGGCGCAGGATACCTGGCGTCACGGCTGACAGCGGGTTCACAGCGACCTGCGCGCGGTCAGTCGTACCGCGCACCGAATAGGTCAGCGAGAAGATCCCCTCGCCTTCGCGGCCCACGAACAGATCACCGATGACTGGCACGCCGCCCAGCATGGAATTCATGCCAAAGCTCGGCACCAGAACGCCGCTTAGGCGGATTTCATCGCTCTCCTGCTCGAACCAGCCATTGAGTGTCAGGCCTAGCGCCGGACCGTTAGCACGCGCGCCTTCGATCACAAACCGTCCGGACTGGATGGCGACCGGCACGCTGATATCGGTGAACAACACCCCTTCCCCGCTCAACGTATCGGCAAGGCCACGCAATGATGCCAGCGAGAGCACCTGAGTCAGGAATGGGGCATCGCGCATCCGCACGTCGGAGAGCTCCAGCCGAAGCCGTGCTGGGTCTGATCCGCGCGCGAGGTCGCCGTTTAGGCTGAGAGAACCCCCAGTCAGGAAGTCCTGACGCAGCAAGGCCCGCATGAAAAAGCCCGCATCATCGCTGTCGAGACTGATGCGCGCAGGCTCTTCGGCGGTCGGGCCGATATAGACGGCGCTCATCTTGCCGCCGGACTCGATTGTGCCGTCAGCACGCACTTCACGTACGCCCGTTTCTGCGCTCACAAAGCTCAAGGAAGCCTCTTCGAGGTCGAGACCGCGACGAAGGCGCAGCGTGTCGAGGTTTGCAGTCAGCGTGACCGGCAGGCTAATGCCAGACGCATTGCCGCCCATGGACGCAAAGTCCCCAAAGAAGGCACTCGCATCAAGGAACGCACCGTTCAGTTCGCTGACGAGCTTTCCATTCGGCTCAACCCGGACGCTGCCGCTCACATCCATGAAGCCATCATGATAGGCCTCGCGAACCTCCAGCGACTGCAGCCGCCCGGCCTTGGACAGGACAACATCACCATCAAAGCGGGCCTTCTCGCTTAGAAAGCGGAAGGTCGATGCGTTCGTGTCCGATTTCGCGTCATAGGAGAGTGTCGCGCGCGCCGGTTCTCCCACTGGCTTGATGTAGCCGATCTCGGAGATATCGATGCGCGACTGCTGGAGTTCGAAACCGACCTCGACGCCGGCGATACCGTCCGCGGCTACCTGGGCCTGAAGCTCGACCGGGATGTCCTCAGACACATAGGCCCTGCCGACCACACCAAAACGGTTCAGGAAGTCAGGCGAAACGAACGCGCTCGCTGAAAGATCAGCCGTGTCGCCGCCATCATTGAACTCATCTCGCCATGTAAACTGCACCGGCGCCGGGCCGAGATCGCCAAAACCTGTCATGACGAGACGCATATTCTCAAGTGACACATCTACGCGCATATTTGTGAGGTCGAGCCCCGGAAGCGCCTCAGCGAGCGTGCCGTCAGTCACTTCGGCCTCGACAGATATCTGCATGTCCTCAACTGGGACATCATCCAGCGCCGGGCGCAGCAATTCGATGCTCGCCGTGGCGTCACCGGAAAAGCGCTCCGGATCCAAAGCGTCCGGATTGTCGCGCATGAGGCGGGATTCCGCGATATTGCGCATCACATTGACGAGCGGCCCCTGCCCTCTGGCCGAAACACGGAACAGCTCCCCCTTCGGATTGAAACGCGGAAAGTGAACGCTGCCCTCGCTGAGAACCCAGCCATCATAACTGCCTTCGCTCAGCTGCACCTGGAAGCCATTTCCCGTCAGGCGGCCGCTACCGGTCGCATCGGTGACGGGCGGCAGATCATTTAAAAACTTCACAGCAGCGTCTTCGATGAAAAACCGGACAGCCAGATCCTCGTCCCGCAGGAAGCCTTCCTCGAAACTGTCCCGCTGCAGCTTCAGCTGATAGCTCGCCGCAGTTACACGGCCGTCCAGCACCCGGTTACGGGCAAAATCCCTCGCGCCCCTGCCAAGTGTTTCAGGCCAGAAGGCCAGAACCTGGTCCTTGGTGATCGTACCGACCGCTTCGCCTTCCGAGGTGATTTGAAAGGGCAGCTCGCCCTCTTCCGGCTCACTGACTGGCGCGATATCCGCGGTGCCGACAAATTCTATGCCGCGCGTCTCGACATCATAAGCCGACAGCGAAACGGCTGTCGTTTCCATGTCGAGCGTGCCCTGCAAGGCGACGCGGTCAAGCTGCCAGACGTCAGGAAAATATGGCGTGAAATCAAGAGACGTGCTGTCGGAAACGAGATCGAACGCGATCGTGCCGTCCTGACGAACCAGCCCGTCAATCCAGCCGCTGAAGACGCCGTTAGCCCGCTCGGTCTCGATCCCGAGATCGCTGAAGGCCAACCGATCCTCTGCCGGCGCATAGGCGGCATCGAAGCGCAGCGCCTCGAAATCGAGATCGCGCCCAGCGAGCGTCACCCTGCCCTCTTCGGCGTCGGCTGCAAGGCTCAGCCCCGCAATGCCTTCGTCCTCGATATAGGTCAGACCAATCGTGATATCGGCCGGAAAGCCGGTCACCAGCGTCTCGCCAGCCCCGAACCGGCTCGCGAGATCGCCAATGCTCCAATTCGTTATGCCGACCTTGAAGTCGAGGTCAGTGTATCCATCAGGCACACTAAGCGACGTGGTGAGGTCACCTGGAAGCCCGATCCCTTCCCCGCTTCCGGACAGGGACGCCTCAAGTCCGGAACCAGTCTGATCGAAACGGCCGCTCGCCTCGTCCATGACAGCGATGACGCCGCCTTCCTGGTCGAAAAAGCGGAGCTCCATGTTCTCGAATGCAGCAACCTCGAGCGACGTCGACGTCTTGCTGGCTTTCAGGCCCTCGAGAAGGCTCGCAAGCGTTGTGTTGGAGAGCGTCAGCCACCCTTCAGGCGTTGTCGGCAGCTCGCGCGCTTCGAATTCCGGCAGCGGTTCGCCAGCAAACGTCCATTCAGTTGGTGAGATATTGCGCACATCTGCCCAACCATTGCGCAATTGTGTTTCTGTCACCTCGACCCGGCCAAAGATGAGCGAACCCGCATCAAGCGTAATGACGGCCTGCTCTGCTTCGCCTGCGAGCTGCCCGTCATTATCTGCGAGCTTGAGCCCGCTGGCTGCAAAGATCATCCGCCGGTCGGCGGGCGACCATTGAAGCGCCAGACGCTCAATATCGACGTCCCTGCCATCACGTGCGGCAACAAGGGCTTTTTCGACTTCATCCTTGAAAAGACTGAGTTCTACCGGCCCCCGCGACAGCATATATGCAAGCGCCACAGCCCCCGCGATCGCCAGCAATAGAATGCCGCCAATGATCTCGAGTGTAACTACAGCTGCAGTCTGTCGCACCAAGGCCCGATTGTCTCCTTTACGTCAGCCGGTAGGCTCGACTTAATCTTTCAATACAGCAGAAATAGGACAATCCAGCGATGTCATCAGTAATATCTGCAGGCGATGCAGCTCCGAAAGTTCACCTTGAAACCACCAGCGGCAAGGTTTCAATTCTAACTGACAGCGGGCGCGGCCTGATCCTTTTCTTCTATCCGAAAGACAACACGCCCGGATGCACGAATGAGGCCAAGGATTTTACAGCGATGAAAGACGCCTTCGACAAGAAGGGCTTCGACATAATCGGGGTTTCGCGCGACAGCCTCTCGTCTCACGAGAAGTTCATTGAGAAACAGGAGCTTAGCATTCCGCTTGCGACCGATGATGACGGATCCGTTTGCGAAGCCTTCGGCGTCTGGAAGGAAAAGAATATGTATGGCCGCAAATTCATGGGTATCGAACGCTCTACTTTCGCTATTGGCGCCGATGGCATGATTATTGAAAGCTGGCGGAAGGTACGTGTGAAAGGACACGCAGAAGAAGTGCTGTCTGTACTTTAACCATTTGTGCATCGAAGCAGTCAAAGTTCAGGTGAACTTGGTAAAATTTTTTATCAATTGTGAGAAAAATGCGGCAGCTTTCGGGATTTGCCCTTTTCGGGCGCGAACAAATTGCGTTAAACATTTGCGTGAGGGTGAGCTGTGGATAAATTCACGGCCAGTGTAAAAGTACCAACAGAGGCGGGGCCGTCTATGAAGCGAAAGACGATGAAAATCGGGGAGCTTTTCAGTCGCCTGTTTCCGGAACGGCAAATTTACCATCGCAGCGGCGGCACCGTCCGCTACTTCACCGTCTCTCCTCTCCAGCAATCTGTCCTTTCCATAGCGATCGCCGCCGTTGTCGGCTGGACGCTCTACGCAACGGCCAGTCTCGTCTTTATCCCGAACAGCACGCTTTCTGCCCAAGGCCAGCAACAGATCGACAAATATGAGCGCTGGGTGCAGGAACTTCGCGCCCGGGACGCGCTATCCCGCTCGCAGCTCGTTGAGCGCACCGAAGCCTTCCAGGAAGCCACGGTCAGCTTTGAACAACGCCATCGCACGCTCGAAGTGATGCTGGATTCCCTTCGCAATGGCGGTGAGCTTGAAGTCGCTGCCCTTCGCGGCGATGGCAGCGCGCTTCTCGTAAATGCATCAATTGAAGAAGCGGACCGTCGCCAGGCCCGCACCAGCGGCGAATATGAAGAAGCCAGCGCCTCCAATTCCGGTGTTCGTGGCCAGATCGCAGAACTCCAGCGGGAACAGCAGGCCTTCCTCGATGAAGTCGAGGACATTGCCATTGAGCGCGCTGAGGCCGCACGCGGCGTTCTTCGCCTGACCGCTGTCGGCACCAACCGCATTGCTGAGACCCGCGAAATGGGCGGACCGCTCGTCCCATTCGCCAATCTTGCTTCAGGCAACTTCGATACACCTGAAGAAGCAATGTTTGCCGAGCGCGTCGCACAGGTCGCCGCCCGCATGGAAGAAGCCCGTTTTTATCAGTCCGTCGTGTCCACCCTGCCGCTGGCCGATCCGGTTGGCGTTCCGTCGCGTCTGACCTCTGATTATGGCCTTCGCGTCGATCCGTTCAATCAACGTCCAGGCTGGCACAACGGCGTGGATGTCGGTGCGTACTGGAATGCGCCGATCACGGCGACCGGCCCCGGCGTGGTCAGCTTTGCTGGCACAAAATCGGGCTATGGTCGCATCGTGGAGATCGATCACGGCCACGGCTTCAAGTCACGTTACGCACACTTAAGACGCATCAATGTCGATAAAGGTGATACAGTCGCAATTGGCGATGTTGTGGGTGCCATGGGCTCCACAGGCCGGAGCACCGGCCCGCACCTTCACTACGAAGTCTGGTTTAACAACAAACCATACGATCCAGTTGAGTTTCTGAGGGCAGGTAAACATGTTTACGAAGAATAAGGACGGCGCATCCGCACAGAGCTATGTGCCACCAGCGGATACGAGCAAGACAGCTCCAAGCCGGACCGGTACCCGCTCTACAGGCGTCGCTTCCATTATTTGCAACGATATGGAAATCAAAGGCTCCATCAATTCCGAAGGCGCCCTGCACATTGACGGCGTTGTCGATGGCGATGTGACCGCTGGCGACATCACGATTGGCGCCACCGGCAAGGTCATCGGCGAAGTCAAAGGCGAAGCGGTCAAGGTCAAAGGCGAAGTGCTCGGCTCCATCCGCGGTCGCCGCGTTGAGCTTGAGACCGGCGCCCGTGTTGAAGGCGACATCCTTCACGCCTCTCTCAGCATCCAGCCGAACGCCATCTTCGAAGGCCAGGTCAAGCACGCTGAGGACCCACTGAAGACGTCCGCGCCAAAGGCAGCACGTCCAGCTGGTAGCGATACGTCATCGTCCGCAGCGAAACCGGCTTCGGCGGAAAGCAAGCCAGCCAGCACCACCAGCGCACACGGCTCTGCCCTGTCCTGATCTGGAAATGAATTGAGAAGTTTAGGCGGCCGCGCAGATTGCGCGGCCGTTTTCTTATGCGTCTTCGCTGCTTCCGGCAGACACATTGTGAGCAAGTGACGCACTCAGGAAGCCATCAAGATCGCCGTCCAGCACACCACCCGTATCCGACGTTTCATGCCCCGTGCGTAGATCCTTGATCAGCTGATAAGGCTGCAGGACGTAGGACCGGATCTGGTGCCCCCAGCCGATGTCCGACTTGGAGTCGTGGCTATCCTGCGCAGCTTCGCGGCGCTTCTGGAGCTCCAGCTCGTATAGCTTTGAGCGCAGCATCTCCCACGCCTTCGCGCGGTTCTGGTGCTGCGAGCGGCCTGCCTGACACGCGACGACGATCCCCGTCGGCTCATGCGTCAGGCGGACAGCCGAGTCCGTCTTGTTGACATGCTGACCACCAGCTCCGGAGGAACGGTAAGTGTCAGTCCGCACATCTGACGGATCAATGTCGACCTCGATCGTCTCGTCGATGACCGGTGACACCGTGACAGAGGCAAATGATGTGTGACGGCGCGCGGAAGAGTCGTAGGGCGAGATCCGCACGAGGCGGTGAACCCCGGACTCCGACTTCAGCCATCCATAGGCGTTGAGGCCAGAGATCAGCAGGGTCGCCGACTTGATGCCGGCTTCTTCACCGTCATGCGCGTCGACTTCCTCAACCTTGTAGCCGCTGCCTTCTGACCAGCGCACATACATGCGCCGCAGCATGGACGCCCAATCCTGGCTTTCCGTGCCCCCTGCCCCGGCGTTGATCTGCAGGTAGCAATCATTGGAATCGGCTTCACCAGACAGCAGCGCCTGAAGCTCAGCTTTCGCCGCGCGCTCACGCGCCCGCTTCATATTGGCAGAGATGTCGTTAATGAGATCATCGTCGCCATCGGCAAGCTCGAGCAGTTCGCGGCCGTCGGCGGCCTCCTGCTCCAGCTCCTGAACCGTATTGATCCCGGTCTCCAGCTGCTGGCGCTCAGCCATCAGCTTTCGGGCCTTTTCAGGATCATTCCAGAAGTCTGGTTGTTCCGACAGCGCGTTGAGCTCGTCTAGGCGTTTCTGGGCGACGTCCCAGTCAAAGACGCCTCCTCAGCAGCGCGGAGGACTGCTCAATTTCGTCAATAAGCGAGAGAATTTCTGTCGACATAAGATTTTCTATGTTTTCAGTTCGTTACAGGGTGGCCGGAATGCACAAATCTGTCACCCCGGTCAATAAATCCCACCCAGATTTTCATCGGCGACATCATCGCGGTCCTGCGCATCCGATATGCCATTCTGGCCAAAGCCTTCTGATGAAGGATCTGCAAGATCACCAAACACGCCGCTGGTCGCACCCTGATTGCCAGAGATGGAGAAGCCGTCCTCTTCATCGAACACCGCGCCCGGCTCAGTGCCTGGCCGGAAGGCCTCGACGATAATCTCACCCGATCCGGATGTCGGCAGACCGCCCGTGTCGTGATCGACCGAAACAAGCCGCACGCCCGGTGGAATACGGAACGGCATGGCCGGTGCATCCTTCAGCACTTCTTCCATGAAGCTGACGAAAACTGGCAGCGCCGTGGAGCCGCCAGACTCACCATTGCCGAGCGTCTGCGGCTGGTCAAAGCCGACCCAGACACCCACCACGAGGTCAGGCGAGAAGCCATAGAAGAGCGCGTCGAAATAGTCGTTCGTCGTACCGGTCTTGCCAGCAAGCGGCTTGTTGAGGGCCGCAGCACGGCGAGCGGTACCACGCTCCACGACGCCTTCCAGCATGTGCACGATCTGGTAAGCGATCACCGGATCAATCAGCTGCTCGCGATTATCTTCAAGCTCAGGCGGCGGCTGGCCCTCCCAGCTTTCTGCAAGGCAGTCTTCGCAGGCACGCTGATCATTGCGGTAAAGCGTGTCACCATAGCGGTCCTGAACCCGGTCCAGCATGGTCGGCGTCACTTCCTTGCCGCCATTCACGAAAGCCGCGTAGCCCGCCGCCATACGCCATGGCGTCGTCTCACCGGAGCCAAGCGCCATGGCCGGGAAGCGCGGCAGGTTCTCATAAAGCCCGAAGCGCTCAGCCAGGCCAGAAATGTCGTCCATGCCAATATCGACGGCGATACGCGCGGTCACCTGGTTGAATGAGCGCTCGAGCGCGGTCCGCATGGTGACTTCACCATAGCTGCGACCCGCCGAATAGTTTTGCGGTTTCCACGTTGTGCCGGAGCCTTCATCATAATAGACGAATGGCGAATCCAGCATCTGCGTCGAAGGCGTATAGCCGTTTTCCAGCGCCGCCGCATAGACGAACGGTTTGAAGGACGAACCCGGCTGGCGCATGCCCTGCGTCACCCGGTTGAATGGGCTCTTGAAGAAGGAATAGCCGCCAACCATCGCCATCACCCGGCCCGTATGCGGGTCGAGTGCGATGATTGCGCCTTCAACTTCTGGCACCTGCTTCAGGCGGGCGGACTCAGACGGTACCGAGATCCAGTCTTCTTCATTGCGGCGCTCACCCTCCGCGGCAGGCTCAGCGCCTTCGCGCAGCGTTTCAGTGCGCTCGACATCGACGAGGATTACGTCGCCGCGGGCAAGGCCTTCGCCGCCATCCGGGCGGTCCCACCCACGGGCCCAGCGCACATCTTCTTCAGGGATACGTGTTGTGCGGCCGTCATTGAGAATGATGGTCGCCGCATCGCTGGAGATTTCACGCACCATGCCAGCTTCCCAGTCACCATAGCCGGCAGGACGTTCGACTTCCTGCAGCTGGGCAGGCACATCACCAGATGCGTCAATCGACGTGAATGGGCCGCGATAGGAGTGGCGGCGGTCATACGCCTCAAGCCCTGACTGAAGCGCGGTCTGGGCGGCCAGCTGCATCTGCGTATCCAGCGTCGTGCGGATGGAAAGGCCGCCGCGTTCCAGGGCTTCCTCGCCATACTCATCAATGAGTTCCCGGCGAAGCTCCTGCACGAAATAGGTTGCGGCCGCATATTCGGGGCCACGCAGGCGCTCGACGACTTCAAGCGGCTCAGCCTTGGCCTCTTCGGCCTGTTCTTCGGTGATGTAACCGTCCTCGACCATGCGGTTGAGAACATAGTCGCGGCGCGCCAGTAGCCTTTGCGGGCGCCGGTACGGGTTCACCGTCGATGGTGCCTTGGCCAGAGAGGCGAGGATCGCAGCCTCTGAGAGGTTCAGCTCAGGCAGCGACTTGTTGAAATAGATGAGCGCAGCAGAGCCAACACCATAGGCGCGCACGCCGAGATAGATCTCGTTGAGATAAAGCTCGAGGATCTCGTCCTTGGTGAAGGTGTTTTCCATGCGGCGGGCGATGATCGCCTCTTTCACCTTGCGCTCAATGCGCTGGTCGCGCGTCAGCAGCATGTTCTTGGCGACCTGCTGGGTGATTGTCGAGCCGCCCTGAAGGTTGCCATCGCTCCCCGACAGCTTGATCTGCGCGGAATTGATCGCGCCGCGCATGATGCCGACATAGTCGAGGCCGCCATGCTCGAAGAACTTCTTGTCCTCAGCGGCGACGAAGGCCTGCTTCACATGGTCAGGTATGGATTCGATGGGCACGAAGACGCGGTGTTCGTCTGCAAACTCGGCTATGAGCGTGCCGTCACCCGCATGGACGCGCGACGTGATGGGCGGCTCATAATCAGCAAGACGCTCATGCGATGGCAGGTCGCGCGCAAGCGATCCAACCCAGATCATCAGGGCAATGAAGATTAGGGCGCCAATGATGAAGAGGCCGATCGCGACACGGCGCGCCAGCTTCCAGGTCAGATAGCGTCTCCAGACCGGCTGTTCACTCATACAGTTTTCCGTCCCTGCCCAGTATTGGATTTGCGATAGCCTCGCTTCGCACCATTAATTGTCGAGAGTAAGGCGTGCTGGCGGCAGACGGAAGCCGAAAGACGCTAATTTACTGCAGTGTGCGCGGCTGGGCGGTCGAAATAGGCGTCGATTGCGCGTGCAATCGCCTTCGCAGAGCGCTCCCGCCCATCAGCTGAGGCTAGACGCGCTGCATCCGCGCGATTCGTCAGGAAGCCGACTTCGATCAGCACGGCAGGCACGTCTGGCGCGAGCAGGACAAAGAAATTCTCCTGTCGGTGACTATTGCGGACAATCGGGCCGGCAGAGGCAAGCTCCGGAATAAGGATTTCGGCAAAGATGGATGAATTGGTCTTCGTCTCGCGCTTGGTGAGATCGGTGAGGATGCTCGCTACTTCGCGAGAGGTGCCATCCTCGACAGGCAGACGCCAGCCATACTTGCTGGACACGGGATCGACGCGGCTCTGCCCCCGCGTATTGAGCGTATAAACGGTTGCGCCAGCCACGGAATGGTTTGCGGCGGCATCGGCATGGATCGAGATGAAGAGATCGGCGCCCCAGTTGCGGGCCATCGTCACGCGGTCTTCGTGCTCAATATAGGTGTCGCCCTCGCGGGTCAGGTGCACCGTATATCGCCCGCTTGTTTCCAGAGCCGCTTTGAGCGCCAGCGCGGTTTTCAAGACGACATCTTTCTCACGCGTTTTGTCGGCGGCCAGAGCGCCCGGGTCGTGACCACCGTGGCCGGGATCGATAACGATGACCTGCTTTTCTGGTGGCAGCGATGCCACGGCCATCTCGCCCGCCTCTGGCACTTGCCCTACCCCGAAAGCGGCGCGGCGGTCGACATCAATCGCTGCGTCCCGGTCGAAACGGTCGGGCGAGACGCGAACAAGGTCGATGACAAGCCGGTGGCGTGGATCGGAAACGGTCGGCCCGATATTCAGGGCGCGCGACACAGTCACAGCGTGGGAAAGATGAAACGCGACCCCTTTCGAGGAGACCTCATAGGTCGTCACAGCCCCAGCCGGCGGCGGCGTATTGGCGGCATCGCTGATCCGGAAATCATGAAGATCGACCGCAACGGACCGCATGCCTGTATCACTGAGCGAAAAAATGCCATGCGCCAGTTCGCCGTCGGCGGCCAGCGTAATTCTGGTATACTCGCCTGCGCCCTCGACGCGGATCTCGTTGATCTCGGTCGCAAAGGCGTGGCCGACCACGCCCGCAAGAAAGCCGATGATGAGAAAAAGTGTTCGAAACATCTCGCCCACAGCCTGCTGGAAATTGGATTAATCGCGTAACCCAGAGTCTGCACAGCCTTCATTAATCAAGCGTTTACTGTCGCTGCTTGCGATGCCTATTTTGGCATTCTCTGATTTTATAGCTTTTCTTTAGCGTCGGCTTTCGGCATGGTCAGACGGACCTCTATTTGGAGGCCAAGACCATTTCCCAGATGGTATGCGAACGGAACCACTCCGCGCATGGCCTGATCGGACACGGAACAACTTGTAATGTATCTTTCGCCACTGAAAGCATCGTCGAGACTAGCGCCTACTGGCGCGCAGACGCGCTGGCGCAGGATATCCCGTCACAACTTAACTGGCGTTCGCTGCAGCACGGTCCATTACCGCGCCGCGCCGCCAGATCACAAGGCGATAAGCTATGAGCAAATTGATGCTGATCGATGCGGTCCACCCGGAAGAGACCCGGGTGGCGCTCGTTTCGGACGGACGCGTAGACGACTTTGACTTCGAAACCGCAGGTAAGGAACAGCTAAGGGGCAATATCTATCTCGCGAAAGTCACGCGCGTAGAGCCATCCCTTCAGGCCTGTTTTGTCGAATATGGCGGTAACCGCCACGGCTTCCTGGCCTTCAGCGAAATCCATCCCGACTATTATCAGCTTCCCCAGGAAGACCGCGAAGCGCTGCTGCAGGATGCCGCCCGCGCCGCCGCTGAGCAAGACGAAGACGATGTCGACGATGAGCGCGACACCGACGAAGATGATGACGACAATGGCGAAGGCGACTCCGACGCCGATGAAGCCGCAGCCGAAGCCGCTGCCGCCAAGCCAAAGCCACAGTCGAGTTCGAAGCGCTACAAGATCCAGGAAGTGATCCGCCGCCGGCAGGTCATGCTGGTGCAGGTCGTCAAGGAAGAGCGCGGCAACAAGGGCGCAGCGCTGACCACTTTCCTTTCGCTTGCTGGCCGCTACAGCGTCCTCATGCCGAACACGCCGCGCGGCGGCGGCATCTCCCGCAAGATCACCAATGGCGCTGACCGCAAGCGCCTGAAGGAAATCATGTCCAGCCTCGACGTGCCGAACGGCATGGGGCTGATCGTGCGCACGGCTGGCGCCAAGCGCACCAAGACCGACATCCGGCGCGATTATGAATACCTCCAGAAGCTCTGGGACAATATCCGTCACCGGACCATGGAATCGATTGCGCCTTGCATCATCCACGAAGAAGGCGGCCTCGTTCACCGCGCCATGCGCGACATGTTCGACAAGGACATCGAGGAAGTCGTCATCCAGGGCCCGTCAGCCTATCGCGAGGCAAAAGACCTCTCGAAAATGATCATGCCGACGCAGGCGCGCAAAGTGAAACAGTGGAAGTCCGCTGCCCCGCTTTTCGTCTCTGAATCGGTCGAAGACCAGCTCGACTCCATCTTCTCCCCGACAGTGCAGATGAAGTCCGGTGGCTATCTCGTCATCAACCAGACCGAAGCGCTGGTCGCCATCGACGTGAACTCGGGCAAGGCGACCAAGGAACGCAATATCGAGCAGACCGCTCTGCGCACCAATCTGGAAGCGGCCGAAGAAGCCTGCCGCCAGATGCGCCTGCGCGACCTCGCCGGCCTGATTGTCATCGACTTCATCGATATGGAGGAGAACAAGAACAACCGGGCAGTCGAGAAGAAGCTCAAGGATTGCCTCAAGATCGACCGCGCGCGTGTCCAATGCGGAAAGATCTCACAGTTCGGCCTGATGGAAATTTCGCGCCAGCGCCGCCGCGCCGGTGTGCTCCAGGCAACATCTGATCCGTGCGAAGCCTGTAACGGCACCGGCCGTCGCCGCTCCGTGCCGTCTGCGGCGCTGCAACTGCTACGCGCCCTCGAAGCCCGTGCGGCTGGCGGTGGTCTTTCCTCCATCACGGTGCACGCACCGACCGAAGTTGCGCTCTACCTGCTCAACAATAAGCGCGAAGCCGTCACCGATATCGAGGATGTCGCCGGTTTCGCGATCTCGATCAGCTCGTCTGACGAACTTCTGCCGGGCGACTTCCGCATCGATGCGGAAAAAGACCCGAACCAGAAGTCACGCCGCAATCGCAAGCAGGATCGCAGTCGCCATATCATCGGCGATGAGGATGACGATCAGCTGCCAGACGAGGCAGATGACGAGGCCGCCGAGGACGAAGCCGATGAGGCTGACGAGTCCGAAAGCGATAACGATAGCGACAATGACGCTGCCTCTGACGATCAGTCGGACAATGACGACCAGTCTGGCGGCTCGCGCAAACGCCGTCGCCGTGGCCGCCGCGGCGGTCGCCGCAGACGCCGTGAGCCAAACCCGATCGTGCCACTCGATGGCGGCGCGCTCCTTGATGGTCTCGCCCACAGCGCACATGCCATGCTGGACGAAACCCCGCCTGCCCTGCCCGATCCAGACGAGGCAAGCCGCGCCACGGCCTCCCAGCCGCAGCTCGCAAAGACCGTCGCGCTCGACGCCGTCAAGCAGGACGCAAGCGACAGCGACGGCTCGTCAGATGAGAACAGCAATGACGCAGAAGCCTCTGACAGCAAGCAGGACGAGAAGCCTCGCCCGCGCCGGTCGCGCTCACGCCGCAGAGGCGGCAAGCGCAATGGGAAGCCAAAGAATACTGAGGCAGAGGCCGATACAGCGGCCGAAGCGTCTGGCAGTGACGAGCAGGCGGCCGAATCTGAGGCCACGCCTGAAGCAACGCCAGCTCCGGCTGAGGTAAAGGCCGAAACGCCTGAGCCTGTCGCCGAAGCGCCTGCTGCCGAAGAAAAAGCTGAAGAGCCAGCGCCCGCGAAGACCTCAGCTGTTTTCGAGGAAGACAAGCCGATCGCAAGCGAGCCTGTCCTGGTCACCGATGACAAGTCGGACGACCAGAAGGAAGAGGCGTCCAAGAAGGACGAGAAGCCAAAGCGGCGCGGCTGGTGGTCCCTTCGTCGTTAGGGCGAAACCGGCCCGGCAAAAATCACCGCCCAATAAAAAAAGCGTCAGTCCCCGGACTGACGCTTTTCTTTTTATATTGAGTAATTTGATCAGGCAGGCTTTGCGTTCGCGATCCGCGTGCGCGCAATCTGCTCGGCCACTTCATTGGTCGGCGCATTCTGCTTCAGCGCTTCATCAAGCACTTCTTCGAGCGTCTCGATCAGCACGTTCAGCTTGCCCATCACCCAGTTGCGCGAATAGGCGCCCGAGATTTCGGCGGCGACATTGATGATACCGCCGCCATTGATGACATAGTCAGGCGCATAGAGAATGCCCCGGTCACGCAGCGCCACGTCCATTTCAGCGATCGAAAGCTGGTTGTTCGCGCCGCCGGCAACGACACGGGCCTTCAGGCGCGGCAGCGTCTCCGGGTTGATGACGGCGCCGAGCGCGTTCGGGGAGAAAATATCGACATGCTGGTCGTAGATTTCGTCCGTCGCGACAATCTTCGCGCCTGTCCGCGCGCTCACCTCTTTCAGAAGCGCCTCATCGATGTCGGTGATGATCAGCTCCGCGCCTTCCTTGGCGAGGTGGTCACATAGATACCCGCCGACATGGCCGACGCCTTGCACCGCAATACGGCGGCCAGAGAGGTCATCGCTGCCGAAGGCGCGCTTTGCGCTGGCCTTGATGCCACGATAGACGCCGAGCGCCGTAATCGGGGACGGGTCACCGCTGGCGGCCTCACCCTGGTCCAGACCGGCGACGTACTTGGTCTGCGTCGCGACGATCTCCATGTCCTTGGTGCTGATGCCGACATCCTCAGCGGTATAGTACGTTCCGTTCAGGGACTGGATGGCGCGCCCAAATGCTTCAAACAGCGCAGGCGACTTGTCGGTTTTGGAGTTGCCCCAGATCACAGCCTTGCCACCGCCGAGCGGAAGGCCAGCCATCGCATTCTTGAAGCTCATCCCCTTGGAGAGGCGCAGCGCATCGCGCAGCGCTTCCTCGCCGGTCGCATAGTTCCACATCCGGCACCCACCTGCGGCAGGGCCAAGCGCCGTCGAGTGGACGGCGATAGTGGCCTTCAGACCGCTCGCCTTGTCCTCGAACATGTGGACACTCTCATGGCCGTCGAAGGAAGGATGGTCGAACATGGATACTCTCCTGACTGTCTCGTCCCGGCCTTAGCGTGCTGGCATGCACGGTCAACTGCTTCGTTCACTTGGCAGGTATGCTTGAAACGCCGGACGGCAGCTGCGCAGAAGGATCTTGCATGAAAGCCCACATATCCGCGTAAACTGTTTCGGCCTGCAGGTCTCTCAGCAGCATATGATACCCATTCGGGTAATAGGCCGTGCGCACATGCGGCGGCAGCACCTTCATTGTACGCTTCACCCCCGCAGGCGGGATGACGATATCCTTGGCCCCATAGGTGAGCAGCGTCGGCATATCGGCTGGAAGCTGCGGTGCAGCAAGATGCGCCTCCTCCATCAGCGCGACGACGCCATAGACCTGATCAATCCGGTTGTCGGTCATCCGCAGCGGGTCTGCCATCATCCGGCGCAGCATTTCGATATTGTCCGACGGCTCGATCTTCACGCCGCGCGGCGGCCGCACGACCCAGCCCGGCCGGCTATGGGCCGAGACCCAGAGCGCGCCGCGATAGAGCCAGTTCATGGATCCCCAACCGCGCAGCCCCGGCCCGGACAGAATCAGCCGGTCAGCACCAACCGGCGGGTTGTCCCCGGCGAAAGCCGTCATCGACATTGCGCCGCCCATGGACACGCCCACAATGGTCAGTGTCGCATCCGGATGGCGCTGCCGCACCAGACGCACAGCCTGGCGCAAATCCTCGCGCATCAGTTCCGGTTCAGGCCATATCCCCCGCTTCAGGGACCGGCCGAAGCCGCGCTGGTCGTATGCATAGGTCGTGACGCCGCGCTGTGCGAACCATGGCGCCGCCATATGGAAGGCCTCGGCATAGTCATTCATGCCGTGAACGCCGACGATCACATGATCTACCTCCTCCGCGTCCGCCTTCCCCGGCCAGACGGTCAGCCCCAGCTGCGCACCATCAAAGCTGACAAAGGTCGATTCGCCGGGGACCAGTTTTGCTTCAACAGGCTGATCAGGCATAAGCGCGCCCTGCATCTTCGGCGTCGCGCAGGCACATAGTCCAAGCAGGAGAAGATAGGTCAGCCATTTCAAAGCAGGTCTCTCACTTTCTGTCGGAGGACAGGCAGGATGTCCGTCTCGAACCAGGGGTTTTTCTTCAGCCACGCATTGTTGCGCCAGCTTGGATGCGGTGTCGGCAGGATACCGGCCTCAAGATGGGTACGCCAGTTACGAACCGTTTCGGTAAGTGTCTTTGAGGCCGCCTGCCCAAGATGCCACTTCTGCGCATAGCCGCCGATCGCGAGGACCAGCTCAAGATCAGGAAGACGCTCCAGCAATCCGGCCCGCCAGGTCGGCGCGCAGACCTTCATCGGCGGCAGGTCACCGCCATTCTTGTCATAGCCCGGAAAACAGAAGCCCATCGGTGCGATGACGATCCGCGACTCGTCGTAGAATTCGTCTTCGCTCACCCCCATCCAGTTGCGCAGGCGCACACCGGACGGGTCCGCGAATGGCTTTGACGAGCGGTCAGCCAGATTGCCCGGTGCCTGACTGGCGATAAGGATACGCGCACCCGGCGCTGCCCTGACAATCGGGTTTGGAAAGCGCTGCATCTGGCCCGCGCATATGCGGCAGGCCCGTAATTCCTCAAGATAGCTATTCAGGTCAGCGCTCACTTGGGCCAAGATGGACACTCAACGTCCCAAGACAAGGAAAAGCGCGCATGTCCGACCCGGTAGACCTCGTAATCGATGCCCGCCCCCGTGATCTTGGCGGCGGCTTCAAGGTTCGCCGCGTCCTCCCCTTCCATAAGCGGCGCATGGTCGGGCCTTTCATCTTCTTCGATCATTTCGGGCCAGTAGACTATCCGCCCGGCAAGGGCTTCGACGTTCGCTCCCACCCGCACATCGGCCTCGCGACGGTCACCTATCTCTTCGAAGGTGCCATCGCCCACAGGGACACGGTTGGCTCTGATATTACCATCCGGCCGGGCGCAGTGAACTGGATGGTCGCTGGCCGCGGCATCGTCCATTCCGAACGCACCCCCGACGAAGAGCGCGCCGCTGGCATGCGTATGCACGGCATCCAGACCTGGGTCGCCCTGCCGAAAACGCATGAGGATTGCCCTCCATCCTTCACCCATCATCCGAAGGACACGCTGCCTGAATTCGACTTGGGCGGCGCCCGCGCGCAGCTCCTCGCCGGAGAAGCCTGGGGCCATCGCTCGCCGGTCGAGTTCCCATGGGGCATCTGGTATCTCGGCCTGACCGCGCCGGACGGCGCAGACTTCGAGATCCCAGGCGATGCAGCTGATGAACGCGCCATCTATGTCGCCGGTGGCTCCGTCCAGATTGCCGGAACAAGCTATGGCGACGGCGCGATGATCATCCTGAAGCCCGGACAGACGGTGCAAGTGACCGCCGCCCCCAACAGCCATCTCATGCTGGCGGGCGGGCAGACCATGGACGGGCCGCGCCTCATCAACTGGAACCTCGTCGCGAGCCGTCAGGACCTGATCGACGAGGCACGCGAGGGCTGGACCGCATCGATCGCGGGCAATTGGCAGAATACCCGTTTCTCACTGCCTGATGGCGAAGACGAATACATTCCCCTGCCCGGCTCTGGCTGACACGAGGACAGCGGCCTCCACCCGCTTTCTTGTGAGGCTCGCACGCCTGTGTCACAACACCGCCAGATATTGAATCAGGAGTCTTTCATGATGCGTACATTCTGGCCCGCCGTTTCCTTGCTCGCCCTGGCCGCCTGTTCCGATCCGGCCACCCCTGTCGATGAGGCGGACACCAGCCAACCAGACGCAAATGTCGAGGCAGAAACCGAAGACATGGATCAGACCGCGTCTTTCGAAGACTCCGAGCTGATCCTGCCACTGCCAGAAAGCACGTCCACTGAGATCACCGCTGAAGATATCGGTACACGCGTCGCGACGCTCGCCGATGACGCCTATGAGGGCCGCGGCCCCGGCAGCGAAGCCGGTGAGAACTCTGCGCTCTGGATTGCCCGTGAAATGGAACGCGTCGGCCTTGAGCCAGGCGGCGAAGATGGCGGCTGGTTCCAGACCGTCGGCATGGTCGAGCAGACGTTGGACGAGTCCGCCTCCGGCCTGACGATCAACGGTCTTTCCTCCGGTGAGCCGATGGAGCTCACTCTGAAAGAAGACGCGGTTCTCTGGACCAAGCATCAGGACGAGACAGAGCTTTCCTTCAACGATTCCGAACTTGTCTTCGTGGGCTATGGCGTCGTCGCCCCGGAGTATGACTGGAACGACTATGAAGGCCTCGACGTCGAGGGCAAAACCGTCGTCATGCTGGTCAACGATCCGGGCTTCGCGCGCGGTACCGATGACCTCTTCAATGGCCGCGCCATGACGTATTATGGCCGCTGGACCTACAAGTTCGAGGAAGCCGCACGTCAGGGCGCGACAGGCGCCATCGTGATCCACGAAACAGAGCCTGCGTCCTATCCATGGGAAGTGGTCCGCAACTCATGGTCCGGCGCACAGGCCGACCTCGTTCGCGGCGATGGCGGCGCAAGCCGCACGACGTTCGAATCCTGGATCACGCGCGACGTCGCTGAAACCCTCTTCTCTGACGCGGGTCTCGACTTCGAGGAGCAGAAAGCTGCCGCCATGGAACCGGGCTTCGAGCCGGTCGACATGGGTGACCTCACCGTGTCCGGTAACATCGTCCAGACCGTGGACACGATGGACTCCCGCAACGTCGTGGGCGTCCTGCCAGGCACTGAGCGTCCAGACGAATACGTCCTCTTCACCGCGCACTGGGATCACCTCGGCAAGAAGAGCGGCGAGCGCACTGGCGCACCAACCGAAGATTTCTATCAGGATGACATCTTCAACGGTGCTGTCGACAATGCGACCGGCTCTGCTGCGCTTCTCGAAATCGCCGAAGCCATGGCTGCTGGCGAGCATCCGCGCTCTGGTCTTTTCGTCTCCGTCACGCTGGAAGAATCAGGCCTGCTCGGCTCGGCTTACTATGCTGACAACCCGACCGTACCGCTGAACCAGATCGTCGCTGGTATCAATATGGACGGCATGCTGCCTGTCGGCCGCACCAAGGAAATGGTCGTCGTCGGCTATGGCGCGTCCGAGCTTGAGGACATTCTCGAAGCGAAGCTCGAGGCACAGGACCGCGTGGTCGAGCCAGATCCGCGTCCGGAAGCCGGCTCCTTCTATCGCTCGGACCACATCTCCTTCGCCAAAAAGGGCGTGCCGATGCTCTACGCTGATGGCGGCATCGACAAGCGTGATGGCGGGGTTGCTGCTGGCCGCGCCGCTGCCGACACCTATACCGCGCAGCGCTACCACAAGCCGATGGACGAGTACTCCGAGGACTGGAACCTCGAAGGCATGGTGGAAGACGTCACCGCTCTCTACGAGGTCGGGCTTGAAATCATCAATTCCGATGAATGGCCGACCTGGTATGAAGGCAATGAGTTCGAGGCGGCCCGTCAGGCCTCCCTCGCAGAAGCAGACGGCGAGTAAGTCTTGCTTTCCTACCAGCATGGCTATCATGCCGGAAACAGGGCTGACGTGTTCAAGCACGCAGTCCTGTTTTCAATTCTGAACATCGCCCGGCAAGCGACCCATCCATGGCTCTACATGGAAACCCATTCGGCTGCCGGGACATATGACCTCTTCGACAAGCAGTCCCGCAAGACAGCAGAGGCCGACGAGGGCGTGCTGCGCCTCCTCGCAGACAAGAACCCGCCATCGCTGATCAAGCCGTGGCTCGACCATGTGCGTGCCGCGACGCCCGCAGCCTATCCCGGCTCCCCTGCGATTGCCCGGCATTGCCTTGGCGAGAATGACCGTATGGTCTTCTTTGAGCGCCATCCTGCTGAGTATGAAAAGCTCGTGGCGAGCCTTGGCGACGACAAGCGCACCCGCGCCATCAAGGATGATGGCTATAATGGCGCGCTTCGGCTCCAGCCGCGCAGCCGCGAGCGTGCCTTTGTCTTCCTCGACCCGAGCTATGAGACAGAGCGCGACATGGAAGAACTCGCCGGATGGCTACCCCGCGCCATGAAACGCTGGCCCAAGGCAGTCTTTCTTGTCTGGCTGCCGCTCTTCAAGGATGAGCGCGAGCTTGAGTTCGGCCAGTTCCTCTCCAGCCTTGATTTCGGCTTTGTGGCCGGTACGCGCTGGAATGAAGACAGCGACAACGACTCCGCCCTCGACGGCTCTGCCATGATCGGGCTTCGGACCTCACCGGCTATGGGCCGACCTGCTTTCGAAATTGCTGAACAGCTGGACGCCTACTGGTAGGCGGCGTCAGGACGATCAGGCGACGTCGCGCTCGATCGGACCGATCCACTCATCATCATCGCTTGGCGCTGCACGCGACGAGTTCTTGCCGATCGCCGATGGCGGAAGGCTGAGAATCGCCGTCGTGCCGACGCCGACGCGCGATTTAAGGACGACGTCGCCAGACATGAGGCGCGCCAGATGGCGGCACAGCGTCAGGCCAAGACCGGTGCCGCCATGGTCACGGTCAAACTGGCTGTCTGCCTGGTAGAAAGCCTCGAACACTTTTTCGAGCTTGCCTTCCGGGATGCCGTGACCGAAGTCGCGTACCGCAATAAATGGCGCCCCGTCAGCATCGACACCAGCCCGGATAACGATCTTCTTGCCCGGCTCATTAAAGCGGATCGCATTGGTCACGAGGTTGATCAGGATCCGCTTGGTGGCCGTTTCATCAGCGTAGAGCGTACTCAGCTTGGCCGAGACACTGACATCGAAACCGTCAGTGGACGCCTTGTCCTCAAAGCCGGCCGCGAGCGTGATAGCCTCTGACAGAAGCGATCGTGTGTCGAGCTCCACAGAATGGACCGGCATACGCTCAAGGCCCACTTTGGAATAATCGATGATATCATTGATGAGCTTCAGAAGGTGCGTACCGCTCGCATGGATATTGTCGGCGTATTCGCGCACATCATCCGGTGACAGCGAGATCTTGGATTCGCCCGTCATGAGCTTCGAGAAGCCCAGAATGATGTTCATCGGCGTGCGCAGCTCATGGCTCATCGTCGACAGGAAGCGGCTCTTGGCTTCGTCTGCCTCAACCGCCTCACGTTGCGCCTCGATCAGCTCACGTTCGCGCGTCTTGAGCGCGGTAATGTCGTTGTGAACCACAACCGCGCCGCCCTTGCCCGTCTTGCGGGTAGATCGCATCAGCCAGCGGCCGCTATCGAGCAGGACAGGCACGCTGTCCTCGCCCTCTTTCGAATAATCAGGCTTCTCGCTTGCAAACCAGTCACGATGACGCGCATTCGCAATCAGAAGCTCATCATTGGCGTCGTAGAACGCAAAGGCGTCATTAGAGGATTCAATCGCATCTGCGAGGCGCTCACGCGCCCATTCGCTATCGATGCTCTGCTCAACCATCTCGAAGATGTGGCGATAGTTTCTAAGACCGCCAACGATAAGCGCCGCCATGAAAGACAATGCCAGCAGCGTGACTTCCAGCGCGAAGGGCGAGCCAAGCGCGATGTTGCAGGCGAGCATGACCGTCACGCTGCCCAGCAGGAAACGGCTTCCAACGCGCGCGACAGGGCCGAGGATCGACATCGTGCCCGCGCTCATGCCAGCGATGACAATACAGATGAACAGGTTGGCGAGATCGTTCTCGGAGTGGAAGGCAAGTGCCGATGCGCCCCAGATCACGCCCAGGATCAGCGATGACCATTCAGCCTTGCGAAGTAGCTTGACGGAAACGCGCGTCAGCCCGCCGCGCTTGTTGATGCTGCGCGCGCCCAGCCACTGCATCGATGAAAACAGAAGGACGGGCGTGAGCCAAACAGCGACGCGCCAGGCTTCGACATATTGCAGAAAGGCAACCGAATAGATGAGGCCATTCACGAGGTTGATAATGGCCATCGGGATAAGCAGGCGCACCATAAGGCGCTGCATCTCAGCATACACTCTCTCTTCCGATGCCGAGCTGGGCTTTGGCAACGTCTTGAAGAGGGTTTTCGCCCAACTGGAAGACTGAGACGATTTATCCATTAGACTGTCTGGCTATCAGAATTGTCTTAACCATCGGCAAACACCCGGTTTCTAATCATAGATTGCTCCGTGAATGCTGATCACCGGTGGATTAGCGGCTGAATCACTGCAATCTCGGCAGTAATGGGCGCGCAGCCTCTTGTAGACTTCCCGCGAATTCGGGGCGTGAATGACAGAACGCATTGCAATCATCGGTGGTGGACCAGCCGGGCTAAGCCTTGCCCGGCTACTGACGGCCAGGTCAGATGCAAACGTCACAGTTTTCGAGGCTGCCCCCCGACCGGGCGGGAAATCCTTCTCCTTTGTGCAGGGCGATGCCGTCGTGGAAATGGGCACCTGCTATACCACCCGGGCCCATCGCGTTGTGCTCGACTGGATGAAGGAAGCGGGTATCGGCCTGAAACCTTTGCGCGAGCAAAGCTTCGATGATGAAGACTTCCTCGACTACGTGAAGCGCGGCGCGGGGCCATCCCTGCCCGCCCAGATCCTTCGCTTCCTCGCTGACCGGCGCAAGCTGATGAACAAGCTGAAGCGCAAGCCGATCCCGGAGGCTGCCGCCGCCGAAGCCGCACAGACGACTTCAGAATGGCTGCGCGCACGCAACCTGCACAAGATCGAGCGCTTCATGTATCGCTCTATGACAAATCTCGGCTACGGCTTCGTGGATGAGACCCCCATCGTGCAGGCGATGCGCTGGAATGATCTCGACCTCATCCTCACTGGCCTCCTCAAGCAGCTACAGATGCCGGTCGAGGGCTGGACCGCATTCTGGGAACGCATCGCTGCGCCACTAGACGTGCGCACGGCCACATCCATCACCCGCGTCGAAAGGGGCAATGGCACCGCCCGGCTTCATACGCATACCGGTGAAAGCTTCGAAGCCGACCAGGTTGTCTGCGCCATTCCGATAGACGATTTTGTAAGGCTCACTGACACGCCGCTTGAAGATGAGTCATTCGCCGCCAACGCCATCGACTGGAACGGGTACACCACAACGCTGGTCGCGGTGCCGGAAAAATTCACCGCCAGCGACGTCGCCGCGTGGAGCCGCGCACTCACGCCGGGCGCGCGCACAGGCCAGATGATGTCGGCCCGTTATGACGGCTATGAGGCGGACCTTGGCGGCCACCTCTACCTCACCGGCCAGCTCAGCGGCGACTATACCGACCCGGAACTTGAGGAATTGCTGCGAGAGGAAATCGCGCGCGAAGGCGGCGAGGTTGCAAACATAGTCCTGCAGCGGACCTGGAAATACTTTGCCCGCTATAAACCCGATGCGGTGCGCGCCGGGCTTCTATCCCGGCTGGAAGATATGCAGGGCAAACACAACACCTGGTACACCGGGGCGACTTTCTCCCACGAAGCAGTCTCGAATATTGTCAATTACAATGCCCGTCTGGCGCGCAAAATGCAGGCTGCACTGAAATCGTGACCCAGGCGGAGAATGCGCCATGAACCTTTTCTTTCGACTCGTTTTCGTTTTCCTGCGTGCCAGTCTTTCCGGCGCGCGCGTCAGCCTCTTCGACACCACCCGTTTGCGCTCGCGGGTCATGCTGACCGATCAGGACATGTTCGCCCACATGACCAACAGTCGGTACTTCTCGTTCAGTGATCTCGCCGTCATCAATTACATCGTCAGAACCGGCACATGGCCCAAGCTGAGAAAACGCGGATGGTTTCCCGTCGTCTGCGCTGAATCTGTTACGTTTTCCAGAATGCTGAGCTGGCGCGACCGCTTTGAGATCGAGACACATCTTGTTGGCTGGACGGACACCTACATGTGCCTCCAGCACGACTTCATCCGCAACGGCAAGACTGGCGCGACGGTGCGGATCATCTCACGTTTTGCCAGCCGCAAGCGCGACCGAGTGACCATGGATGACGTTGTTGCCTATCTTGGCGTAGAGCGCAGCTCGCCTGCCCTGCCGGCAGAGTTTCAGAACATGGTGACAGACGTCGAGGCGGCGCGTCAGCACCGGGCCGGCGATAGCGCTGCTGCCTGACAGGATCGTTGCGGCACAATTGCCGCGGCAAAGCGCCGATCATCGTCCTATATTGATGAATTGCAGCCTTGGCCCGGAGAACAGATATGCACCTACTCGCCCTCGCCGCACTTGGACTCGGCATTGCCTGCCTCATCGCCGCCTACCGCGCCTGGCGCCGCCAGAAGTAATCAGGGAAAATGGTGGGCGGTAACGGGCTCGAACCGCTGACCCTCTCGGTGTAAACGAGATGCTCTACCAACTGAGCTAACCGCCCCTCGCGCGACTTTTGCTTCACCCTTGCCAGAAATGCAAGACGGCCCCTGTAGCATCTCTGCAGGGGCCGTCTCTTCATGTGTTATTTTGGGCGCTGGAGCCTAGTGGCGGACAGTTGCCTCGCCGTCGCTGTCGCCAGACTTGCCCGAAAGCGAAGCCTGCAGCGCAGCCTCATCAGCATCCGACCACTCGATCTCTGACAGCGGCTGTACGAGGGCATGTGAGAACACCTCATTGATGTCCGTCACCGGAATGATCTCCAGCCCTTCCTTCACCACGTCCGGGATCTCATCGAGGTCCTTCTCATTCTCCTGCGGGATCAGCACCGTCTTGATGCCGCCGCGCAGGGCCGCGAGAAGTTTCTCCTTGAGACCGCCGATCGGCAGGACGCGTCCACGCAGGGACACTTCGCCCGTCATCGCCACATCGCGGCGAACCGGGTTGCCGGTCAGCAGTGACACGATCGCCGTCGTCATGGCGATACCTGCAGACGGACCGTCCTTCGGCGTCGCACCATCCGGCACGTGCACGTGGATGTCGGTCGTGTTGAACTGGCTCGGCTTGATGCCGACCATGACCGCACGCGAGCGCACCAGCGAGCTTGCCGCCTGAATGGACTCCTTCATGACGTCGCGGAGGTTACCCGTGACCTTCATGCTGCCCCGGCCAGGCATCTTGACCGCTTCGATGGTCAGAAGATCACCGCCAGCTTCAGTCCAGGCAAGGCCCGTCACAGCACCGATCTGGTCCTCATCATCTGCGAGGCCGTAGCGGTGCTTGCGCACGCCCGAGTACTCGCTGAGGTTTTCAGACGTGATGGTGATCACCGTCTTGTCGCTCTGCGCGATCTGCCTCACCGCCTTGCGGGCAAGCTTGGCAAGTTCACGCTCAAGGCTACGGACACCGGCCTCACGCGTGTAATAGCGGATAAGGTCGCGGATCGCACTGTCGTCCACCTGCCACTCGCTGTCTGCGAGGCCATGATCCTTGCGGATCTTCGGGAAAAGGTGACGCTTAGCGATCTCCAGCTTCTCGTCCTCGGTGTAACCGGCGATACGGATCACTTCCATACGGTCGAGAAGCGGCTGCGGCATGTTGAGCGAGTTCGCCGTCGTCACGAACATCACGTCCGAAAGGTCGTAATCGACTTCCAGATAGTGGTCGTTGAACGTCGAGTTCTGCGCCGGATCCAGCACTTCGAGAAGCGCCGATGCCGGGTCGCCGCGATGGTCCATACCCATCTTGTCGATCTCATCGAGCAGGAAGAGCGGATTGCCCGTCTTTGCCTTCTTCATCGACTGGATGATCCGGCCCGGCATGGAGCCGATATAGGTCCGGCGGTGGCCACGGATCTCGCTTTCATCCCGCACGCCGCCGAGCGACACGCGAACGAATTCACGTCCCGTCGCCTCGGCAATCGACTTGCCGAGCGAGGTCTTACCGACACCCGGAGGGCCGACGAGGCAGAGGATCGGGCCCTTGAGCTTCTTCGTGCGCTTCTGCACGGCGAGATACTCAATGATCCGTTCCTTGACCTTCTCGAGACCGTAATGGTCTTCGTCGAGCTGGTTCTCGGCCTTGTCGAGATCGGTCGAGATGTCCGTGCGCTTGCCCCAGGGCAGCGACACCATCCAGTCGAGATAGTTCCGCACCACAGTGGACTCAGCCGACATCGGGCTCATCTGGCGAAGCTTCTTCAGCTCCTGATCAGCCTTGGTGCGGGCTTCCTCACTAAGCGGGGCTTCGCGCAACTTGTCTTCAAGCTCTGCGATCTCATCGCGCTCGCCTTCAGGGGAATCGCCGAGCTCACGCTGAATGGCCTTCATCTGCTCATTCAGGTAATACTCGCGCTGGGTCTTCTCCATCTGACGCTTCACGCGGTTTTTGATCTTCCGCTCCATCTGCATCATGCCCATCTCGCCCTCCATGAGAGCGAAGACCTTTTCGAGGCGCTCGCGCGCGTTGGAAAGCTCGAGCAATTCCTGCTTGTCGGAGAGTTTGACCTGAAGCTGTGACGCGACCGCGTCAGCCAGCTTGCCGGCTTCGGTGATCTGCGAAACCGTCGCCACAGACTCTGGCGGAATCTTGCGGTTCAGCTTTGCATAGTTCTCGAACTGGTCGATCACAGCACGGGCCAGCGCCTGCACTTCACCCGTATCGCCCTCTTCCGGCTCAACGAGTTCGACATCGGCGTCGAAATAGGTGTCACGGTCATTGAACGACACGATACGCGCGCGCGACGAGCCTTCGACCAGCACTTTCACCGTGCCGTCAGGCAGCTTCAGGAGCTGCAGGATCGTTGCGACCGTACCGAGCGAATGTACGTCATCGCCGGTCGGCTCATCGGTGGATGGGTCTTTTTGCGCAACGAGCATGATCTCGTTCTCGCCTTCATCGACCATTTCCAGCGCGGCAACCGACTTGTCCCTGCCGACAAAAAGCGGGGCGACCATGTCTGGAAAGACCACGATATCCCGGAGCGGCAATACTGGGAGGGTTTTCTTGGGCATTCATGCCTCCTCTAAAGAAAATGGATCCTGCTCAGCAGCGATCCGGCCGGGCGTCACTTTACGTTCTGACGATTCCGGCCTTCTGAGAATGATGTGGCAACAAAAACGGCCTGTTCAAGCAGTGTTGAACAGGCCGTCGTGTCGCATTTCCTGTGACTTTAACGTCAGGAAGCTTCGCTTGGCTTGGCCTGCTTGGCGTGGACGTAGAGCGGCGCGGCGTGGCCCTCCACAACTTCGCCATTGACGACAACCTCTTCGACACCGCGCAGCGTCGGCAGGTCGAACATCGTGTCGAGCAGAATGCCCTCCATGATGGACCGCAGGCCGCGTGCACCTGTCTTGCGGGCAATCGCCTTGCGGGCAACGGCCGTGAGGGCTTCCTCGGTGAAGGTCAGCTCAACGTCTTCCATGTCGAAGAGGCGCTGATACTGTTTTAGCAGGGCGTTCTTCGGCTGGGTCAGGATCTCGATCAGTGCATCCTCATCGAGGTCTTCCAGCGTCGCGATGACAGGAAGACGGCCGATGAACTCTGGAATGAGGCCATAGCGCTGAAGGTCTTCAGGCTCTGTCTCACGCAGCACTTCGCCGACACCGCGGGCATCCGGGTCCTTCACATCGGCGCCAAAGCCGATGCGGGTGCCTTCACCGCGCGAGGAGATGATCTTGTCGAGACCGGCAAACGCGCCGCCCACGATGAACAGGATGTTCGTCGTATCGACCTGAAGGAATTCCTGCTGCGGATGCTTGCGGCCACCTTGCGGCGGCACAGCGGCAACCGTGCCTTCCATGATCTTCAGAAGCGCTTGCTGGACACCCTCGCCCGACACGTCGCGCGTGATGGACGGGTTGTCGGACTTGCGCGAAATCTTGTCGATCTCATCGATATAGACGATGCCGCGCTGGGCCCGCTCGACATTATAGTCGGCAGACTGAAGCAGCTTCAGCACAATGTTCTCGACGTCCTCACCGACATAGCCGGCTTCGGTCAGCGTCGTTGCATCGGCCATGGTAAATGGCACATCCAGGATACGCGCCAGCGTCTGCGCCAGCAGCGTCTTGCCGCAACCCGTCGGGCCGACAAGCAGGATGTTCGACTTCGCCAGCTCCACCCCGTCAGACGAGGAAGCGTGCGAGAGACGCTTGTAATGGTTGTGAACGGCGACCGAGAGGATGCGCTTTGCGTACTTCTGGCCGATCACATAATCGTCCAGCACGTCGCAGATTTCGCGCGGGCTCGGGACACCCTCTTTCGATTTGAAGCCTGCCGCTTTGCTCTCTTCACGGATGATGTCCATGCAGAGCTCCACGCATTCATCACAGATGAATACGGTGGGGCCAGCGATCAGTTTTTTGACTTCGTGCTGGCTCTTTCCACAGAAAGAGCAATAGAGCGTATTCTTTGAATCGCCGGAGCCGTTTTGCTTTGTCATGGCTACCTCTTAGCTTGGGAGCCTTTAACGCACGATTTATGCCGCGCGAGAAATCCCTCTAGGCAATGATCTTATTTGGTGAACTAGGTTGCGCAAGTGCGGATGCACATGCGGCCTGTCCTACTTCTTTTCTTCGTCCTTGCGGCGCTCATAGACCTGATCGATGAGGCCGAATTCCTTGGCTTCCTCAGCCGTCATGAACGTGTCGCGGTCCAGCTTGCGCTCGATCGTGTCATAGTCCTGGCCGGTATGCTTCACATAGATGTTGTTGAGGCGGCGCTTCAGCTCGAGGATTTCCTCTGCATGACGCTCAATGTCGGTCGCGACACCGCGGAAGCCGCCAGATGGCTGGTGAACCATGACGCGCGCATTCGGAAGCGCGATCCGCATATCCTTCTCACCTGCCGCCAGAAGCAGTGAGCCCATGCTGGCCGCCTGACCGATACACACGGTCGAGATCGGGCAGCGGATGTATTGCATCGTGTCATAGATCGCGAGACCGGAGGAAACGTATCCACCCGGGCTGTTGATATACATGGCGATGTCCTTCTTCGGGCTCTCGGACTCAAGGAACAGGAGCTGCGAAGTGATCAGCGCGGCCATGCCGTCGTCGATGCCGCCCGTCACGAAGATGATCCGCTCTTTCAGCAGCCTCGAGAAAATGTCGAAAGCGCGCTCGCCGCGGCTTGTCTGTTCGACAACCATCGGGACGAGATTGAGAGCGGTGTTGTAAGGGTCGGTGTTCATATAACGCGTTCCAGCCTGGCTATAGTCTGTCGAATTTTCCGGACTCTGTGGTCGCAGAGAGTCCCATATTTGTCCATTGCACTCTACACACAAGAGCTTTGCGAGACTGTAAACAGCTCGGCGGACAGAAATGAAAATGCCGGGACATTTCTGCCCCGGCATGATCGCGTCGCTACAAGTTCGTCCTAGACCTTGTAGTACATGTCGAATTCGACCGGGTGCGGGTGCAGCTGGAGACGCTCAACATCTTCCATCTTCAGGTCGATATAGGCATCGAGCTGATCGTCATCGAAGACGTTGCCCTTCTTGAGGAAGTCGCGGTCTGCATCGAGGCTTTCGAGCGCCTCACGCAGCGAGCCGCAGACCTGTGGAATGGACTTCGCCTCTTCTGGCGGCAGGTCGTACAGGTCCTTGTCCATGGCATCGCCCGGATGGATCTTGTTCTCGATACCGTCGAGGCCAGCCATGAGCAGGGCCGCGAAGGCGAGGTACGGGTTTGCGGTCGGATCCGGGAAGCGGGTCTCGATGCGCTTTGCCTTCGGGTTGGAGCCGAAAGGAATACGGATCGATGCTGAACGGTTGCGGGCAGAATAAGCCAGCATGACCGGTGCCTCGTAACCAGGGACCAGACGCTTGTAGGAATTGGTCGACGGGTTGGTCAGCGCGTTCAGGGCTTTTGCGTGCTTGATGATACCGCCAATGTAGAAAAGGCAGGTTTCAGAAAGCCCGGCATAGCCGTCGCCTGCGAACATCGGCTTATCGCCGTCCCAGATGGACTGGTGGACGTGCATGCCCGAGCCGTTGTCCTTGAAGTAAGGCTTCGGCATGAAGGTCGCCGACTTGCCATACTGGTGCGCCACATTGTGGATGACGTACTTATAGAGCTGCAGGCGGTCTGCCATCTTGGTCAGCGTCGAGAATTTCATGCCAAGCTCATGCTGGGCAGGCGCCACTTCGTGGTGGTGCTTTTCCGGCTCGAGGCCGATTTCACCCATGACGGCGAGCATTTCCGAACGCATGTCCTGCTCGGAATCGATTGGCGGAACCGGGAAGTAACCACCCTTGGTATGTGGGCGGTGGCCCATATTGCCTGTCGGGTATTCCTTGCCGGTGTTGAACGGCAGCTCGGTCGAGTCGAAGGAATAGCCCGTCTTGTTCGGCGCGGTGTCCCAGCGAACATCGTCGAAGACGAAGAACTCTGCTTCCGGGCCGAAGTAAGCGGTCGTGCCGACGCCGGCCTGGTTCAGATAGGCTTCTGCCTTCTTGGCGGTCGTGCGCGGGTCGCGGCCATAGGCCTGCATCGAAACCGGGTCGAGAATGTCACAGAAGACCGCAAGCGTGGTCTGCTGGAAGAACGGGTCGATGATCGCGGTGCTGGTGTCCGGCTTGAGCAGCATGTCGGACTCGTTGATCGTCTTCCAGCCAGCCACGGACGAGCCGTCGAACATCTGGCCTTCTTCGAAGAAATCCTCGTCGACCATGCCTTTGTCAAAGGTGACGTGCTGCATCTTGCCGCGCGGGTCGGTGAAACGGAGATCGACGAACTCGACGTCCTTTTCCTTCATCATTTTAACGAGATTGTCGGCCATTGAGCCCTCCTGTTGATTTGTTTGTCTTTTGTATCGAAACGCGCGCCTGGCTAGAGAGCGCCGTCGCCCGTTTCACCCGTACGAATGCGAACTGCTTCTGTCACGTCAGAAACGAAAATCTTGCCGTCGCCGATCTTGCCCGTTTGCGCAGCCTTCGTGATGGCTTCGATAGCGTTGGGAACGCTCGCATCGGAGACGACGAGTTCAAGCTTCAGCTTTGGAAGGAAGTCGACGACATATTCTGCGCCCCGATAGAGTTCGGTATGCCCCCGCTGGCGACCGAAACCCTTGGCTTCTGTAACAGTCATCCCCTGCATGCCGACACCGTGGAGCGCTTCTTTTACGTCATCGAGCTTGAAGGGCTTGATGATCGCTTCGATCTTTTTCATCGCCTTGCCTTATCCTTCCTGTCAGGTGTTCGCGCCACACCTATCAGCGTGGCCGCCAAGGTCGATTGCTTGAGCGCGTCGAAGCCGCTTCGCAACCCCCTGCTGCCTATTTTTTTGGCGGGGCTGCACAGAAATCGGTCGCGCGTCAAAGATCGAAAGTGACGCCTGCGTCATTGTTTTTTTAAGGCTTAGATATTATGCTCGTATATCATCATCATTAGCGACCTATCCTGATCCATGACGACGACCACCTTTTATATCGACCCGGCCCGCGAAGTTCCCCGCCTGCAGCCCCTGAAAGCCTGGCGGCACATGAAAAAGCTCATCGCGAACAAGGAAGACACCGAACAGGTTTTCGAGATCATCGAAGCCCTGAACGGCAAGGCGACGTACAAGGATTTCGAGCGCTTCATGGCGACGCCCGCGGGTCAGGCCGAATACGCAAAGCGCATTCATCTGCCGCCGATTCTGGATAACCACGAGCCACTGCATGAGCTCCCGGAAGGCAGCGTTGGACGCACCTATGTCGAGTTCATGGAGCGCGAAGGCCTGTCGGCCGCGGGCCTCGTCGCCGAGAGCGAGAAACGCCCCGGCGCCCTACGCCGCCACAAGGACGACTTGCTCTGGTATGGCAATCGCCTCCGCGACACCCATGACATGTACCATATCCTGACCGGCTATGGCCGCGACGCACTTGGCGAAGCGACCCTGCTCGGCTTCACCCACAGCCAGCATGGCGGGCTTGGTGTCAGCTTCATCTGCTTCATGGGCGGGCGTCAGATCGCAAAGCGCGTTCCAAAAGAGGCCGATATACCAGGCGTCATCAAGGAAGGCCGGCGCAACGGCAAGACCGCCAAGCGCCTGATCGAGCAGGACATCATCTCCCTCCTGCCCCGCCCTCTCGAGGAGGTCCGCGAGGAGTTGAACATCAAGCCTCCGGTGGCCTACCAGCGCGCCCACGAAGTGATGCGCGCCCACGGCATCGACCCTTATTCAGACGGTCTCTAGCCGGGCGCCTATCTGGCTGGTTGTTCTGGAACTGATTTCATTGGATGCTGGTTGCCCTATCTGGCAGCCTGCCAGTTCAATCAATCAGTCCGGGGCAATTCATGATCTATTTCGTCAGACACGGTGAAGCAGAAGCTGGGTGGGGCACCGCGCCCGATCCGGGTCTCTCTGCGCTCGGCCTCAAGCAGGCCGAAGCGGTCGCTGCCGAACTGGACAAGCATTCTGTCAGCCAGATTATCGCCAGCCCGATGCGCCGCTGCCAGGAAACCTCACGCCCGTTCGCGAACATCTCCGGCCTGCCCGTTGCGACCGACCCGGCCGTCAGCGAAATCCCGACCCCCGAAGGTCTCAGCGACCGGGTCGAATGGCTCCGCGGCTTCATGGGCGGCACATGGGACGCCGCGCCCTCTGTCGTTGCCGACTGGCGCAGCGATCTCATTTCGCGTCTCGCCTCGATTGAAGACGAAACGGTCGTCTTCTCTCACTTCATCGCCATCAACACGATTGTCGGCCACCTCGAAGGCAGCGACCTCGTGACGAGCTTCCGTCCGGGCCATTGCTCGGTGACAATCCTCAAGCGGGACGGGGACACGCTCAGCGTTGAGCGGCGCGGCAGTGAGGCGGCAACAAAAGTGCTCTGAAAAACACTGTCAGAAACACCGCCAGTACACCGTCACTGCACCATGATTTTCCGGGAATGCCGCTGCACTTTTCCGGAGGAAAGTATCAAGAAGGGCAAAGATGACGTCCTCCACCCCCGAGACCAATCACCCCGACCTCTGGCTGCCAGACTGGCCTTGGCCAGAAGCCGACAGCCATAAGCACAAGCGCGGCTCACTTGGCGTTGTGACAGGCCCAGCCGCCTCAACAGGCGCAGCCCGCCTCGCCGCGCGCGCCGGCCTTCGCATTGGCGCAGGCCTCGCCACCCTCTTCTGTCCACCCTCTGCAACGCTCGTGAACGCCGCCCACGAGACGGCTGTCATGATCAAGCCATTCAACACGCCAGACGCCCTTGCAGAACTCGCATCGAGCTCAAAATGTGTCCTGATTGGCCCTGCTGCTGGCGTCGATTCGGCGACGCGCGAGAACACGCTCGAAGTCCTCAAACATGCAGGCTCCAGCGTCCTCGACGCCGACGCCCTGACCGTTTTCAAGGACCAGCCCGAAGCCCTGTTCAACGCCATTAAGCTCCCAACTGTCATGACGCCGCATGATGGCGAATTCAGCCGTATCTTCCCGGGCCTTCTGGACCAGTATACGCGCGCCGAGGCCGCCGCCATTGCAGCTGCGCGCTCAGGCGCTGTCGTCCTTCTGAAGGGCAACGAGACGCTCATAGCTGCACCAGATGGCCGCCTCACTGTGAACAGACACGCCTCGCCCTTTCTCGCCACAGCTGGCAGCGGCGACGTGCTCGCTGGCATGATTGCGGGCCTCATGGCGCAGGGCATGGAGGCGCACCGCGCGGCCTGCGCTGGCGCCTGGTGCCACGGAGAGGTCGCGCGCCGCATTGGCCCCGGCCTCATTTCAGAGGACCTTCCGGACGCCCTGCCCGGCCTGCTCAGCGAATTTTATGCAAGACGCGCTTGATAGGCCCAGCCTGCCCCAGTAGGAGACCACCTCTGGCCGAGGCCCACATGCGGATGTGGCGAAATTGGTAGACGCACCAGATTTAGGTTCTGGCGCCGCGAGGCGTGGGGGTTCAAGTCCCTCCATCCGCACCACTTCACAGCGCGCGACGAAGCCGCTTCCGGGGCAGCTTCAGCGCATGTGAAATTGCTTCAGCGCCATGCATGGACAGTCCAGACACGCTGTGACATACACCGCCGCTTCTAGGAAAAACCAACGCCAAAGCCTGAAGCCACAGGGCTAGACGGCATAAGGAATGACAAAATGGAATGCACCGAAACGTCTGATGGCCTGAGCCGCATGTACAAGGTCAAGGTGCCTGCCAGCGAGCTCAAGGCACGCCTGGATGCGCGGATCGAGGAAATCCGCCCGCAGATGCGCCTCAAGGGCTTCCGCCCAGGCAAGGTGCCTGCCTCCCACGTCCGCAAGATGTTCGGCCAGTCCCTCATGGGCGAAGTCATTGAAGCTGTGATGAAAGAGACGAGCGAGAAAGCGATCACCGACGCTGACGTCCGCCCGGCCTCGCAGCCTGACATGCACATGGAAAGCGACATGGAAAAGGTGATCGAGGGCGAAGAGGACCTCGCCTATCACATGCATGTCGACATCATGCCGGACTTTGAGCCAGCAGACATGTCCGGCATCACCATCAAGAAGCCAGTCGCTGAAGTCGACGACGCGCAGCTTGAAGAAACGCTCGACCAGGTCGCAGAAAACAACATGAAGTACGAGCCACGCGGCAAGACCGCGAAGGCAAAAGACGGCGACGCAGTCGTCATCGACTTCGTTGGCAAGATTGACGGCGAGCCGTTCGAAGGCGGCGCCGCCGAAGGCCACACGCTGGTGCTCGGTTCCGGCAGCTTCATTCCGGGCTTCGAGGAACAGCTGGTCGGCACGAAGACCGGCGAGCAAAAAGACGTCGAAGTCACCTTCCCTGAGCAGTACCAGGCAGAGCACCTTGCCGGCAAAGCGGCTGTCTTCGAAGTGAAGGTCAACGAAGTTCGCGCCCCGAAAAAGCCGGACATCGACGAAGAGTTCGCCAAGGGCCTCGGCATCGACTCGCTCGAAGAGCTGAAGACCATGCTGAAAACGCAGCTCCAGCAAGAGCTGGACAATGCGTCACGCGCCAAGGCGAAGCGTCACCTCCTCGACGCCCTCGACGAGAAGCATGACTTCGACCTGCCGCCGAAAATGGTCGACATGGAATTCGACCAGATCTGGCAGCAGCTGCAGTCCGAAATGGATGCTGGCCGCGTCAGCGACGAGGACAAGGAAAAGTCCGAAGACGAGCTGAAAGAAGAGTATCGCAAGATCGCAGAGCGCCGCGTGCGCCTCGGTCTCGTGCTCGCCGAAATCGGCCGCATCCAGGAGATCAAGATCTCCGAACAGGAAGTCCAGCAAGCTCTCATCCGCGAAGCCCAGCGCTATCCGGGTCAGGAGCGTCAGGTGCTCGAATTCTTCCAGAAGAATGAAGGCGCGATGGCACAGCTGCGCGCGCCAATCTACGAGGACAAGGTGGTCGACCACCTGCTCGAGACCGTGAAGGTCAAAGAGGAAAAAGTGTCCCGCGAAGAGCTGCTGAGCGACGACGAGGAATAGTCCTCGCAAGCGCGTAAAATTTGAGAAGCCCGGTCCTTAAAGGCCGGGCTTTTTCTTTGGGGCGATTAGCCGGTCGGACGGTAACTGTTTTCGGCCACGAGACTGCCAGACGCAGGCGCAGCCAGATTTGGCGGCACAGCGATATCGACCCGCTGGCTCCAGGTACCCGGCGCGATCTCTACCGGTACAGAGATTTCATCCCAGCCAATTGTAACGGTCAGCAGATACGCACCCGGCTCCAGTGCATCGAAGCCGAACTGCCCGAAGGCGGCGGTCCGGTGCTCAACTGGCATCAGGGCAACATGCAACGGCGTTAGCGACACAGGCTGGGCCTCGAGCCGGACATCGCCCCTGCCCGGCTGGCCATCGCCGTCGCGGTCGATGAAGACACTGCCGGTAATCTGGCCTGACAGGCCCATGCCCAAGCCGCGCCGTGACTGGTCGGCAGAGCCTGATTGGCGACCGGCAGGCGCAATCATCTCAATGGCCCTAACCTCGACAGACGACGCGCTGACGCGAACGATCGCGCCCTCATTTTGCTGTGGCTCTTCAGGCCGGTGGTCTGCCAGCTGAACAGCGCGCCGCGAGATATCAGGCTGGTCGGGCTGCAAATCAGGAAGGGGCGCACCTTTTCGCGGAGCGGCCGCGACACGAGCATCCGGCATGGATACCACCTGGAGCTTCACAGCGTCGACACTGCCCTCTCTCCGCCCTGCTGCTGTCTGCTGCTGCGCTTCAAGCAGAAACGCGCCCCATGCTTTCTGACTTCTCCAGTCGGCTGGCTGGCGCAGACCGGCAAGGCTGGCCAAAGCGCGCGGGCGGTGAACGGTAGGCGCTCCAGAACGGATCGAAAGTTCACCCGCGAAAAGATCCGACATCGCTTCGTCTATCAAAGCGCCCTTGCTCGACAGGTCGTCAGATTGTCGAAGCGCGGAGACTGCCTTTGAATTGAGAACGAGGGCGTCGACGCGCCCCACTTCGTTCCCAAACACGTGACGCGCTTCCGGCTCCGCAGGCCTCGCCATGGCGGGCGCATGCACGGTTGCCGCAAGAACAACGAGCATCGTCACGAGGTTTTTGAGAAGCCGAAGCTGCATATCCATCCGCACGTCCAAAGTGGCCGGATGAAGCTTGGTGCGCACTGGTGCACATGCCTCAATCTGTCCCACTTCAGGGACGACCGGCCGCCTGTTATCAGCAATTGGTAGATTAAGAAGATTAAAACCGCGCTTCGAAAAAGATTGAATTCAAGGGATGAGGCAATCGGTTATCGTTGACTGGCAGCATCGTGCTTTTGCACGAACGCGGCCCTGCATCTCTGATGATTAGGCTACAACCACATGATTATGCTTATATTTTTAGCTTTGAGCGCAATTCTAACTGCGGCCTCGTGCGATCGCACGGCATCGACAGACAATCAGCAAGCTCCGCAAGAAGAAGCAGAGTCGCGCCCTGACGCAATCGTGCCCGCCACATCCTATCAAGCCGCGTTTGATGTGCTGCCGGCACCCTATTCGCAGGCCGACTACAGTCTGGGACGGCGCACCTTCAAGAATTGCCAGTCCTGCCATACGATCACTGAAGGCGGCCGCCATCTGGTGGGGCCGAACCTGCATGGCATCTTTGGACGCACCGTCGGCACCGCTGAAGGCTTTCAGTACTCAAAAGCGCTCGAAGCCGAAGACTTCACGTGGACTCCAGAGCGGCTCGAGGAATGGCTGGACAATCCACGCGACTACCTGCCCGGCAACCGTATGACGTTTGCTGGCGTACACCGGCCTGCTGATCGCCATGCAGTCATCGCCTATCTCATGGTCGAGAGCGGGTATGCGGCTCAACTGGAAGAAGCCAGCGAACCGCAAGAGGATGTGCCTGCGTTAGAACCGGCGAGCAACGGAAACGAATAGGCCAGCTTCTTCGAACTCTCCGCCAAGCTCGATGAGTGAGCCCGCCGAAAAGTCAAAGGCACCGCGGCGCAAGACGTATTCAAACTGATGTTTGAGCGAGCGCGCATTCTCTGAGCCCTGGTCTAGCCAGAGCTGGTTCACGAGCCAGATGTTGCGCGCGACTTCTCGGCCATAGCCTGCCTCAAGCCGATAGCGCTGGCAGCCATCCGAATGGGCCCGCACCGCCGCTTCCGCAAACCAGAAACCGTATCTCTTACGGTCATCACTCTTACGGGAAAAGGAATGGGCGAGACCCGCGCGCGCTTCGCCGCCCGTTGACTGACAGCCAGACGCGCCGCCGATCGCTTCACCCTCCAGAATACCTGCCTCAGCTGACGCGACCCATGTGTCGGACAGGGCAAAGCTCCGCCGAACCGTCGTTCGCCAGCCGCTTGCTTCGAATTGCGAGAAATCATCGAATGTGACGCGCTCATACTTGGCGGTCACGGTCCATCGGTCTGATAGGCCGTATTCGGCGTAGAGATCGGTGCGCCAGCCCTGCAGCCCCTCAACCTCAGTACGGTTGAGCGCCGCGCGGGTATAGGCTGCCTTCTCAGGCTGCCCCCAAGGCGCGGCTTCGGCGCTCGCCACAAGAACGAGCGCCGCAAGACAAGGCGTAAATCGAACCATTCGCGGAGAGCTATAACGCCCTCCGCCAAAGGTTGAAGTAATTTCTAGAGACGGAAGCGGATCTGGTCGGACCAGAAGCGCTCAAGGCGCGAAACCGTCTTGTTGAGCTGCGTCAGGTCCATCGGACGGACGCTTGCCGTTGGCTCGAGAGCATCTGCCTGCTTGGCAAAGAGACCCTCAACACGCTTGCGGACCTTGTGACCACGATCGGTCAGGCGCAGGTGAACGGTGCGCTTGTCAGCTTCCGAACGAGTCTGGACGAGGTAGCCGCCTTCCTGGAGTTTCTTAATATTGTAGGAAAGGCTGGTGCCAGCAAAGGCGCCGCGAGCACGCAGCACGGAAGCCGGGGTTTCGTTCTCGCCAATCTCATAGAGAAGGAGAGCCTGAACGCCCGTCAGGTGACGCTCACCGCCACGCTCAAGGTCGTCCTTGACCACGTCGTGCAGCCGGCGATGCGCCTGCTCCAGCAGCGAAAGGGATTTCAGGAAAGATTCTGCGACCGTATCTTCACCGGCCACTGCTTGTGCAGCGTTGTTCATTGTAACCACCATCATCACTCAACTTTTGTTGTAGTTTGAACAGAGTTACGCCCTTCTCCCTGATATTTCGTTAATCATGGCCTCGCGAGGGGTCGTGTTCGTTAACAAAACACGGTCATATGGTTAATATCCGGCAATCGAGAGGATCCGACGACTTATTTCAATGATTGGTAAACTCTTGTCCGGCAGGCTTTTCACTTGCCTGCGCACAACCTGCGAAGGTGAATGCAGGAGAAGTTAAGAGTATAACCGCTTTAGAAGTCACGATGATGCACTCGAACCTCGAAATGCCCATGTCGGAACATTCAGATAAACGCGACTTCCCGCGCTTTGAGGTGAACACCTCAGGCACGCTTATCCTTGAGACGGGCTTCAAGATGAATTTCGTCGTAAAGGACATGTCCCAGCGTGGCGCGAAGATCCTGCTCAACAAAACGTCTATCCTGCCCGAAGCGTTTACCGTCGAGATCGTCAGCCCGGACCGCACCAAGCTGAAACGCTGTGAAGCCAAGCGCCAGTGGCAGCGCGGCCCACTGGTTGGCATCCGCCTGCTGAGCGCCAAGACGATTACGCTTTAGACTGGGCGGCGTCGTGCGATAGAAACTGGTCGCTCAATGACCACCTCGCGCCCTCCCCTTATCATCAGACCTGCCCGCCCGGATGATGTGGAAGCGATCATCCTTGCGGACATTGCAGCGTCAGAACTCTTTGCGCCAACAGGCCTCTTGTCGGCAGAAGCGCTCGCGGAGCACGTCCTCGAAGAAGATTTACTGGCGTCGATAGAGGCAGGCCAGCTCGATGTCGCGGACCTCAATAGCGACGGCGTTGTTGGCTTCTGTCAGTTCACGAGAATGGGCGACGATCTCTATCTGCAGCAGATCTCAGTGCACCCCGCCTTCGGCAAACGCGGGATCGGACGCAAACTGATGTCGGAGCTCGATATTCACGCAGAAAAATCAGGGGCTCAGCAGATTACGCTGTCTACTTTTAGGGACCTTGCCTGGAATGCGCCTTTCTATGCATCGCTCGGCTTCACGCAGCTGCCCCGAAGCGCCTACGCCCCATACATGACGGCGATCGAGACCTCGCAGGCGCCCTTCATGGACGTTTCGAAACGCGTTTTCATGAGAAAACCCGTTCGCAAAAGCACAAAGCGCGCTAAGTAGCGCGGTATGACTTCGCCATTCCCGCAAAGCTATCCGTCCACCCGGCTCCGCAGGCTTCGTCAATCGGCCTGGGTCCGCAATCTTTCATCAGAAAACCATCTGACACCGGATGACCTTATCTGGTCGATGGTCGTGCATGACGGCGATGAGCCGACAATTCCAGTCGGGTCCATGCCGGGCCTGTTCAGGCTGAATGTGGAGGAGGCGGCCAAGGCGGCCAGACGCGCAAGCGACCTTGGCATTCCGGCCATTGCGATTTTCCCGCACATCAATCCTGAGCGGAAGGATGAGGCAGGCTCTGAAGCGTTGAACCCGGACGGGCTGGTGCCGACAGTCATCAAGGCCATGAAGGACGCTGCGCCTGATATCGGTATTATCTGCGATGTGGCACTCGACCCGTTCACCGTGCACGGACATGACGGCGTCATTGATGCCGATGGCTATGTGCTCAACGACCAGACGGTTGACCTGCTTCGCCGTCAGGCCGTGATGCAGGCAGAAGCTGGCGCTGACATCGTTGCCCCATCCGACATGATGGACGGCCGCGTCGGCGCGATCCGTGATGCACTGGAGTCAGCGGGCAAGGTCAATACGATGATCATGTCCTACGCGGCGAAATATGCGAGCGGCTTTTATGGCCCTTACCGGGATGCCATCGGCTCTGCCTCGGCATTGAAGGGCGACAAGAAGACCTATCAGCAGAATCCGGCCAATAGCGACGAAGCCCTGCGCGAAGTTGCCATGGACATTGATGAGGGCGCTGACCTTGTGATGGTGAAGCCGGGCCTTCCCTATCTCGACATCATCCGGCGGGTGTCGGACACGTTCGCTGTGCCGACCATCGCCTTCCAGGTGTCTGGCGAGTATGCGCAGATCAAGGCGGCGGGCGAACGCGGCTGGATCGATGAAGAGCGCGTGATGATGGAGACGCTGCTCTGCTTCAAGCGCGCTGGCGCGTGCGGCGTAATCACCTATTTCGCCGAAGCGGCGGCGCAGATCCTGAATGAGTAATCGCGCTTTCGGTCTTACCACGTTTTTCCGCTCCATCGCTGCTGGCGCTGGCATGCTGGCCGCTACGTGCCTTGCTGTACCGGCGGCCGCACAGCAGATCTCAGCCGAAGAAATAGAGCTGCCTGACCTCGAAGGTGGGCGGTGGGGCGTGTCCGTCGTCTCTCTCGATGGCGAGGAAGTGTTTTCGGTGGCCGCAAATCAGAGGTTCGCGCCAGCTTCGACGCTGAAAGTGGTGACCACTGCGGCAGCGTTCAGAATGCTTGGCGACTTCGACTCCGGGCGATGGCCGGGGGGCACGTCTGCGCGTCTGGAAACGACCGCTGACTCTGTTCATCCAAACATCGTTCTCATTGGCGCTGGCGACCCGACCTTGTCGGCAAGCTCACGGTGCACGTCGAACTGCTTGCAGGATCTCGCCGATGCGATCGCGGCAAGCGGCGTCACCGATCTCAACGCCGTCGACGTAGACGACTCCCTCTTCCAGCCTCCTCACTGGCCGGCTGGATGGACGCATGAAGATTTCCGCTTTGGATATGCGACGTCGATTTCTGCACTCAGCATTGATGGCGGTGTCGCACGCGCGCGTCTCACACCGGGCAATCGCCGTGGCCTGCCACCTGAAGTGTCGTGGGAATGGGTGCCATTCTTCACGATCAATACCGATGAGGCGGAGACCGTCTCGACGCGCCAGTTCAGTGTCGACCTCATCCGCCGTCCCGGCGCAGAGGAGGCTTACCTACTTGGCCGACTGCCGCTCGCCTCACCGCCCGTCCATCTCCAGTTCGGTCTTGATGATCCTTCGCTCTATGCCGGCGAAGTCCTGAAAGCGATGCTGGAGGAACGCGGCGTCACGGTTCACGGCCCTGTCTTCCGCGGCACGGTCATCCATGAGCCGGAAGCTGATGCCGACGATACAGGCCCCGCGCCGGATTTCGTCCTGCCTGGGCCCGACACCACAATGCTGCTCGAGGAAGTCCTTCACGAGAGCAACAACTTCTACACTGAAGTCCTGCTCCACCACATCTCGCTGTCTGTGCGGGACCGCTCTCAGGATGCCGGCCTTGAGCTCATGGGCGATATGCTGGTCGATGCAGGCGCGTCGCGAAGCGAGTTCAGCCTCTCCGATGGCTCTGGCCTTTCGGTCTATAACCGCCTCACCCCGTCCGCGATGACAGACCTGCTTGTCTGGGCGAGCCGCCAGAGCTGGTTCGACACCTGGTATGGCTTTTTCTCGCAAGCGGGCGTCGACGGCACACTTAAGTACAGGTTCACCGAGCTCGGCCGTGACGACCGATTCCGCGCCAAGACAGGCAGCCTGACCGGGACAGGCTCTCTGGCGGGCTATTTCACAGCCCGAAGCGGCAAGCGCTATGCATTTGCGGTGTTCGCAAACGACTCCTCGCTGCGCTCATCGGCGACACGCAGGCGGATCGACGAACTTCTTGAGGATGTCATCGAGAGGATCGACTGATCGGATACGCTATGCGTCGACGCTTAGGCGCTACTCGTTCCAGGTTTCGTACTTGCCGCGCATATATTGAAGCCCGAAGTCGATGATCTCGGCCAGAACCGCTTCATCCACGTCGGCCAGCTTGTTGATGTAGAGACACGACTTGCCGAGCTTGTATTTGCCAAGGCGCGCAAGCTTTTCCTCAAGGTCGAGATATCCGGGCATGATGTAGATCACGAGGTTCGCCTTGCGCGGTGAGAAGCCGGTCATAAAGAACTCGCCCTCGCGCCCGCTCTCATACTTGTAGGCGTAACGCCCATAGCCGATCAGCGACGGCCTCCACATCCGCGGCGCGAGGTTTGTGGTCTTTGCGAAAATCTCGAGCAAGCGTTCGGCGTCGGCCCTGCGGACTGGGTGTTCGACAGACGCCACAAAATCCTGTGGCGACTGGGTCGTCTGCTTCGTCTTGTTTTCAGCTTTTGCCATTGCTCCCCCCCCATTGGCTTCCATGGCATTCTAGAAGCGGCGAGGTTCAGCGGCAATCTCAGTCGCCGATCGTGACCTTCTCACCAAGGTCGAGCACGACGATGAGCACCATGAGCGCGATAAGTAGCGCCGCCGAGAGCAACACGTTTATCCAGAAAGCGCGTGTCGCGTTTTGCTGATCGACCCAGCCGCGGGGCTTGATACCCTTGAGACGGAAAACCGCCAGCGCCGATACGAGCAAGCACACGATGTTGAGAAAGAGCAGCATTCCCGAGCGGCCCGCAAACGTCCATTCCTGCGAACCGATAAAAAGGCCGAAGGCTGCGCCGGGCGGCAGGAGCGCGGCGGCGACCATGACGCCGACCAGTACTGCTGACTTGCCCTGAGCCATGGAGAGCGCGGCTGCACCTCCGGCTGCAAGCGCCAGCGCAACACTGTCCAGTCGCACCTGCGTACGCGACATCAGCTCCTCGCTCTGAAGATTGAGCGGCAAGACAAAGGAAATCAGAAAGGCGACCAGCAACGCGACACCGAGGCCGCCCGCCAAAGTGACGCCCGATTGACGGATGAGGGACATATTCCCAAGGCCTGCCCCGAGCGCGAAGCCCAGAATGGGCCCGAGCAAAGGCGCAATCACCATGGCACCGATCACCGCCGCGACACCGTCGGAATTCAGGCCAATCGCGGCCACCACCGTGGACAAGCCCGAAAGAATAAGGAAGTCACGCGTGAGTGTCGCATCCTTGACCACATCGTCGAGAAGCTCTTCGCGAAGAACGCGAAGATTGCTCGCCGCCTCATCCTGCTCGAGCTCGCGCGGCTCAGGCAGGCTTGCCTCAACCGGTATCATCGTCACGCGCCAGTCCCGGCAGTCTTCCAGCGCCTGCGAAACCGCATCTATGAGCACCTGACAGCGACCGTCATGCGCGAGCACGCGGATCATCTTCCGGTCTTCCTGCTCGATATCGAACTGGATCCAGTCGACAGGCTCAAACGCCTTGATGGCGCGGACGACGACCTCGCTGTCGCGCTTTTTCAGATGGATTTCGACCTGTTTCAAATCACTGCTTCCGTGAAGTGTCGAAGCGGGTGACGAGGCTGGAGGTGTCCCAACGCTGGCCGCCTTCGGCCTGCACGTCTGCGTAGAACTGATCCACGAGCGCCGTGACCGGCAGGCGTGCGCCGCTTTCGCCAGCCGCTTTCAGGGCAATGCGCAGATCCTTGCGCATCCAGTCCACAGCGAAGCCGTGCTCAAACTCGCGCGCAACCATCGTCTTCCAGCGGTTTTCCATCTGCCAGCTTTGGGCTGCACCGCCAGAAATGGCTTCCATGACCTTGGCAACGTCGAGACCATTGCTCTCGGCAAAGTGGATGCCCTCGGACAGCCCTTGCACGATGCCTGCGATACAAATCTGGTTCACCGACTTGGCGAGCTGGCCTGCGCCGCTTTCGCCGATATGGGTGATGCGGGCGCCATAAGCCTCCATGACAGGACGCGCCTTCGCCATCGCCTCATCATCGCCGCCGCACATGATCGTCAGCCGCCCAGCTTCTGCGCCGGCCTGCCCGCCGGAGATGGGCGCATCAACAAAGTGCGCACCGCGTGCGGCGCACCGCTCGTACAGGCTGCGAGCAAGGCCTGCGCTGGCTGTGGTATGGTCAATGACAATCGTGCCCTTCGCGAGCGCACCCTCGATCAGGTCGAAAACGGCTTCGACATCCGGGTCGTCACCAAGGCAGAGGCAGACATACTCAGCGCCCGCGACGGCGTCTTCCGGCGTGGCAGCGGCCTTGCCGTTATGCTTTGATGCCCAGTCTTCAGCCTTCGCCGTGGTACGGTTCCAGACAGTGACGTGATGGCCGTTCGACAAGAGATGGCCAGCCATCGGGAAACCCATGACACCGAGGCCCAGAAACGCACATTTGCTCATAATAATCTCTCCGCTGCCGCCACGGGCCACATAGCCCATTTGACTTCATCGCCAACTAGCCCGGCCCGCAGGGTCTGGCCAGATTTGATTAAAATTCAAAGGTTACCTCACACTTCACCCTAAGAACGATCATGTAGGCAGAGTGTACGGATCAGAAAGATCGGACACGATGGCTAATGTTAACGCCTTGTCGCGTGCTGGTGGCAGAATGCCGCTGGCGCCGATCCGCCAGACTGGCGGATGGAAGCTCGCTTATGCGGACTTCCTGACGGCGCTTTGTGCCCTCTTCCTCGTTCTCTGGCTTGTTCATGGCGCAACGCCTGAGCAGAAAGAGAGCGTTGCAGAGCAATTCGGCGCGCCCGGCCTTGCGAGCGCGCAGGCTGTTGAGCCACTCTCCCTCACCCCCGTCCAAAGCGACGTCGCCGTGCTTGCCGATACACTGCGGAGCTCCGCACTGCTCGCAGAACCTGCTGGCCATGTCGCGATCAGCGAGATTGAGAACGGCGTCCGGATCGACCTGCTCGACCCTGATCTTGCCCCGCTGTTCGAAAAAGGAGCGGCGTCACTCAACGCGCGCGGTGAAGATCTGATCGGCCTGACGGCTGCAGCGCTCAGCATGGTCGACATGCCCTTCTCAATCGAAGGCCATACCGACAGCGACCCGATCAACCGCGTCAATTATTCAAACTGGGACCTGTCCGCAGACCGTGCGAACGCCGCCCGCAGAGCCCTGCTGGCACAGGGCATCGCCCCATCGCGCGTGCGCAGCGTTGCAGGTCTTGCTGATACGCGTCCGCTGGATGCCAAATCTACCAACTTGCCTCAGAACCGTCGCTTGAGCATAGTCGTTCATATAGACTGATTTTCTGCTGGGAGCTGTCTGCTCCCGCCGCGGCCGGGAGACTTCATGGCAACAGAGCTTGTTGCAAACTGGCCCATGTGGGCCAGCCTGTTTGTGATCCTGTGCGCAATCGTGGCCTATGTGCTGGACCGCTGGTCGATGGAGTCTGTCTCCATTGGCGTGGTCGCGGCGCTGTTGCTGCTCTTCACGATACCGGGCGCAACCGCCTTTGATGGGACGGCGATCACGTCGGCAGACCTGCTGTCCGGTTTTGGCAACCCGGCCCTCATCACGATCATGGCACTGCTGGTTGTCGGTCAGGGTCTGTTCCAGACGGGCGCCATTGAAGGGCCGACCAAAGCGCTTGTGCGCTCTTATGGCAGGCGGCCAATCTACACGCTTTGCCTGACCTTCTTTGCGGTGTTCGCCATTAGCGCATTCACCAACAACACGCCTGTTGTGATCATGTTCCTGCCGATCATGAGCGCGATCGCGATGCGCATGAATGCGTCGCCGTCGCGCCTGATGATGCCGCTCAGCTTCGTGTCGATCCTGGCAGGCATGACGACACTTATTGGCACCTCGACTAACCTGCTGGCCGCCGATGCGTACCGGCGCACTGAAGGCATTTCACTCGATTTTTTCGAGCAGACCCCGATGGGCCTCATGCTGGCGGGGATTGGTCTTGCCTATATCGCGATCTTCTCACGCTACCTCCTGCCAAACCGGGATACGTTCGCGCAGGAGATCGTGCCCAGTGGCAAGCAGTTCGTCGCCCAGATCGAGGTCACACACGGCCACTTCCTTGTCGGGCAGTCTCCAGTGGCCGGCATGTTCCCTGACCTCAAGGATATGACCGTACGCCTGATCCAGCGCGGCGAGAAAGCAATGTTACCGCCCTTCGAAGATGTGGAGCTTCGCGTTGGCGATCTCGTCATTGTCGCCGCGACGCGCAAGGCCATCAGCGACCTCCTCGCCTCCAAGCCGGGCCTGCTGCAGCAGATCTGGCAGGGAGACGAGGACGAGAAGGTCGATACCAGCGTGCCGCAGCTCAGCCTGATCGAGGCCGTCATTGCCCCCGGCTCACGCATGGCCGGCCGGACCGTTGAGATGCTCGGCTTCCGGCGTCTCACCTCTGCGGTGGTTCTGGGTATCCAGCGGCGTTCGCGCATGATCCGGTCGAAACTTGGCGAGATCCGCCTGGAAGCAGGCGACACACTACTTCTCTGTGCGCCGCAGACCGTGTTTCAGGAACTCCGGACCAGCCGCGACATCCTGCTTCTGGAATGGTCCCAGAAAGAAATTCCGGTGACGGCGCACAGCCTCGCAGCGCGCCTTATCGCGCTCGGCATGGTCATACTGGCGGCGACAGGCATCACCAGCATCCTGGTCGCGTCCGTGCTTGCGGCCCTCGCAATGATCGTCACCCAGTGCCTGAATACGCGTCAGGCAAGCCGGGCGCTCGATCTTCGCATATTCCTCGTCATCGCTGCTGCGCTTTCAATGGGCACGGCACTGGAGAAGACTGGCGCGGCGACGCTGATCGCGAACGGCGTGGTGACCCTGGCGGAGCCTTTTGGCCCGGTCGTCATCCTCTCCACCATCTTCATCTGCGTGGCGCTGCTGACCAACATTCTCAGCAATGCGGCCACGGCCGTCCTGTTCGCGCCTGTGGCGCTGGAAGCGGCGCACACGGTCGGCAGCGACCCACTGCCCTATATCCTTGCAGTCATTTACGCCTCAAACTGCAGTTTCGCCTCGCCGATCGCCTATCAGACGAACATGTTGATCATGGCGCCCGGCCATTACCGGTTTTCAGACTTCATAAAGTTTGGTGGGCCACTTTTGGTTGTGATGTGGGTCGCATTCACCATAATGGCCCCTTGGCGTTTTGATCTATGAGTGCCTTAATCGATGACTATGAAACTGGATGAGTCGCTATTTACCGTACCGGGTGTCGGGCGCGGACTGCGTTTCTATGTCACCGGTGCAACCCCTTGCCCCTATCTGGACGGCCAGATGGAGCGCAAAGCCTTTACCCATCTCAACCAGTCGGCCCCTGATACGCTTCACAACCAGCTGAGCGAAGCAGGCTTCCGTCGCAGCCAGTCGGTCGCCTACCGTCCGGCCTGCCCGTCCTGCAATGCCTGCCGCAGTGTGCGCGTCGACGCCTCTCAGTTTTCGGCGAGCCGCAATCAGGACCGTATCCTGAAGCGGAATGCGGACCTTGTCCGCCGCCCGGTCGCGCCGAAAGCGACGCGTGAGCAGTTCCGCCTGCTGAAGCGCTATCTCGTGTCGCGCCATGAAGGCGGCGGCATGTCGGATATGGGCTTTCGCGAATTTGCCGGCATGGTGAACGAGACGCCGGTGCAAACCCTGATGTTCGAGTATCGCGAAGGCCCGGAAGAGGACGCACCGCTTGTCGGCGTGTCGCTGACCGATGTGCTGCGCGACGGTTTCTCGATGGTCTACACCTTCTTCGATACGCGCCAGCCCAAGCGCAGCCTCGGCACCTATATGATCCTCGATCATATCCGCAGCGCTGAAGACTACGGCCTACCGCACGTCTATCTTGGCTACTGGATCAAGCAGAGCCCGAAGATGGACTATAAACGCCGCTTCCAGCCGCTCGAAGTCCTTGACGGGGCCGTCTGGCGTCCGCTTGAAGAGGATAAATAGAACCCGGACTGTCAGAGGGGCAGAACCGGGCGATCCCTAGAGGATCCGGGGGAGGATATGATACGCAGACGTAACCTGCTTGGCGCAGGTCTTCTTGGCATAGGCGGTGCTGCCGCATCCTTTGGCAGCCCGGACCACGCGGCAAATCTTGCCGCGCCTGCGATCAGCCGCAACCGGCGGCGTCTCAACATGGTGACGACCTGGCCGAAGGGGCTGCCCGGCCTCGGGCGCGCGGCAGAGCGTGTGGCCGAACGCATCCTCGCCATGTCTGAAGGCCTGATCGAAGTGAAGGTCTATGCCGCGGGCGAGCTGGTGCCTGCTTTTGAAAGCTTCGACGCGGTCGCGAACGGCTCTGCCGATATTTATCACGGCGCCGAATATTACTGGACGGCCAAGTCCACCGCCTACCCATTCTTCACGGCCGTGCCGTTCGGCATGACGGCGCAGGAGATCATGGGCTGGATCGACTTTGGCGGTGGTCAGGAGCTCTGGGATGAGCTCTCGGCTGGCTTCGGCATCAAGCCGCTACAGGGCGCGAATACCGGTCACCAGATGGGAGGCTGGTTCCGGCGTGAGATCAACAGTCTCGATGACCTTGTCGGACTTCAGATGCGTATTCCTGGGCAAGGCGGTGATGTGCTGCGCGCCCTTGGCGGATCAGCAAAGTCCCTGCCCGGCGGCGAAATCTATCAGGCGCTCCAGACGGGCAATATCGACGCGACCGAATGGGTCGGGCCGTGGAATGACTACTCGCTCGGCTTCTACCGGGAAGCGCCATACTATTACGGACCCGGCTTCCATGAACCGGGCGCGAGCCTTGCCGTCGGCATCAATCTAAAGCTCTGGGAAAGCCTCACGGCAGGCGAACAGGCGCTGATCAAAGCGGCCTGCGAGTCCGTCAATCACCTCTCGCTGGGCGAGTTTACCTATCAGAACTCGGTATATCTCGACCTTCTGGTGCGCGAGCATGGCGTTCAGCTGCGTTCATTCCCGGATGAAGTTGTCGCCCGCATGGCAGAGGCGGCAAGAGACGTGCGCGCCGCATCTGGCCGCGATGGTCTGGAAAAGCGCATCTATGAGAGTTTCGAAGAGGCGCTGAACAAGATGGCGGGCTGGGCGGCGGTCTCTGACGGGCCGTATTATGCAGCCCGCGAACTTGGCCGGAAGACCGGAGGCTAGGCGCCCGTCATGGACCCGCAAGTCTTCCTGACCCTTGGCAGTTTCCTGAAGTGGATCGGGCTTGTTGCCTCGCCGCTGCTTCTTCTGCCTCTGCTTATCCTCGTGATACCGGGCCCGCTTCACAAAGCCGGGCAGACGCTTGCTGACGGGCTGGACCGCTCGCTCGATTGGGTGCTTCGCGCTGCCATGCTGGCGGCGGTGCTTCTGTTCATGCTCCAGCTTGTCGTCGTGATTGGCAGCTATGCGCTGGCGCTGACAGCGACCTGGCTGTCAGAGTCGGTCATCTACGCTTTCGCTGCCGTGTTCATGCTGGGCGCGGCGACCGCGCTTCGCGATGATGCGCATGTGCGTGTCGACATTCTTCGCCCACGCTTTGGCGAGACTGGCCGTAACTGGATCGAACTTGCAGGCACCTACCTCCTGCTCTTCCCGATCTGCATCCGCCTTCTCACGGCAGGCGAACAGGGGCTGACGCGCAGCTGGACGCTGTTCGAAGGCTCACGCGAAAGCGACGGCCTGCCGATCCTTTTCCTGTTCAAGACGCTTGTGCCGGTCTTCGCGGTGCTACTGATCCTTGCTGGCCTGTCGGTCGCCCTGAAAGCAGCGCTGAGACTGACTGGATTTGCAGCGTCTGCTGACGACGCCACACCGCAGGAGCGCCATTATGGAGCTTGAACTCCTGCTCGCGCTTCTGATGTTCCTGACGGCAATCGGCGCCCTGCTCGCGGGCTACCCCGTTGCGCTGACACTTGGCGGCGTCGCCCTGCTCTTTGCCCTGTTTGGCATCACGCTGGGCGTCTTCCCTGAACCACTTCTCCTGTCGCTGCCGAGCCGCATCCAGGGCGGCTCGATCATGCAGAATGAGACGCTGATTGCCGTCCCGCTCTTTGTGCTGATGGGCGTCATCCTTGAGCGCTCGCGCGTCGCAGAGGACCTGCTGCACATAGCCGGTCGACTGCTTGGGCGTATGCGCGGCGGTCTCGGCTATGCCGTCGTCCTCGTCGGCGCCTTGCTTGCGGCATCAACCGGCATCGTTGGCGCAACTGTCATCACAATGACGCTGATCGCCCTGCCGACCATGCTGGCCCAAAAGTACGACCCCAAGCTAGCGACCGGGACGATCGCTGCCTCAGGCACGCTCGGCCAGATCATTCCGCCAAGTATCGTCCTCATCCTGCTGGCAGACGCCGTTTCCAATGCGGCGAGCCAGGCCGCCAATGAGATGGGCATTGGCAGCTTTGTCGTGTCCGTAGGTGACCTGTTTGCCGGAGCGCTCATTCCGGGCCTGCTACTGGTTGGGCTCTATCTTGGCTGGATCGCGGTCATGGCAATCCTGAAGCCAGAGTCTTGTCCACCCGTCATCGACAATGACAGTCCGCCGCTGACAGGCAAGGAGGTCGCGTTCGGCCTCGGCGCCCCACTCTTTCTGATCATTGCGGTGCTTGGGGCTATCCTATCCGGCATTGCGACCCCAACAGAAGCGGCATCGATTGGCGTCGCTGGCGCGCTGCTTCTTGCAGGTCTCCGCCTGTCTGAAACGGGAGACGCTTTTCTCGTGCGGGTCATCGCCGGTGCCTTCGCGGCGCTTCTCCTCATTCTGGTGATCCGCAATGTGATGGATCTACGCCTTGGCGTGGCGACAACGGATGCGATCACCCTGGTTGGTATCGCCGTGATCGTCGTGTCGGCGATCCTGTTTCTGGCGGGTACGGTCGCCGGGATGATCATCCTTCATCGGCGCGGCTTTCTCACACTTGCGCTGAAAAGCGGCGTTCACATCACCTCGATGGTGTTCCTCATCCTGATCGGCGCGTCGCTCTTCTCGCTCGTCTTTCGCGGTTTTGGCGGCGACGACATGGTGGCCGACCTGCTGCACGCCATTCCTGGCGGGCGCTGGGGCGCGCTGATTGGCGCCATGCTCGTCATGTTCGTGCTTGGGTTCTTCCTCGACTTCATTGAGATCGTTTTCGTCGTCGTTCCGCTCGTCACGCCGCCGCTCATCATCATGGGGTTTGATCCGGTCTGGCTCGGCATCCTGATGGCGCTGAACCTGCAGACCAGCTTCCTGACGCCGCCATTCGGCTTTGCGCTTTTCTATCTGCGTGGCGCAGCCCCCGACAGCGTCCAGACGATCGAGATCTGGCGCGGCGCCCTGCCCTTCATCGGCTTGCAGCTTCTGATGATCCTCGCCGTCGCCTTCCTGCCGCAGCTTGCAACCTGGCTGCCGTCCCTTCAGGCGAACTAACCGTACTCGCAAAGAAAAATCCCGGCCTTTCAATGCGAAAGACCGGGATCTTAATTTTCATATCTAAAGCGCTTGGAGCCTAGAACTTCACTTCCGGCGCGTTCGACAGCGCCGTGCGATCGCCGCCAAGGTCGAAGAATTCGCGTTCCTCGAAGTTGAACATGCCCGCCACGATGGAGTTCGGGAATTGCTCACGCGAGGTGTTATAATCCTGAACGGCCGCATTGTAGAAACGGCGTGCGGCGGCAAGCTTGTCTTCGATGACAGACAGCTCGTCCTGCAGGTCCTTGAAGTTCTCGTTCGCCTTCAGGTCCGGATAGGCTTCGGACAGCGCAAACAGGCGGCCGAGGGCCCCGGTCAGTACGCCTTCGGCCTGCGCCATCTCACCCGGCGACTGCGCCGCCACGGCTGAATTACGTGCCTGAACGACCGCGTCGAGCGTTTCGCGCTCATGCGTGGCATAGCCTTTCACCGTTTCCACCAGATTGGGGATCAGGTTCTGGCGCTGCTTCAGCTGCACATCGATGTCGGCGAAAGCCTGATTGCAGCGCTGACGCTTCGCGACAAGCGCGTTGTAGATACCGATCAGGAAGACGACCAGAATGGCCAGCGCGCCGATCAGAACGTAAAGAAATGTCATGGAGGTCCCTCCACCTCGAAGATTGTCCCGGCAGACTTAGTAGACCCGCCCCTGCGGGAAGACAAGCTAACCGGTGAATGTGCCTGACTTTGGAAATCCGCGTGGTGCCGCCTTTCCAGCCTGTGCCCGTTTGCCGACCCACTCTTCCCATTCAGGGAAGGTGCGTGAACGCCCGGCTGAATCGGTCACAGCGAAGCCTTCTTCGGCCTTGAAGGTCATGGCATCGGCAAGCTTGTCCTTGCCGCGATAGGCCTGAAGCTTCACGCCCTTGCCGCGAGGCATTTCCGGCAGCTCTTCCAGCGGGAAGATGAGCAGCTTCTTGTTCGTGCCAATCACGGCGATCTGATCACCATCGACGATACGGCTGATGAGCAGATTTCCACCGGCCGTATTCACGACGGACTTGCCAGCCTTGCGGTTCGACTCAAGCTCGCCTTCCGGCACGATGAAGCCATAGCCCGCATCCGACGCCATCAGACGCTTGCGGCTGGCATCCAGCCTGAACATGGCGATGATCTCGATATTGTCCTCAAGGTCGATGGACAGCCGGATCGGCTCACCATGACCGCGCCCACCCGGAAGCTTGTCACAGGTCAGCGTGAACGCGCGGCCGTCGCTAGCGAGCAGGACGATCTTGTCAGTCGTCTGCACTTCCTCGCTGAGATAGAGGCTGTCTCCATCCTTGAACTTGGTCGTTTCAAGATCGAGGCCGTGCCCTTTCATGCCGCGGATCCAGCCCATTGAGGACAGAACCACCGTGAGCGGCTCCTTAGGCGTGGACGCCTCAAGCGCCGCGGACAGGTCGATTTCAGGCGCATCCTCAAAGGTTGCGCGGCGGCGGCCGAGTTCGGTCTCCGGATCAAAGACCTTGCGAGCCTCTTTCAGCTCCTTGCCGACCTTGGTCCACTGGCGGCGCGTCGAACCAAGCAGGGATTCGATGTCGGCGCGCTCTTCCTGAAGCGTGTCATTCTCCTTGCGGATTTCCATCTCTTCTAGCTTGCGCAGGGCACGCAGGCGGAGGTTGAGGACCGCTTCGGCCTGAATATCGGTCAGATCGAAACGCTTGATCAGCTCCTGCTTGGGCTCATCCTCCTCGCGGATGATGCGGATCACTTCATCGATGTTGAGGAAGGCCTTGAGGTAGCCTTCGAGGAGGTGGAGGCGCTTCTCGATCTTGTCGAGGCGGAAGCGCGCCCGGCGCACGACGACCTCGCGGCGGTGATCGAGATAGGCGATGATCACTTCGCGCAGGCTCATCACCTTTGGCGCGCCGCGATCCAGCACGTTCATGTTCATGGAGAAGCGCGATTCCAGATCGCAGAGCTTGAAAAGGCTCTCCATCATCACGTCAGGATCGACAGTCTTCGCACGCGGCTCCAGCACAATACGAATGTCTTCAGCGCTCTCATCGCGCACGTCGCTGAGAAGCGGTGCCTTCTTGGTCTCTATCAGCTCTGCGAGCTTTTCGATGAGGCGGGATTTCTGGACCTGATACGGGATCTCGGTGACGATGATCTGCCAGGTGCCTCGGCCAAGATCTTCAACAGACCAGCGCGCGCGGATACGGAAGCCGCCGCGACCTGTCTCATAGGCTTCGCGAATGGCGCTGCGAGGCTCGACAATGACCCCGCCTGTCGGAAAATCCGGGCCCGGCATGACATTCATCAGCTCGGTGATCGGCGTATCGCGGTCCTCGATCAGGAGGAGTGCCGCGTCGATAACCTCGGCGACATTATGCGGCGGAATGGACGTTGCCATGCCGACGGCGATGCCGGATGCACCATTGGCCAGAAGATTCGGATAGCCCGCCGGCAACACGACCGGCTCACGATCAGTCTCGGAATAGTTGTCCTTGAAGTCGACGGCATCCTCATTGAGGCCGTCGAGAAGCAGCTTTGCCGCCTCTGTCATCCGCGCTTCGGTATAGCGGTAGGCGGCCGCATTATCGCCATCAATGTTGCCGAAATTACCCTGACCATCGACCAGCGGGTAACGGACGGAGAAATTCTGGGCGAGCCGGACGAGTGTATCGTAGATCGCGCTGTCGCCGTGCGGGTGAAAGTTACCCATCACGTCACCGACGATTTTCGCACATTTGCGGTAGCCGGACTCCGGATCGAGCTTAAGTTCCCGCATGCCATAAAGGATGCGGCGCTGGACGGGCTTCAGGCCGTCGCGCACATCCGGCAGGGCGCGGGACGTAATGGTGGACAAGGCATAGGCAAGGTAGCGCTTGGTGAGGGCCTCACTCAGCGGCTCATTGATGATGTTGCCATCTTCGGGGTCCAGAAGGTCGGACATGGTGGCTCCTTCGGGCTGTGCCTGTTCAGGAATCGGGCTTCGGCCCTGACTCTATCAGAATGACGGACGATTATAAGAAATGATCAGCACGCTTGAGCGGGGTATTAAACAGGTTGGTGTCGTTGCGGCACTGCTTCTGGCTGCAATTGCCTTCAATGCGTTCGTTCCCGTGCAGCATAACCCGCTTCGTCCGCTCAGCCTGACCGACCCGATCGGGTTTGCGACGCCAATCAAGCTATCCCGGCTGAAGGGTGATTTTGACCAGTGCTATGCCCTGCTAGACCGCGCCGAGGTCGGTTACACCGCCCTTCCCGAAGGCAGCGGCACGGAGCGCTGCCCGCTGGAGCGCCCACTGACGCTGGACCGGTCGGCCTACCCTTACTCCGTCGCGCCGCTGAAAATGACCTGCGCACAGACAGCGTCGCTCTTTGTCTGGGAGCGAGAGATCGTGGCGCCTGCAGCTGAAGAGATCCTTGGCGAAGAGGTCGACCGCATACTCTCTTATGGCTCATTCTCATGTCGCAACATCGCCGGCTCCAGCAACCTGAGTGAACATGGCAGAGCCAATGCCATCGACATTCGCGGCTTTCGGCTGGCCGACGGCCGCGTCATCGACGTGCGCCAGCACTGGCGGGAGGATAGTGAGTTCGGGACATTCCTGGAGGAAGTGCATGGCGGAGCCTGCCAGCTCTTCTCCGTCGTGCTTGGGCCTGACTATAACGCCGCCCACGCTGACCATTTCCACTTCGATATGGGCGGCTCGAGCATCTGCCGCTAGGGCGTTTGCGGACGCGCCAGCTTTGCCACCAGCCGCCGTCTCGGCTCCGGCATGTCGCGGTTCATCGTGTTGAAAAGCCGCCGCTCAATGAAATGACCGGTCAGCTCCAGCCCATGCGCGATGTCCTGCTCTGTGGCTGGTGAGCGCGCGTCGATCAGGAAGTTTGGCAGCACGAAGAGCCGGTCGATATACTCTTCGGCTTCTGAGCCTTTCACCGCCCGTCCCGTGCGCGGAGACACATGGGTGAGACCATCATTCGAGCCGCTTACAGCGCAGGCATCAAGGTCTAGCCCGAACCCCAGAGCGGCGAGCAGCCCAAGCTCCCAGCGGACATAAAGGGCGGGCCAGACCTCAGTATCGTCCAGCTGATCGAGAAGTAGTTCAGTGGCAGCAAACAGCGCCGAGCCTGCATGGTCGCCCTCGTTCAAGGCACCGCGCAAGAGCGCGCAGATAGATGCGACTGCATTGAGAGCTAGCGGAAGGTCAATCAGGCGGGACGCGCGCTGGCGCGAGCTTTCGGCCACATCAAACCGGCCAAGCTGTTCTTCCAGCCGCCCGGACCACGAAAGTTCAACCGTATTGCCGGCTTCATACTGGGCGCGTTTCTTGCGCGATGCGCCGCCATAGACGAGACCAGAGCGGCGCCCGCGTTCACGTGTCAGCACGTCGAGGATCAGTCCGCTTTCGCCGAACTTGCGGCCGCCGAGGACAAGGCCCTCATCGCGCCACTGCATCAGCTATCGAACTCCAGTCCAAGATGGGCGTAGCTCTCGCGCTTTTCCTGCCACTTTTCGTCCACCTTCACGAACAGGAAGAGGTGCACGCGCGTATCCAGCAGCTTGCCCAGCTCTTCGCGCGCGGCGCGGCTGACCCATTTGATCGTCTGGCCATTCTTGCCGAGAACCATGGACTTGTGATTGTCGCGGCCAACGATAACGGCCTGCTCAATGCGGACATCGCCATTCTTGAAGTCTTCCCAGGTCTCGGTCTCCACCGTCAGCTGATAAGGCAGCTCTTCGTGAAGGCGCAGCATTAGCTTTTCACGCGTGATCTCAGCGGCGAGAAGGCGCATGGGAATGTCGGCGGACTGGTCTGGCGGGAACATGGCCGGTCCTTCCGGCATCTGCGCGGCGAGATGGTCCATGAGCAGGTCCAGCCCGTCGCCATTCTCAGCCGAGATCATGAAGATGTCGCTATAAGCGCCTTCCTCATTGAATTGGGCGATCAGCGGCAGGACTTCGTCATGTGGGAAGAGATCAATCTTGTTAAGCGCGAGGATGACCTTTCGGTTGTTGCGCTTCAGCGTGCGGATCACGTCGCGGTCATCCTCGACAGATTTGGTCTGCGCAGGCGCGGCCTTGCCCTTGCGGTCCGCGATCCACGCGGCAGCGTCGATCAGGTGCACGACGGCATCAGCGTCCTCCGCCCCGGTCCATGCCGATTTCACCATGGCGCGGTCGAGGCGCTTCTTCGCGCCAAAGATACCGGGCGTGTCGACGATCACCAGCTGCGCGTCGCCCGAATGGGCCACACCGCGCACCGGAAAGCGCGTGGTCTGGACCTTGTGGGTCACGATCGCGACCTTGGTGCCCACCATCGCATTGGTCAGCGTGGACTTGCCCGCATTTGGCGCCCCGATAATGGCGACAAAGCCTGCTCGATTGATGTCGTCAGCCTGCATTCCGGATCAGATCCCTTAAAAGTCGGTCGGCCGCAGCCATTTCGGCTTCCTGCCTCGAGCGGCCCTTGTCTTGCGCTGAACCGCGCCCTTCGACCCTGGCCTCAACGAGGAAGACCGGCTCATGATCTGGGCCGGATCGCTCGATGATATCATAGGTCGCATAGGGCGCGCGATTGGCGCCGCACCAGTCGCTCAGTCTTGTTTTCGGGTTCTGCTGCGAGATTTCCCGATCTACAAGCTCCATGATCCAGTGGCGGCTGATAAAGGCGCGGGCCGCTTCCAGCCCGCCGTCGCGGTAGATCGCGGCAACGATGGCCTCAACAGCATCGGCAACGCTCTTGTCATAGCTGCCGCGCTTATTCTTCTCCATCGACGCATCGAAGAAGAGGAATTGGCGCAGGCCCATAGCTTCACCGACCTCTGCGCAGGCTTCACCGCTGACAAGCTGATGGAAGATGCGCGTCAGGTAGCCTTCGCGCTCAGACGGAAACTTGGCGATCAGCACTTCTGCCATGATGAGGCCGAGCACGCGGTCACCGAGGAATTCGAGGCGCTGGTTGGAGAATTGCGCGTCGCCGTCATAATTGTCGATGAGGCTGGGATGGGTCAGTGCGCGGTTCAGCCACTCGACGTTTCGGAACGTGTAGCCCAGTCGGCCCTCAAGCTCCTTGCGGTCTTCGGTAGAAAGCTCGGGGCGTTTGCGTTTCACCGTCCGTCCGGAGGCGCGCAGTCTTGTACGTTTTGGACGGGCCGGTTTCATGAGCGCGCTTCTACAGGCAGCGCCTCGATGATGACAACTGCCGAAGCCCATGGATGGTCATCTGTGATGGTGAGGTGAATGACCGCCTCGTGTCCAGCAGGCATCATCTCCGCCAGACGCTTGGCCGCCCCGCCGGTCAAGGCCATGGTCGGTTTGCCGGTCGGCAGGTTCACAACACCCATATGCTTCCAGTGCACACCGCGCCGGGGCACGCCTGTGCCGAGCGCCTTTGCGCAGGCTTCCTTGGCGGCGAAACGCTTCGCATAGGTTTCAGCCGAGCGGCGCCGACGTTCCGCCAGTGCGATTTCAGTTTCAGTGAAACAGCGCTGCTTGAACCTCTCCCCGAAGCGTTCGATCGACTTCTCGATCCGCTCGATATTGCAGAGGTCATTGCCCATACCGATGATCATGAGCGGATGCTCCTTCAGGCAAGGCCCCGGCTGCCGGGTTTGACCGGCGGAAGCGCCTTGAGCTCGTCCGGCAGATCGTTCGGATCAAAGTCGGGAAAGTCGACCTGTGCGAGGGAAACGAGTTTGCAGCCGACATCGGCGCGGCCATTCGACCGGTCGATGACACATGACCCGCCCACGACTTCACCGGGCAGCTTGCCAAGCGCGACGACAGTTTCGCGGAAGGACAGCCCGGTCGTCACGATATCCTCGGCGATCAGGATCTTCTCGCCCTCAGCGATTGAGAAGCCGCGGCGGAATTGAAGTTCCCCATCAACACGTTCAGCAAAGATGGAGCGGCAGCCAAGCTGGCGCGCGAGTTCGTAGCCAGGAATGATGCCACCGACAGCAGGCCCCGCCACAACGTCGATCTTGCCGAACGTGTCAGTGACTTTCTTCGCGAGCGCCTTGCAAAGGCGCTCTGCCAGTACAGGCTGCGAGAAGACGAGCGCCTTCTGAAGGAAGACAGGACTACGGCGCCCGGACGAGAGAATGAAATGACCTTCGAGCAATGCACCAGCTTCGCGAAAACAGTCCAGCACGTCGTCATTGGTCAATTGGTCGTCTCCTCGATCCGCTCAACGCTCTCCACGACGGCGAGCGCCCGCAATGCGGCCCTTATGTGCTCGAGATGACGCAAGTCCTCAACCTCGATATCGAAGATAAGCTGAAGAAAATCAGCGGCGCGTTCGCCGGTCTCGACGCGGGTGATGTTGCCGCCAGCCTGCGCCACGGCCGAACACTGAAGCGCCATGACACCCGGCTTGTTGACCGCCTGCACGCTGATCCGGCCGACGGCCACGACACCCTGCTTGGCAAGCTCGTTCCAGCGAAGGTCCACCCAGAGGTCGGGACGGTCTTCGAAGGCTGCGACCTGACGACAGAAGATTGTATGGATGACGAGGCCCTTTTCGGGCTCCCGCAGACCAATGATGCGGTCCCCGGGGATCGGGTGGCAGCACTCGCCAAGATGGAGGGTGACACCCGGGGTGAGGTCTTCGCCTGCAATCATCTGGCTGGCATGCTGATCGTCGATCAGCGTGCGATCGTGCGCATTCGCCTGTGCCGGCTCATGTCCCGGGAAAGCCGTGCGGATAAAGTCCGCTGTGTCATAGCGCCCGCGTCCGATCGCTTCGGCGAGGTCCTCGGCGGTCTCAAAGTCCGCGCGCCGGGCAACGCGCACCATGTCGATTTCGAGCGGCTCTATGCCCGCACGTCTGAGATCCCGGTCCATCAGAGCGCGCCCGAGACGAACAAACTCGATCTGCTCGCGGCCCCTGATGAGGCGGCGGATGGCTGATCTGGCCCGCCCTGTAACCGTCAGAGCTTCCCAGCCAACTGCCGGTCGAGAGTCCGGCCGGCGCAATATCTCGACGACATCACCATTTTTTAGCGGCGTACGGAGCGTACGGTCAACGCCATTCACTCTGACGCCATCACATGTGTCGCCTACGGCGGTGTGAACGGCATAGGCAAAGTCGAGCGGCATCGCGCCCTTGGGCAGGATGATCAGCCGGCCCTTTGGCGTGAAGACAAACACATGCTCGCGGTACATCTCCAGCTTGGCATGCTCGAGAAACTCATCAGGCTCTGCGCCATCGGCGAGCAGTTCACCGAAAGCCCGAAGGTTCATGCTCGGGTCGAGACCCGCCGCCTTGGACGATTCGAGATCGAAACCGTATTCGCTATTCTTGTAGGTCCAGTGCGCGGCGACGCCGTGCTCTGCCGTCCGGTCCATTTCTTCGGTCCGGATCTGCAACTCCACGAGCCGGTTACCAGAGGCACGTACTGTCGTGTGGAGCGAGGCATAACCGTTCGGTTTTGGAACCGAGATGAAGTCCTTGAACCTGTCAGGCAGGCACGCCCAGACCGTGTGAAAGGCACCAAGCAACTGGTAGCATTCGCCCGTCTCTTGCACGATGACGCGGAAACCGAAGATGTCGGCAACATCACGGAATGAAATCGACTTGCGTTCCAGCTTCCGCCAGATCGAATAGGGCTGCTTGCGGCGCCCCTTTACGCGTGCCGTGAGCCCCTGCTCTGCGACGACCTGCTTGATGGCAAACCGGATACGCTCAAGATCGTCGGCATTTTCCGACATCAGCTCTTCAAGCTTTGCGACAATGCTCGCGCGCGCTTCAGGATTGACGTGATGGAAGCCGAGATCCTCAAGCTCCGAGGCGACCTGGTATAGACCAACCCGGCGGGCCAGCGGCGCATAGATTTCCAGCGTCTCACCAGCGATGCGCCGACGCGACTCTTCCTTCGGGATAAAGTGGAGCGTGCGCATATTGTGCAGCCGGTCAGCCAGCTTCACCAGCAAGACCCGGATGTCATTGACGGTCGCAAGGATGAACTTCTGGAAGTTCTCGGCCTGCTTGGACTGTTCGGATTTGTAGTCGAGCTTGCCAAGCTTGGTGACGCCGTCGACCAGTTCAGCAACATCATTGCCAAACCGGCTCTCGATCTCATCCAGCGAAACGTCGCAATCCTCGACCGTGTCGTGAAGAAGCCCAGCCATGATCGTGCACTGGTCCAGCTGGATGCCAGCAATAAGCATCGCGACCTGCACGGGGTGGGAATAATAGGGGTCGCCGGATTTGCGCAGCTGTTCGCCGTGCTTTTCCTTGGCGAAATCATAGGCATCACCAAGACGCTTCGAGTCTACTTCAGGATAGTAGGCCCGGACCGCGTCAATCAGGTCATCGCGGGTAGGAATAGCAGCGCGCGCACCAGCATCGCGCCGCTCCATATTTGGGGGCGACCGATCAATGTTGCTGGCGGCCGCACTGCTCATGGGACTATCAGAAACGGTCGTCGCGGCCCGACTCCAGTTCGGCCTGGTAGGCGCGCATGACGTCTTCTTCGGTCGCTGCAGGTGCAGTCTGAAGCGCCGCACGATCTGCCTCGCGCTCTTCTTCCTCGCCAGGGCGAACTTCCTGAAGGTTGGCGATCAGGCCTTCGCGAACGACGTCGAGGCTAACAGTGCGATCAGCAATCTCTCTCAGTGAGATGACCGGGTCCTTGTCATTGTCGCGCTCGACAGTGATCGGCGAACCTTCGCGGATCATGCGTGCGCGCTGCGCAGCCAGAAGGATCAGGTCAAAACGGTTCGGGACCTGCTCGATGCAGTCTTCGACAGTAACTCGTGCCATATGGGAAATCTCCTGATAGCCGCTCTTTATATGCGTTGCAGCACAGCGATACAACCCGTCACTTGCGGTGGTTGCAGTCCGGCGCTAGCCTCGCGGATATTTTGATACGACTTTGAATTCTGGGTTAAAAATGGCATTTTATAAAGACGAACGACTGATGTTGTTCATCGATGGCGCAAGCCTCTACACAACCGCCCGATCGCTTGAGATTGAAATCGACTTCCGCAAATTACTGGCAGAATTCAGAAATCGCGGCAGGCTGCTTCGCGCCAATTACTACACGACCATTGTTGAAGGCGAAGATTACAGCCCCGTCCGGCCACTCGTCGACTGGCTGAGCTACAATGGCTACAATGTCATCCACAAGGCCGCGCGCGAGTTTACTGACCGGGAAGGTCGCCGGCGTGTACGCGGCAACATGAATGTCGAGATTGCCGTCGACATGATGAGCGCCGCCAGCACAGTCGACCATATCGTTCTCTTTGCAGGCGACAGCGATTTCCGCAGGCTCGTCGAAATGGTGAAGGCACAAGGATGCCGCGTGACCGTCGTCTCTTCGGCCAAGACACAGCCTCAGACGATCGGCGATGAGCTTCGCCGCGAAGCCGATGTCTTCATCGACCTTGAAGACCTTTCAGACCTGATTGGCCGTCCACGAAATGGAACGCCTGACCGGGCCGTGGCTTATGCAGATGATGACGATGACTGATAAAACGACCGTTCCGCCCGAAGCGCCGCCCAATTGCGAACTCTGCCCGAGGCTTGTGGCCTACCGGTCGCAGAACCGGCTGAACCATCCAGGCTGGTTCAACGCACCTGTCCCCTCTTTCGGTGATGAGAATGCGCGGCTTCTGGTTATCGGGCTTGCCCCGGGCGTCACAGGAGCGAACAAGACCGGCCGCCCCTTCACTGGCGACTGGGCGGGTGATCTTCTCTACGCAACCTTCGCCAAGTTCGGCTTCAGCGAAGGTGAGTATCAGGCCCGGCCGGATGACGGGCTGGTCCTCAAGGATGCGATGATCACCAATGCGGTGCGCTGCGTCCCACCGAAGAACAAGCCGGTCGGCAGCGAGGTCAATAATTGCCGCGGATACCTCACTGCACGCATCGATGCCTTGCCAAAGGCTCAGGTATTGCTCTGCCTCGGCAAGATCTCGCACGACTCGATGCTGCGCGCCTTCGATCTCAAAGTGAAGGATCATCCCTTCGGACATGGCAGTGAGTACCGCCTGCCCGACAATCGCATCCTTCTGTCGAGCTATCACTGCTCGCGGTACAACACGAATACCGGACGGTTGACGACGGAGATGTTTGAAGCCGTCTTCGCGCGGGCCAATGAGCTTCTCGGCCGCTGATCGGCAATCCTTCAACAGCTAATCGCTGTGCGGGACTAGGAGAGCTGAGGTTCGCCCTCGTATGATCAGGCTGATTCGGTCTAGACGAGGTGGTCATGACAGGCTCCAATCAAGCACAACTGTTCGACGACGTTCCAGCAGACACATCCGGCTATTCAGCCAAGGATATCGAAGTCCTTGAAGGGCTCGAACCCGTCCGCAAACGTCCCGGCATGTATATCGGCGGCACGGACGAGCGCGCCTACCACCACCTTTTCGCCGAAGTCCTCGATAACTCGATGGACGAGGCGGTCGCCGGCCATGCGAGCCGGATCGAGGTTCGCCTCGATGCAGACGGCTTCCTGACGGTGACCGACAATGGCCGCGGCATCCCGATCGACCCGCACCCGAAATTTCCGGACAAGTCGGCGCTGGAAGTCATCATGTGTACGCTCCATGCGGGCGGCAAATTCTCCGACAAGGCCTATGCGACCGCAGGCGGCCTGCACGGTGTCGGTATCTCGGTCGTGAACGCGCTTTCGGAGCGGGTCGAGGTCGAGGTCGCTCGTGACCGCAAGCTGTACGTCCAGGTGTTCGAACGCGGCCAGGTCATGTCGCCGGTCGAGCTGAAGGGCGCAGCGCCAAACCGCCGCGGCACCAGCGTGCGCTTTAGACCGGACGTCGAAATCTTCGGCGACAAGCTGCGCTTCCGCCCATCGCGCCTGTTCCAGATGGCGCGCTCCAAAGCCTATCTCTATCGCGGCGTCGAAGTGCGCTGGTCTTGCGACCCGTCGCTCCTGCCAGAAGACTCCAAAATCCCGGCCGAAGCCACCCTCACCTATCCGAACGGTCTCGCTGACCAGCTGGAAGAGGTCTTCAAGGGCAAGGCGACCATTACGAATGAAGCCTTCTCAGGCCTTGTTGAGACCGATGAAGGCAAGGTCGAATGGGCCATCGCCTGGACGGCGGCCGGCTTCGGCGAAGCCGACGGTTTCTCGCGCTCCTACTGTAACACCATCCCGACACCGGATGGCGGCACCCATGAGGCAGGCCTTCGCTCGGCCATCACCAAGGGCCTTCGCAACTATGGTGAGCTGACGGGCCAGAAGAAGGCGACCGCGATTACCGCAGACGACATCATGTCCTATGCGGGCATCCTTCTGTCTGTCTTCATTCGCGGCCCTGAATTCGTCGGCCAGACCAAGGACAAGCTGTCGACCACGGCCGCCTTCCGCCTTGTCGAGAACGCGGTCCGCGACCGCTTCGACCACTGGCTTGCTGCCAGCCCGAAGGAAGCTGACAAGCTTCTCAACTGGGCGATGGAACGCGCGGATGAGCGCGCCAAGCGCCGCAAGGACAAGGAAGTCGCGCGCAAATCTGCGACCCGCCGCCTGCGCCTTCCCGGCAAGCTCGCAGATTGCTCTGCAAATTCCGGCGATACCGAGCTTTTCATTGTCGAAGGCGACTCGGCAGGTGGCACGGCGAAGACGGCCCGAGACCGCAAGATGCAGGCGATCCTTCCCCTGCGCGGCAAGATCCTCAACGTCGCTTCGGCTTCCGTCGACAAGCTGGAAAAGAACCAGGAACTCGCCGACCTGATGCTGGCGCTGGGCACGGGCCTCAAGACGCGCTTCAATCTCGATGATCTTCGCTATGAGCGCGTCATCATCATGACTGACGCTGACGTCGACGGCGCACACATCGCGTCCCTGCTCATCACTTTCTTCTACCAGATGACGCCTGGCCTCATCGAAAGCGGCCGCCTCTATATGGCGATGCCTCCGCTCTACCGCCTCAGCCATAAGGGCAAGTCGGTCTATGCGATGGATGACGCGCAGAAGGCAGAGCTGATCGCATCGGAATTCAAGAATAGCGAAAAAGTCGAGATCGGCCGCTTCAAGGGTCTTGGTGAGATGAATGCCTCACAGCTCAAAGAGACCACGATGGACCCGCAATCGCGCACGCTGGCGCGGATCACCCTGCCGGACTCCATGGACGAACTCACGGAAATGAAGCCTGCAGAGCTCATCGACACGCTGATGGGGCGCAAAGCCGAGCACCGTTTCAAGTTCATCCAGGACAACGCCCAGTTCGCGTCTGAACTCGATATCTGACGCTTCAGGAATTCGACTGGTGTAAATCTTGCGGGCCAGACAATGGTTTCTTCACGACGTTCCGGTATAGACTGGAGCGATTGGTGACCTTGGTCTGGGCGCAGGTAAATGAGCATTCACTGGCAATATGTCCGGCACGACAAGCTGGACTCAAACCTTCTCGACGCTGAACACAGCCTCCACCAGTCGCCGCTTTTCTGCGACGCTTCGCTTGCCGCCCTGCTAGACGCCTATCCGCGCGAGCGGCTTGGCATCTGGACCTTTGGTGAGCACGCCGAAGGCGATGAGAAACCAATTTTCGGCACCGCCAACAACATGAGCGGCGAAGAAATCCTCGAAGCCGTGAAGAAGGGCCGTATCTGGCTCAATTTGCGCGCCACGAATGAACTCGTGCCGCATTATGCCGACACGGCGGACAACATTTTCGACAGCCTGCAATCGCGGATGGGCCAGCGCATCATCAAGCGCGATATGAGTGTTCTTATCTCATCGCCGGGCATTCACGTTCACTACCATCTCGATATTCCGCTGGTCGCCCTGCTGCAGGTTCGCGGCACCAAGACGCTCTACCTCTACCCGGAATCCGAGCAGTTCGCGCCGACCGAGCGTCTTGAAGCGATCGCGCTTGGTGAGGGCGATGAAAGCCTTTACTTCGAAAGCACTTTCGACGCCCACGTGCAGCCGTTCGAGCTGCAGCCCGGCAAAGGCATCTCATGGCCTCAGAATGCGCCGCACCGCGTTCAGAATGGCGACATGATGAATGTCTCGCTCTCATGCGAATTCATGACATGGCCGGCGCTATTCCGCGCGAACGCGCTTTACGCCAATGGGCGACTTCGCCGGTCTTTCGGCGCCCGGCCCGGCCGCCCGCAAGGCATCGTGCCAGCGACTTTCGGCAAAGCGGCACTCGCGCGCGTTTTCAAGAAGTTCGAACGTGGCGGGACGACGCCGGAACCTCGTCATCCCGCCTTCGCGCTGGACCTCGACAGCCCCGGCGCTGTTCGCACGCTCTAGGGTGCATCGCCTGCGGATATGACGCCGGAAATTCGCGCACAAAGTTCTGCGTGCCATTGAAAGAGCCGGCAAACGGGTCACAATACCCTCTGGATACGGATTTCCGGCTGAGGGGCTGATATGAAAATTGCGATGCGTCTGGCAGTGGCGCTGTCTGCTGCGACCTTCCTCACCGCGTGCGGCGGTGGTGGACAGGACACCGAAAACGACACCAACGGCGAACAGGCCGAAGCTTTCGACCGCGACCCTTATCCGTCAACCTACACGCCCTACCCATCAGGCGCCGTTCTTCTACAAAACGCGACCGTTTATGACGGCATCGGCAACGTCTTCGAGAATTATGACGTCCTTCTGGAAGGCGGAAACATCGCGGGAATGGGCGAAGACCTCGATGCGGGCGATGATGTCGAAGTGATCGACGCAGCCGGCAAATTCGTAACGCCCGGCATTATCGACAACCATTCCCACCTTGGTGTGTACCCCTCGCCCGGCGTCAGCGCCCATCAGGACGGCAATGAGATTTCAGGCCCCGTCACAGCGGAAGTCTGGGCCGAGCATGGCGTCTGGCCACAGGACCCGGGCTTCACCCGCGCGCTGGCTGGCGGCGTTACATCGATGCAGATCCTGCCGGGTTCAGCCAATCTCTTCGGCGGGCGCGGCGTGACGCTCAAGAACGTCCTGTCGCGCACCGTACAGGGCATGAAGTTTCCCGACGCGCCTTACACATTGAAGATGGCATGCGGTGAGAATCCGAAACGCGTCTATGGCTATGGTGGCGGTCGCTTCCCGGGCGGCGCCCCCTATTCGCGCATGGGCAATGTCGCAGGCTACCGTAATTCATGGATCGAGGCACGCGCCTATCAGGAAAAGTGGGACGAGTGGGAAGCAGATGGCGGCGACATGCCGACCCGAAACCTCGAGCTGGACACGCTGGCGGGCGTTCTCGACGGCGACATCCTCGTTCACATGCATTGCTACCGCGCCGATGAGATGGCGCAGGTGATCGATATGTCGGAAGAGTTTGGCTACAAGGTCACCTCATTCCACCACGCCGTCGAAAGCTACAAGATTGCGGACCTATTGGCTGAGAAGGACATCTGTTCAGCCATGTGGGCCGACTGGTGGGGCTTCAAGATGGAAGCCTATGACGGCATCCGCGAGAATATCCCGCTCGTCCATCAGGCCGGTGCCTGCGCGATCGTTCACTCTGATAGCGATATCGGCATCCAGCGCCTGAACCAGGAGGCCGCCAAGGCACTGGCTGACGGCCGGCGCGCCGGGATCGAGATTTCAGACGCTGACGCCTGGACCTGGCTCTCGGCCAATCCGGCAAAGTCGCTTGGTATTTTCGATCAGACAGGCTCACTGGAGATCGGTAAGGACGCTGACGTCGTTCTCTGGAATGGCGACCCGTTCAGCACCTATTCGAACGCCGAACGCGTTTATATCGACGGCGCGCTCATGTTTGATCTTGAGCAGCCAGACTTCACCCCCGTCACAGATTTCGAGCTTGGCCAGCCTGGCGAAGGAGACCTGAAATGATCTTCAAATTTGCAGCAATTGCCGCGTCAACCTCGCTCGTCTGTGCCAGTGCGCTCGCGCAGAACCTCGCCATACAGAACGCCACCCTGTTTGACGGTGAGACGGTTCGCGAAGATGCGACCCTCGTCATCCGGGACGGAACGGTCGTCGCTTGGGCGGATGCGGACCAGCTCCCGTCAGGGCTTGAGACCATCGATGCGGAAGGCGCCTGGATCACACCCGGCATCTTCACGCCTTTCTCGCGCACCGGCATTGTAGAAGTCGGCGCTGAAGACTCGACGGACGATACCTCGGCTGGCCAGTCTGCATTCGGCGCGGCCCTCGATATGAGCGACGGATTTAACCCGGCCTCCACGCTAATTGAAGTCACGAGACTTGAAGGCGTGACACGCATGGCCGTCGCGCCAAGCCTGGGCTCGTCCCTCTTTGGTGGTCAGGGCTTCATTGCCACCACCACGGGCGAGCCCGGCTCCATCATTGAAGAGCGCGCGTTCACTTTCATCAATCTTGGTGAAGGCGGCGCCGGTATCGCAGGCGGCTCACGCCCGGCGGCCTGGGCAACTTTCCGTGCAGCCCTCGGCGATGCACGCGCCTTTCCAGCCCGCTATCTCACCGGACAGGAAGGCGATGTTCTCAACCGGATCGACGCGCAGGCCCTCTCTCGTGCAGCTCGCGGCGATCAGCTGATCATGATCTCCGCCAGCCGCGAAAGCGACATCCGCCAGATCATCGAGCTGAAGCAGGACAATCCTCAGCTGCAGATCGTCATTCTCGGCGCGCAGGAAGGCTGGATGGCCGCAGACGAGCTCGCCGACGCTGAGATTCCTGTCATCATCGACCCTTATGACAACCTGCCTGGCAGTTTCGCCCAGCTCGGCGCAACCCAGCAGAACGCCGCGCGGCTTCTCGATGCCGGTGTGACAACCGCCTTCGCCTATTTCGACAATAGCAGCCACCAGGCCCGCCTTATCCTGCAGAGCGCTGGCAATGCCGTCGGTAGCGGCGTCGACCATACGGACGCCCTGCGGGCGATCACGTCGGTGCCAGCCGATATTTTCGGGATCGATGGTGCAGGACGCCTGACTGCTGGCAGCCTTGGTGACCTCGTCATCTGGGATGGTGACCCGCTGGAAGTTAGAAGCGCGCCTGTCCGCATCTTTATCGATGGCGTCGAGCAACCGCTCGAGAGCCGCCAGACAAAGCTGCGCGACCGCTACCTCAATCTCGATGAAAGCGAACGGCCACTCGCCTACAAGCGCTAGTCAGCGCTTGGCGACGTTCTCGACTTTTTCGAGGGGTTCGATCGTCTGAACATAGCCGGCCTCTGCGGGGATATGCAGGCAGGGTTTGCCATTCTCATCCTTGCCGACGACAGGCAGCACGGTGACGACCTTGTTGTCCTTGAAGCGGCTGATGGCGGTCGGCACGCTTTGCGCTTCGGCCAGCTTTCCAAGGTTCATCTTGGTAGGGAAAATGATTGTCGCCTCGCCGGCCGCTTCCATGTCGAGAGCCAGCTGCGGGGACAGCCATACAGCATCCGTCGTTTCACGCCCGTCATGGGTCGCAAGCTGCTGCGGCGGCGTCGGCGCCAGATAGAAATGCGTATCGAAGCGCTTGGGCATCATGTCTGGCGTGATCCAGTGGCCAAAGTGAACCAGCGTATCGAGCGCGAGCACGAGGTCATGCTCTTTCACCAGCTCAACAAAGCTTTTCTCGCGCCGATCAACGGCCTCGCGGAACGGGGCAAGCTTGTCAGCGACATCGACGCCAACAAGCGCTGCGCCCTCGCCCCGCGCGCTCGCCGGGCGCGCCAGGATAATCCCTGATTCTTCAAAGGCTTCTCGAAGCGCAGCAACCCGCGCGATCCGTGCCTTGCCGTCATAATTGCCGTCGCTCAGGGCGTCCCACTCGTCAGACGCATCTTCGTCATTCGTCTTTCCGCCCGGAAAAACCAGCGCCCCTGCGGCGAAGTCGATCTGGTAGTGGCGCTTCACCATGAGGACCTGCAGGTCCGGCGCGTCGCGCAGCAGGAGAACGGTAGCGGAAAGTCTTGGCGCGGCATCGGTCATAACGAATTCTCCCTCAGATCCAGCAAATTTGCTGTAAATCCACTCGTTCCAATCCGCGTGATCTCAACGAGCGTCTGTCATTGTTCTTGTCTCGATACATTCACAGACAGGGATGCGGCATGCAACAGGTTCGGACACGCACATCGGCTCAGCCATCAATTATTCCAGGCGAAGGCGAGCTGCGGCTGTCCCCTGTCATCCACCTCCTCACGGGCGACATCGTCAACCAGGTCGCCGAAACGCAATTTGCTTTCGATGATCGCGTGTCTTTCGGCGCCGGTAGCCTCTTCGTGAACCGCATCAGCCCGGCCCTCTGGCTCGCCCATCAGGTTGAGGCTGTCGCGCGCCTTGCCAATGAGACGCCGCAGGCAACGGCTCGCCCGATCATTGTCGAAGCCCCGATCGCGGCCCTGATGCACCCGGACACACCGATTGCCTGCGAGGCCGCCGCTGCCCGCAGCCGCATCTGCCCTCAGGAAATCTGCATCGAGGTCGGCGACGCGACCCTGTCCCAGTCGAAGTCCGACATCCTCAAAAGCATCGAAGCGCTTCGCCGCCGTGGTTTCCGGGTTGGCGTCAATGCAACGCGCTCATGGTGCACACCGCTCGACACGCATCTGCGCCTCCTACTGGATTCGGTGCGCATCGACGCGCTGAAAGTCTGGAGCGAAGCCGATCTCCTCAACCGCATCGAAGCGGCCAGCGCCTGCGGCATGGCCGTCATCGCTGAGAATGCGCGTTATCGCGACGGTGAGAAGCTGGCTTCCGTAGGCATCGAGCTTGCCCGCGCCCCCCGGGTCGACGGCTAGCCGAAACGGCGCGCTGCCTCTTCGGACGGCGGCGTTTCCATGGCGCGCGCCTGCTCTGAATAGAAATCCAGTTTTTCCAGCAGATAGTCGAGGTCGCCCTTCGGGATGGCCTGGAACTGCGTCAGCACGCGTTCAATCATCCGCATCCGGAAGCGGGCCTTGTCGTTCGGACCGCCATCGACTTCGGTTTCGTGGAAGACGTTCACCGCGGCCTTGAAGGCTGGCAGGAGCTTACGCGGCAGACCGGCCCGGTCGAAAATTGCTGCAAGGCCACGCGGACCCGCATCATGGATCATCAGCCACGCCTTGCCATGCGTGACACCGGCGAGCTCTGCCATGGCATGTTCGACAAACTTCATCTGTCCGAGACACAGCGCGCGCATGATGAGCGAGTTCGTCAGGCGGCCATTGAGGTCAAGCTGGTGGACGAAATAGCCCATATCCTGGCTACGGTCCGCCTGCTCGACAAGGTCCACGGTCGCGCGTTCACGCGCACCGGCAGCAAGATCGATAGCGAGCTGCGCTGGCAACTCATGCCGGTTCACCAGCATGTCGAAAGCCTGCCCCGAAACAAGCGACACCAGCTTTTCAGCGACATGAACCGGAATATGCTCACGCGCGATCAGCGCGGTCTTCACGCCCTCATTCTCAGCGAACCGGTCGATGGAGCGATCGAACGCCTTGTTCGTCCAGCTCGCACCGCGATTGCGCGCCAGCGCGGCCACGGCATCAGCAATGCCCTCGCCAGCAATCGTCTCACACAGTGCGGGGTCGATACGTTCGCGCGATGCGATGGCGATCTGCTTGGCGCCTTCAACAGCGCGGACAAGCTCGATCAGGTCCTGATCGGTCAGGGACGGTGAATACTGAAGCACGGGCAGCGCGACGGACTCCACGTCGCGCGCAAGCTTGAGCGCGACGTCACGCGGCAGGCGCGGCGAGTTGCGCAGCGCCACAGAAAGCGTCTTGCGAACGAGCTCTGCGGCGTCCTGCGCGAGGATGCCAATAATCTCTTCTGCGTGGCGGCGTTCGGCGTCTGTCAGAGGGTCAGTCGCAATCCGGCGGCAGAGCTTGTGCGCAATGCCAGCCCGTTCGTCCGGTGTCTCACCTTTCATGAGCCGCTCAATGTCCCCTTCGGACAATTGCGGCCGCATGCTTGAAATACCCATCGATAGCGCCTTCCCTCAGCCGAGGAATCAATTTGCTGAGAATTGTATTGTGCCGGTTAATGTCCGGTTTACCAATGGGTCCGGCAGCAGGCCTGAAATAAATCTGGGAGTAGACATGCTCGAAGGCATTCGCGTCATAGAATACGCAACCTATATGGCCGCCCCTGGCGCAGGCAGTATCCTGAGTGACTGGGGCGCCGAAGTGATCAAGGTTGAACCACCCGGCGGCGACCCGATCCGCAAATTCTTCGCGACCATTGGCACCGACATCCAGGACAATCCGGTCTTTGATTTCGACAATCGCGGCAAGAAGTCCATCGCGCTCGACACGACCACCGATGAGGGCCGCAAGATCCTCCGCGAACTCGCCGAAAGCGCGGACGTCTTTCTGACCAATGTTCGCCCCGGCGGCCTCGCGCGGTCTGGCCTCGACTATGAAGGTCTGAAATCAGTCAATCCAAAACTCGTCTATTGCAGCCTGACTGGATACGGCCTCGATGGCCCGGACGCCGACAAGCCTGGCTTCGACGTGGCGAGCTTCTGGGCACGCTCAGGCGCGGCGCGCACCACCATCCCGAAGGGCGGTGAGCCATTCCCGTGCCGCACGGCCTTCGGCGACCACACGACCAGCATCGCTGCGGCCGCTGGCATCTGCGCGGCGCTGGTGGAGGCTACCAAGACCGGCAAGGGCCGGCTGGTAGAGGCTTCGCTGCTGCGCACCGCCCTCTTCACGCTTGGCTCTGATTTCGCGATCCAGCTCTTCTTCGGGCGGCTTGGCTCCACCAAGCAGCGCCACGAGCAGACCGTGCCAATCATGAACTTTTTCCGCACCAGTGACGATCACTGGCTCTGCATCGTCGCGCGTCAGGGCAATTCTGACTGGGGTCCGATCTGCCGGGTCATAGGCCGCGAGGACCTGATCGAAGATGAGCGCTTCTCTTCGCCAAAGGCCCGCCGCAAGAATAGCGTCGAATGTGTCGGCGTCCTCGATGAAGGCTTTGGGGCGATGACGAAGGAAGAAGCTGCCAAGCGTCTGGATGAGCATTCAATCGCCTGGGCGCCGGTCCAGACGATGGCCGAAGCAGCGGCCGATCCGCAGGTTCTTGCAGCCGGCGGCATCGTGGACGTCCCATCAGCCGCAGGCGATGGCAGCTCGTTCAAGTCACCTGCCTCGCCCGTCCGGTTTCCCGGTGCGAATGATGGCCCGAAAGGCCCCTCACCGAAATTCGGTCAACATAGCCGAGAGGTCCTCGCTGGCCTCGGGCGCAGCGAGGATGAGATCACTCAGTTGCTATCTTCGGGCGCCGTATCGGACGGGGCGAAACCGGCAAAATAGCTACGGATGTCATCAGCGCGCTCCGCTTCAAGCGCGACGCAGAGCCCGATGCTCTCACGGGCTTCAGCAAGCGCTCGTTCATAGCCCGGCGCGAGGTCGCCATACGCGCCAAAAAGGGCCTCAAGCTCGACAATTGCCGTCGGTGAGCAGAGATCATCTGCAAGCCGCGGCGTTGAGCGCGGGCGCTGACCGGGAATACGCTTCACGAATTCCGGATAATTCGCCTGCAGCCACGCCCATGCGTCCTGTTTGACCTCGCTCTGGCGCATCTGGCCGGACATGATCGAATAGGTCTCGCGGGTGCCAAGCTGTCCTGACATGGAAAGCTCCATGATGACTGGCAGCAACTCGGGGTCATTGTTCTGACCGATCGCGTAGGCAACCGCCTGCTCAAAGGTCGGATCATCAATGTCAGAAAGCGACGCCAACATCGCTTCAAGGAAGCGTTCCCCGCCTTCCTGCATGCCGATGGAAAGCGCGGTCGAGAAATCGTCGCTCGTCAGCCCACGTACTTCGCCGCTCACGGGAAGTCCGACATACGCATTCGCCGCACGCGCGAACTCTTCGCGCAGCTCGGCGTCATTGCCGGTGCGTGCCAGGAATGATTCCAGCCGGGAAACCAGAATGCGATCGCTCTCGATATCAGACTGTCTTGCGCGCTCGAGGCGCGGCCCGAATACGCGGGCGATCTCGGCTTCCATGCCTGCACGTGCGGCCTCGTCAGTCGAAACGGCACGGTACAGCGCGGAATAAGCGCGCATTGCGCCATCGACGACCTGGCGCTGGTCATGCCGGGCCGCGGCATTTGCGATCGCCATAAGGGTCGGGAGGGCAAGGTTACCTGCTTCGAAACTCGCCACGGCGCTATCAACGGCGACCATGGCTTCACCGGCCTCCAGCGATCCAAAGTTCACAGCCAGCAATGCCCACTGCGCGTCAGGCAGGTTAAAGCGCCAGTATCCGGCGCCGCCCGCATTCGGCATGATCCAGTCCGGACAGGTCTCAAACTGGTCCAGCGTCAGCGTCGCGGTTTGCTCACTCATCATGGTGCAGACGCGTTCACGCGTGTCGCCGCTCGCCGCCACGAGACAGTAGGGAATCGTCCAACGCCGGCTCTGTTCGATCGGGCTGCCAAGAGGTTCGTACCGGCTCTGCGACAGGGACACCTCCGGCGTGCGGCCTTCGCGGCATTGCAGCTCAGCGTTCACCAGCGGCAGGCCTGACTGCTCGACGAAGCTGCGAAACGCCGTCGTCAGGTCCGGCTCATTGGTCTCGTCAGCGATCACCTCGAAGAAGTCAGGGCTGTCAGCAACCGAGTCCTCGAAACGC